>CAZNSC010000006.1:0-45739 GCA_964575695.1 uncultured Dehalococcoidales bacterium
CCCCCCCCCCCCCCCCCCCCCCCCCCCCCCCCCCCCCCCCCCCCCCCCCCGATAAGAGTTATAAGTATTGAAGGAGAGTCAAAGACAGGCGAAGCCTCTCTTATGTGGCCGATTCCCCCTCTCCCTTGAGGGAGAGGGGGACACAGGGGGTGAGGGTGGCATGATGGATATGTTTGAGCAGAAATCGGAGGAGCAGAAGGGAAAAGAGTCGCCACTGGCGGCCCGGATGAGACCGGCTGGCTTCCACGAGTTCGTCGGGCAGGAGCATATTATCGGCGAGGGGCGGGTGCTACGGAAGGCAATTGAGGCGGGGCAGATACCGTCAATTATCCTGTGGGGTCCGCCGGGCAGCGGCAAGACTACTCTGGCGTATATCATCGCCAATACTACCAGTTCCCACTTCAGCCCGATAAGCGCGGTCAGTGCCGGTGTTGCTGACCTGCGCCGGATAATAGAGGAGGCGAAGGAGCGCCGTAAATTGCATCAGCAGAGAACCATACTGTTTATTGATGAGATTCACCGCTTTAACAAAGCCCAGCAGGATGCTGTCCTGCCCTTCGTGGAGGATGGCACCATCACCCTCATCGGGGCGACCACCGAGAACCCTTCGTTTGAGGTTATCTCACCTCTCCTGTCCCGGTGTCAGGTGTTTACCCTCACCCCGCTTACTGAGAGTGAAATCGGGGTCATAATCCTGCGGGCATTAAGGGATAAACTGAAAGGGCTGGGGACGTTGAACGTGGAGCTGGCTCCCGATGCTTTGAGTCACCTTATCACGATGTCAAACAATGATGCCCGAATTGCCCTCAATGTTTTGGAGATTGCCGCTCTGGCGACTCCCTCGGATGCTGAGGGCAAGCGCCGTATTTCGCTGCCTACTATCGAAGATGCCATGCAGCGCCGGGCTCTACGCTACGACAAGGCAGGAGAGCAGCACTACGACCTTATTTCCGCACTCCACAAGTCGATGCGTGGCTCAGACCCGAATGCAGCATTATACTGGCTGGCCCGGATGCTGGAGGCGGGTGAGGACCCGTTGTATATTGTTCGCCGCCTGGTTCGCTTTGCCTCCGAGGATGTGGGCATGGCTGACCCCCAGGCACTGGTAGTCGCCATGGCGGCTCAGCAAGCCGTCCACTTTATCGGTATGCCCGAGGGCAACCTGGCTCTGGCTGAGGCGGCAGTCTATCTGGCTACCGCTCCCAAGAGCAATTCGCTGTATCAGGCATATTCTCAGGTTCAGGAGGAGGTCAAACAGGGGCCCGGTGCCTCGGTGCCGTTACACCTGCGTAATCCGGTAACGCCACTGATGAAGGACATCGGCTACGGCAAAGGCTATAAATATGCTCATGATTACCCGGGGCACTTCGTCCGCCAGCAAAACCTGCCCGATTCGCTTCGAGGCAGGCACTACTACACCCCAAGCGCCCAGGGGTATGAGAAACAGATAGCCGAACGACTGAGAGCTTGGTGGCAAACGCCAGCCGGCAAAACCGAGGAGGAAGAAGAACCTTGAGACAACGTATCACCTTCCCCTGTGGAGATATTATGCTTGAGGGATCATGGCATTGGCCCGAGACTACGGGTTCGGTGCCGGCGGTTGTCGTCTGTCATCCTCACCCGCTCTATGGCGGGAGCATGTCAGCTAATGTCGTCTTCATCCTCTGTGAGGCGCTGTCTCGGCAACAGGTCGCTGCTTTGAGATTCAACTTCCGGGGGGTTGGCAAGAGTGGTGGTGAATATGGAGGGGGTGTTGGTGAGCAGGAGGATGTCAGGGCGGCGCTGGCTCTAGTCTCGTCCACTCCTAATATTGACCAAGGAAGGTTGGGGCTGGCGGGATATTCCTTCGGTGCCGGTGTCGCTTCCCCTGTTGCCGTTCAAGATGAGCAAGTGAAGTCGCTGGCGCTGGTGTCACCGGCATTATCTGACTCGGGCTGGGAGCAATTAAAGACATATCCCAAACCAGTGTTTATCATCAGCGGTGAGAATGATTTTGTCATACCGCCAGAGCAACTCCGGCGGTACACCAGTGATATCTCCGGGCTGAAGCAATGTGAGATTATACCCGGTGCCGACCACTTCTGGTACGGGTATGAGGCTGAGGTTGCCGAGAAGGTAGCAGAATTCTTTGTGGCGGGCTTCAATCGGGTATGATTTACTCTATTGTAGGTGTATGGCCTGTTGACACCTCTTCGGCCACAGGCTATACTAGACAGTAAGAGGACAGTAACTAAACCTGACTGGCGCGGGGTGGAGCAGTGGAAGCTCGTCGGGCTCATAACCCGAAGGTCGTTGGTTCGAATCCAACCCCCGCTACCAATTCTGAAGTTAAGCTAGCCCGGAAGAAGAAAGGGTTCCGGGAGTCTTCCCGCAATATTAGCTGGAAATAGCGAACGTAATTTCAAAATATCCCTAATTTTAGCTTCGTTAGTTAACGCCTGCTCTACTCCATTAGGGTCAATATACCGTTGACGCGCGATATGGATAATAAAGATACTAAAAAAATATATGCGTGATTTTAGCGGTTATCCTGTCAGGAATATCGTTACTGGCAGGATGTAACGGAAAGGAAGGTTCGGCAATGGCAAATGAAGGCGATACAGTTAGAGTTCATTACACGGGCACTTTAGAGGACGGCACCGTCTTCGACACATCTCGGGGGCGTGAAACGCTGGAGTTCACCCTAGGTGGGGGCACAGTAATTCCGGGTTTCGAGGAAACCGTCAAAGGTATGCAGGTCGGGGAAACGAAGACGGCTACGATTCCGTCAGATGAAGCCTATGGCCCACATCGTGATGAGATGGTAATGGTAATACAGCGAGACCAGTTGCCTGATGATCTGGAGCCCACAGTCGGCCAGCAATTACAGATGCAGCGAACGGACGGTAGAACGGCTGTAGTTGTTGTTAGTGAGGTTTCTAAGACCACGATAACCATAGATGCCAACCATCCTCTGGCAGGCAAAGACTTGACATTTGAGATTGAGCTCGTAGAAATCAGGTAACGTTACCTATTCGCAATACGGCTCCGCCATTCGTCCCCTTAGAATCCAACCCCCGCTACCAAGGAGATTACGGGGGCCAGGCTGGTGCAGTTTAGCTCCTTGGTTTATCCCATTAGCTTTTTCCCTTTAGTGCCTTCTTCAATATGTTAGAATGCAACATGAAACAGGAGGCTAATTATGATGATAGAGCAATCACGAAATGTTGAAGATTTGAGAAAGGATATTGTTGTGCAGATAGCTGAACTGTCCAGGTTACTTGGAATGATTCCCGGCGACGATGCTACAGTTCGTGATGCTAGAGATTCATTCTTAAAACTGTCTATCCTAATCAGCAAAGCGTTAGATATTAAGTTGCCTTAGAGCATTCTTGTCAATCCTCCCACCCCCGTCCCCTTCGAATCCAACCCCAGCTACCAAAGATTCTTGGGGGAAGCAGAGATGCTTCTCTTACTTATTTTCGGGTCATCAATCTACTTTGAGACGAAAGTCACATACGCAATACTCGGGTACAGTTTAGACTAAGATTGATGTATAATTATTTCAGACAGACAGCTTAATGGTAGGTTTGTCATGCCAAGCAAAATGGCAGTAATTGATTTTAATAAGTGCCATCCCGATAAATGCAATAGCGGTGTTTGCCTGGCAGCGCAGGTTTGTGAACGCAAGTTGCTCACACAGGAGACCGCATATGAAGCTCCTATGACTAACCCTTCTCTATGCCGGGCATGTGGTGACTGTCTTAGAGCTTGTCCTCTAGGCGCTATTCAGATATCAAGATTCTAGAGTCGTTGTCAGGTGGTGTATTTTATGCCTATTTATGAGTATGAGTGCACAAAGTGTGGCGAGAGGTTCGAACTTCGCCGTAACATAGCTGATAGTGATAGCGATGTTACGTGCCCGAAGTGTGGAACGAAGTCACCAAGGAGAGTATTCTCTGTTGCTAGCTTCAATTCTGGCAGCATCAGTTGTGCTCCACGTGCTCCTTCTGGTTCTACCTGAGGTGTAGGACTCTGAGGCAGTCTGCCTCATTTTAGAGGATCCCCCCGTCTCCTTCGAATCCACCCCCCGCTACCAAAGATTATTGAGGGAAGCAGAGATGCTTACTTTATTTCTTCTCCAGCCCCTTTTCCTTTGCCAGTGCCTTTGAGTGCGTTTTTATCGATTCAGCCTTCGCCAGTAGCCAAATCATTGTGCCTAGACAGACAAGAAAGATACCGACCCCGATAGGTCCCGACCAGAACAGAATTAGCCACAAGTTTTCCATTTCAGCTCCTTTTGTTACAGTTATTTGAGTTTATGCCCGAGCCTACCCCTTCGTCATTGAATTGTCAACCAGCTCTCCTTGGAATCCACCCCACGCTACCAAGATATGGAGGGAGGGAAGCTTCAGAGCTTCCCTCCCTATTTCTAGACTCGCCTATGGGTTAAGTATCCATATTGATATGTTCAAGGCTGCTGCAAAGCTCACCCAGAGGATATACGGTGTGAGAAGTGCCCCGGCAGTGGTGGATAGCTTGAAGAACCTGAGCATGGTAAGCAGTATAGCAACCCAGAGTGCAATGATGACAACTGCGCCGGCAAGAGGCGATTTGAGGCCGAAGAAAACCACTGACCACAATGCATTGAGTACTAGCTGAACTAAGAACATGACTAACGCCGATTTTACGCCTTCTTCTCCCAGTCCTTTACGCCATACCAGGAAAGCGGCTATGCCCATCAGAAGGTAGAGAGTGATCCAGGCTGGTGCGAATAGCCAGCTCGGTGGGGTAAAGGTCGGCTTTGCCAGAGTTGCATACCATGTTGGGATTGCCGGGGTGGTGAAGATAGAGCCGATGAGACCAGCACACTGGCATGCGATTATGCTTACCACCAACCTAACGATTTCTCTAAATCTGCTGCTTTTCATCCTTACCTCCAGTGAATATTGTCGCCTGCTCTCCCCGGGCCGGTGGGCAACAGCTTACCGGGTTATATAGGGGCTTCCATATGTGGTAGCTAGATGACGCCGTTATTTGATCGTCCCTCCTTAGTTTCCCCTGACCTAGGGGACGATTTGGTGCTCTCTCAGCAACCGGGCTCACCCGGATGTCCACAACAGCCCTGCCTCTTCCAGATTTTAATGGCATTATTCCTAAAGACAAGATGCAGTTTTTGGGGTAGAGGTATGGGTGCCGACATGTTGGTGAAGAAAGCACTTAGACTGGGCATTTTCTCTCACTTCAATTGGCGAACTCTAGGGACTTGAGTTTAATACTTCCGTCGGTGGTTGTCAATACCCCTAGGCGTTGGCCGGTTCAAATCCAACCCCGCCACCGTGTTATACCGTGTTATATAGATAGACAAACCCCGCGGCTTTCCACGCTTGAGATTATCCTCACCACGTTTTCTGGGGAAATCCGGTATTGCCGGCCAATTTCCTCATCTCCGGCCGGCTCTCCTGTCTTGAACCCCTTATGCCAGAGATAGATGTCCTGTTCCTCTTCACTGATGCCCGCCTCATCCAGCCTGATTAGACCCTCAAGCACGTCTGCTGTCGCCATTACCCGGATAAGGCTGGATTCATCCTTAAGTGCCTGAGTATAGTCCAGCCTGGCGGCTTTGGCATCTCCTTTCCTTTCGTGGGCGAGCGCCCGGTTGTAGAAGGCCCGGCTGTTATTGGGGTATCGCGCTATCGCCTCCGAGTAATATTTAATCGCTTCGTCTGGTTCGTCTCTTTCCAGGCAGCGGTTCCCCTTTATATACAGGGTTATCGCCTCAAGGCAGTGGTCAGGTAACCCCGCCAGGTCGTGAATCCCACCCAGTTCATCCCGGTCTATATCTTTGGGATGGCCGTTGACCAGGGCGCCCATTCGCCGATGGCTTATATTTGGAGAACCATACCATGCGTCAATAAAGCGATGGGTTCCGTTGGCAAGGTTCAAGAGATTCACATGATGGGGCACATATCGTCCGGCGTTATCGGTCAGCACCTCGACAACCCTTAACTCCAGGCCGAATCTCGGGCCGAGGGCGGAGAATAGCCTGGCATAGCCTAGACAATCAGCGCTTCGGGTTGATAGCACCTCATCCAGTTCAAAGACACGCCCGCGCTTGACATTACTTCTTACCAGGTGATAGAGCCAGTCTGAGATGGCTATTTGCACTTGGCTCCTTTTCTGAGGTTCATGCTCTTCAGTAAGTCTCTGGCTGGAAAGCCGCTGAACTGCCTCAAGATCGGGCCCTCGGGCAGCCTCCTCCCTCAATTCAGGCGGCAACTCGGGTATATGCCAGCGGGCTAAAGCACAATCAAGATGTATCATAAATCGTTTCTGGCACCAACCTATGATTCAGGTTTTTTGGAGTCACCTCTCCGGATGAGGTGGCTCATGAACCAGTTGGCGGCCAGTCGTGCCACCTCTTCGAGCGCCCCGGGTTCTTCGAAGAGGTGCGTTGCCCCGGGCACCACCACCAGCTCCTTTTCCACCTGGAGCTCATCCAGCGCCTGGCGGTTGATGGCAATCACCGGTAGGTCGTGGCCACCGACAATGAGAAGCGTGGGTGCCCTTACATGAGGCAGTGCCGGCCCGGCGAGGTCAGGACGTCCCCCACGCGAAACGATGGCGCCGATAACATCCGGACGTTCCACGGCCGCTACTAATGCGGCGCCAGCCCCGGTGCTGGCGCCAAAGTAGCCGACGTCGAGGTTTCTGGTGCCCGCATTCTGCCTGAGCCAGTCGGTGGCACCGACCAGCCGTCGGGCAAGCAAGCCAATGTCAAAGCGGAGGCGTCCTGTCTGAATGTCCTTGGCTTCCTCATCGGCGGTAAGCAGGTCAATTAGCAGGGTGGCCAGCCCTGACTGGCGCAGTGCCCGGGCTACATACTGGTTTCGTGGACTGTGACGGCTGCTGCCGCTGCCGTGGGCGAACAGGACAACGCCCTGGACAGCCGTAGGTACACCCAGATTACCTTCAAGGGCGACTTCACCGGCCAGAACCCGGACGGGGCGCTCCTCTACATCCATTTTCCGCCTTTTCTTTGGTGTTCTTCTTTAAGGATGGCTAGCATCTCTTCGTCCTCGATCTGCTCAAATCGTATATAGAACTGTCCGACGGCATTGAAGAAGGGTGGTGCACGCAGGCATATCATTTCATCCGCATCTTTAGCCAGTCGTCTCACCGTTTCTTCCGGGCCCACAGGCAGGGCGGCAATCAGCTTACTGGGATGTTCCTGACGCGCCGCCCAGAGTGCCGCCTGCATTGTCGCCCCGGTAGCCACACCGTCATCGGTCACGATGACGGGCCTTCCCTTCAGGGGCACCTTGGGCAGTATGCGGCGGCTTAGCTCGGTGCGCTGCGCAATCTCGACCAACTGGCGCTCCTTCTCCTGCTGAATATATGTGCTTTCCACACTCATTTCCCGAAGTAGCATTTCGTCGAGAAAGAGCTTACCATCCTCGGCAATGGCGCCAATGGCGAGCTCTGGATTGCCTGGGGCACGCAGCTTGCGTGAGAGGACGATATCCAGGTCGGCATCTAGCGCTCGGGCCAACTCACGAGCCACAATTAACCCCCCACGGGGGATGCCAAGCACGACGGTTCTTTGTTCGTGCCACTCTTCTAGCTCGTGCCCGAGAAGCCGACCTGCCTCAAGCCGGTTCGAGAAGGGTTCATCGCTATGGGAGAGGATACGCAATTCTTTCATTGGTGCCAATAGTAAGTTGCCTGTCAGGGTGCCCCTGAGGCGAGGGATAGGGCTGACTGCCCGGTGAGCCGCAGGAATTTTAGCGCCTGAGCACATGCAGACTCGGGCCTGACCGGTCTGCTTGATTAGCTGAATATTATCAATCCCCGGAGTGCCTGTCAACTGGTTGTGTCGAGTCTTGATTCTTAGGGTTGTCAGTGATACCATAACGGGTAGAAAGCTTGTTTGGTAAGGTGTCGTATCGGACTACCCCAAATTTGTCCGGCTTTGACCAGGCCCAAGTGAAGCGGAGAGTAAGCGCAATGCTTCGCTGGCTGAGGGCAGGTGCTTTTAAGTAGTCATGACATTATCAGAGTAACTGTAAGGAGGCAGTGATGCAACTTGAGCAATACGAAGTATCAGCGGATAAACTGCGCTGGCGATGTGATCCGGGTCTGTTCCCGTTTGAATGTACCAAGGACTTGTCTCCCCTGCACGAGTTCATAGGACAGGACCGGGCGATACGGGCGGTGGAATTTGGCCTGAATATGACTAACATCGGCTACAATATCTATGTGGCCGGGCTGACCGGCACCGGGAAGACATCGGTGGTGAAGACCTATATTGAGAGGTTGATAAAAGAGAAGGAGGCCAGGGGAGAGACTTTTCAACTGGATGACTGGTGCTACCTCTACAATTTCCGGGAGCCGGACCGTCCTCAGATAGTGAGCCTTGCCCAGGGTAAGGGGAAGGTATTCCGGGACCAGATGACCGAGCTGTTGGCCAGAGTGAAGGAAGAGCTGAGCAAGGCGTTCTCCAGCGAGGAGTATCAGGCCCAGAAGAAAAAGATGGTTGAAGAGGGCCGGGCTGAGCAGAAAAAGCTCTTTGACAAAATCGCTGAGGAAGCTCGCCAGCAAGGCTTCTTTCTTCAGATGACCTCGGTAGGACCGGTCTTAGTGCCACTGGTTGATGGTCGTCCCATGGAGGAGAGTGAATATCTTGCTCTTGAGGAGGCTGTAAGGAAAGGTCTTGAGGCCAAGCAGGCCGACCTTCGCCAGAAGCTACAGGCCAGCCTGGAAAAAGCCGGCGGTGTGGAGCGGCAGATGGTTGAACGTCAGCAGAAGACTGACAAAGATATCGGCGAGTTTACCGTGTCCCGGCTGTTTAATCCATTGTTCAGTGAATATGCCGAGTTGCCTAAGGTCAACCAGTACCTTGTCGAGTTAAAGACCTACACCCTGGATAACCTTGACCTTTATAAGACGGCTGAAGAGCCGGTACACCCGGTGTTCGGGGTTCCGGTCAGTCAGGTTGCGGGGGGAAGGAACCCATTTCTTCCCTTTCAGGTTAACGTTTTTGTTGACAATAGCGCCGCTAAGAGTTCCCCGGTGGTGATTGAGCCTAACCCCAATTTTGGCAATATTTTCGGCAAAATCGAAAGGCGCTTCCTTTTCGGGGGCTACCTCAGTGACCACACCATGCTAAAGCCCGGCGCTCTGAGCCTGGCTAACGGCGGCTATCTGCTGCTCAGCGCACAGGATGTGCTCATAAACCCCGGGGTATGGCCTGCCTTGAAGCGGGCGATCAAGAATAAGGAGGTCCGGATCGAGGACCCCTTCGAACAGTTCGGGCTTATCGCCCCCCAGGGAATGAGGCCTGAGCCCATGCCGATAAAGGTGAAAATCGTCTTCATTGGCGATTCGCTACTCCACCAGATGCTGTCAATGTATGATGAAGACTTCTGGGAGATTTTTAAGGTTAAAGCTGACTTCAACTTTGAGATCGAAAGAACCGAGAAGAACATGCTGGACTATGCGGCGTTTATCGCCGGTTGCTGTGAGGAGTGTGAGGTGAAGCACTTCGACCCCGCCGGCGTTGCCAAGGCCATTGAATACTCTGCCCGGCTGGTGGCGGATCAGGAAAGGCTGTCATCGAGATTCGCCCAGATTAAGGAGTTAATTGAGGAAGCCGGCTACTGGGCGTCTAGGGACCATGCCGAACTTATCTCGGACAGACACGTGCAAAAGGCCATTGACGAAAGAATATTCAGGCATAACCTTATCGAGGAGCGGATCCAGGACATGATAAATCGGGGCATAATTATGATAGATGTCCAGGGAGCCGTCGTTGGTCAGGTGAATGGCTTGAGCATTTATAGCTTAGGCGACATTACCTTCGGCAAACCGTCGCGAATCACGGCTAAGACCTTCATGGGGCGTGGTGGGGTGATTAACATTGAGCGAGAATCCCAGCTCAGCGGCCGCATCCACAATAAGGGGGTCATGATCCTTAGTGGCTACCTGGGCTGGAAATATGCCCAGGACAAGCCCCTTTCCCTATCGGCTAGCCTGTGTTTTGAACAGTCCTATGAAGGTGTCGAGGGCGATAGCGCCTCTTCTACCGAGTTATACGCCATCCTCTCCAGTCTCTCAGGGATGCCGGTAAAACAGAACATAGCTGTTACCGGCTCCGTTAATCAGAAGGGCGAAGTCCAGCCGATAGGGGGTGTCAATCATAAAATAGAGGGCTTCTTTCAGGTTTGCCGGGCCAATGGGCTGACCGGAGACCAGGGAGTCTTGATCCCATACCAGAACCTGAGGAATTTAATGCTGCGGGAAGAGGCGGTGGAGGCGGTGCGTGATGGTAAGTTCCATATCTATGCGGTTAAGACCATCGATGAGGGGATCGAGGTACTCACCGGTATCGCTGCCGGTGAGAGACGAGAAGACGGCACCTATCCCGAGGGCACTATCAATTTTCTGGTTGATAAACAACTCAAAGAGATGGCTGAGAGGCTCAGGGGCTTCTACGCTGAGGAGAAGAAAGAAGCCAAGTGACCAAAAATGTTAAAATATTTAAGTGAAGCGTTTTCAACTGATAGAACACACGGCGGACACCGGAGTGGTTGCTTATGGCAGTAGCCTGGCTGAGGCCTTTGCTAATGCTGCCTATGGCCTTTTCTCAATCATTGCCGAACTCAGCAAGGTGAAGGAGGTCGAATCACGTCCGGTGGTGGTGACCGCTGAAGACGCCGAGGGCCTGCTCTTTAATTGGCTTAACGACCTTATCTATCTCTTTGAAGTGGAACGTCTCCTTTTCCGAAGATTTGACGTCTCCGAATTTACAGAGCACGATCTTAGGGCTGTCTGCTGGGGGGAGAGATATGACCCCTCCCGACACGAGCTGAAGCTGGGCGTGAAATCAGCTACTTATCATATGCTTGAAGTGGACGGGAAGAAAAACAGGGTTCAGGTTATCTTTGACGTCTAGGAGGTGGTGAAGGTGGGCAAGTGGACGGGACTGCTGCAAAAGGTGGACGATTACCGATGGCGAATACCGCGTAGTTATAAGGCCGGGATGCGGGTCGATGGGTTGGTTTTTGCCAGTCAGGAAATGCTCGGCGATCTGGTGTCAGACCAGGCGCCGGAGCAGGTGGCTAACGTTGCCTTCTTGCCCGGGATTGTCGGCCATTCTCTGGCTATGCCTGATATTCACTGGGGCTACGGTTTTCCCATCGGGGGGGTGGCGGCGATGAGGGTAAGCGATGGGGTAGTATCACCGGGGGGCGTCGGCTTTGACATTAACTGTGGCGTCCGGCTGCTGCGCACCAATTTGCTGGAGGCTGAGGTTCGCCCCAAGATAAAAGAGCTTGTTGATGCCCTTTACAGAAGTGTTCCTTCGGGGCTTGGCTCGGAGGGTAAGATCAGGCTGCGTCACGGAGAGATTGATGAGGTTCTTGCCCAAGGAGCACGCTGGGCAGTGGAGAAAGGCTACGGCCGCCCCGAAGATCTGGAGGCCACTGAAGAGCATGGCGAGATGGCTGGTGCTGACCCGGCGCGGGTCAGCAGTAAGGCCAAGACGCGCGGTGTTCCACAGCTGGGTACATTGGGCTCGGGGAACCACTTTCTCGAAGTCGCGGTTGTTGACCAGATACAGGAGGCGGCTATCGCCAGGGAGATGGGTATCGACCAGACAGGGCAGGTCATGCTGCTTGTCCATTGTGGCTCCCGGGGACTGGGGCACCAGACTGCCGATGATTACATCGGGGAGATGGTTTCTGCCATGAAGAAGTATAACATTGAACTACCCGACCGCCAGCTGGCCTGCGCCCCGCTTGACTCTCGGGAAGGGCGGGACTATCTGGCAGCAATGAGGTGTGCCGCCAACTATGCCTGGGCCAACCGCCAGTGCATCGCTCACTGGGTAAGGGAGTCCTTCTGCCAGGTACTGGGGAGAGGTGAGGCGGACGCCGGTCTGGAGCTTATCTATGACGTGGCGCACAACATCGCCAAGATAGAGGAACATGAGCTGGATGGACAAAAGCTCGAGCTTTGTGTTCATCGCAAGGGGGCAACCCGGGCTTTCCCCGCTGGCCATCCCGAGGTTCCCCGTAAATATGCCGGTATTGGACAGCCGGTGCTCATCCCCGGGGACATGGGCCGGGCCTCCTATATTCTTGTGGGCACGGAGCAGGCGATGAAGGAGAGCTTCGGCTCCACCTGCCACGGTGCCGGCAGGGTCAAGAGCCGGGCGGCCGCCAAACGCGAGCTTAGAGGCGAGGCGGTGCTCAGGGACCTTGAGTCCCGGGGCATAACCGTCAGGACGGGTAGCTTGAAAGGTCTGGCTGAGGAGGCATCCCAGGCTTATAAAGATGTGAGCACCGTCGTCGGTGTGGTGCACAATGCTGGCATCTCCCGGATTGTGGCTCGAACCCGACCCATAGGTGTCATCAAAGGTTGAGCTCAGCGCCACAACCCCACGCTGTGAGTGGGTACTATGAGGTCGGCGCTAACTCGGAATGCGCTGGTGGTTGCCCTTTCCGGCGTTAACTCTTTCCTGTTTTCTCAATCAGCTCTTCTACTTCTCTGGCGCCGTCAAGGTAGAACTTTTCCTCGTCTGGTGCCAGGTGTTTCAGAAGTGTGAGGAACTCACCGGCGTGAACACGTTCTTCATCGGCGATGTCCCTCAGCACTTCCTGGGCCAATCGGTTATCCGTTGATTCCGCAAGCTGCGTGTATATTTGTACTGCTTCATACTCAGCAGCAACCATAAACCGTATCGCTCGAATCAGTTCCTCATGGGTGACTTTGCGGTCGTGGGCAAGACCAGAGAATGCTGTTCCAAATTCAGGCATGGTTAACACCTCCTTCTTTTTGGTGGTCTGTCTGACTAGAAGAAATAGCGCTCACGCTTTTTGAAGTAATAGCCGGCGATGAGGCCAAACACCAGGCCACCGAGGTGGGCCTGCCACGCTATGCCGGGGATGAAGGAAATTATGAAGAAACCGCCGATTACTGCCGCCCATAGGGGAATGGCGGCAGGTATGGGGAAGACAAACACCCTCAGCCTTGGTCTCATCACCGCCAGCGCTCCGCCCAGGGCGAAGACAGCACCTGAAGCGCCGATAGCTATGGAATAGGGTGATGGCGGGAGAAGTATGAACACAATATTGCCCAGAATGCCGCCACCAAAATAGACGGCCAGAAACTTGGGCTCACCAATCAACCGAGACAGGTATGTCCCGAAGAAATAGAAGGTGAACATGTTGGCCGCCACATGCCACAAGCCGCCGTGAACGAACAGGTTGGTCACTATTGTCCACGGACGGAGCGGGAAGGCTGCCGGCTGTAGCCCGAGAAAAAAGAAGATAGGCTCCTGGTTTATATAGCTTGCTATCAATAGTATGAAGTTTATCCCGATGATGACCCATATCGAGTTCAGTTGGAAACTTTGATAGCTTCTGTATCTCATTAACTTGTCTGCCTCCAGTGTTGCCTTGGCGAAAACCGACCTTAAGTATGGGCCTGATGAATATACTGATGAATATAATAGCTCTTAAGCCCTGACTATGGCAAGTGATAGCTGAATATGAACTACTTTTCAACAGGGAGTGGGCTGATACAGGCATATACGGGATTGTCAGTATACTTTGAAGCTGATATGATTGGTAGAAGCCGATGTTAACGGGCTGGGTTTTCAATGGCCATTATTAGAACGGAAAACTTGACCAAGAAATTCAAAGACCTGCTGGCGGTAGATGATATAAGTCTGGAGGTAGCGGAGGGTGAGTGCTTCGGCTTATTGGGGCCTAATGGGGCGGGCAAGACCTCTCTCATCAGGATGATAACGGCGGTGTCACCGCCGACCAAAGGCACTATATGGGTGCTGGGTAACGAACTGAGGACTCATTCCCGTCAGGTGAAGGCTATCTTGGGAGTAGTGCCTCAGGTGGATAACCTCGATGAGGACCTGACCGTGCTCCAGAACCTGCTGACCTTTGCCCGCTACTTTGACATACCTAAGGATGAGGCACGTCGGCGCAGTCGGGAAGTCTTAGGCTTGTTTGAGCTGGAAAGCAAGTCCAATAGCCGCATTAAAGAGCTCTCCGGAGGGATGAAACGGCGCCTGCTTGTCGCCAGGGGTTTGATTAACCGGCCCAAGATTATAATTCTCGATGAGCCGACCATAGGTCTTGACCCTCAAGCCAGGCATCTGGTCTGGCACAAACTGGCGCAGTTAAAGTCCCAGGGCGTTACCTTGCTCCTGTGCACCCAGAATATGGAGGAGGCAACTGTCCTCTGTGACCGGGTGGCGATAATGCATCAGGGCAAAATCCTGAACCTTGATACTCCTCAAGAGTTGGTTGCCCGATACGTCGGCAGTGAAGTGTGGGAGGTCGAGGTAGACTCAGAGGGGAGGGGCGAGGCGGTTAGAGAGTTGGAAAATCGCGGGCTTGACTTTGAGGCTGCCGATGGTAAGATTTATGTCTTCCACGCTGACGCTGAGCAGTTGAACCGGGGGCTTTTTGGGGAAAGGATGAGGCGGAGACCAGGCACACTGGAGGACGTCTTCTTCCGGCTTACCGGGAGGTCTTTAATTGAGTGAGATTATCTCCTGGCATTTTATCAGGGTCTGGCAGCGGAATCGAGATGTTTTCTTCAGGTTGTGGCACTCCGAAGCCCCGGCCTTTGTCATCGAGCCGGTTATTATCCTGCTGGCTATGGGCTTAGGCCTTGGGGCATATGTCGGCCTGGTTGATGGTCAGCAGTATATTGAATTTGTGGCCCCCGGCATCATCGCCAGCTATGCCATGTTCAGTGCCAGCTTTGAGTGCACTTACGGCACTTTTGTTCGTCTGGAGTACCAGAAGACCTTTGATGCCATTATCGCCACTCCGCTGAACGCTGAGGATATTACCGTGGGTGAAATCTCCTGGGGGGCGACACGCTCGCTGATGACGGGCGTCGTTGTCTTGGCGGTAGCGGCGGTTTTTCAACTGGTGCATTCACCCTGGGCACTGCTCATACCCATACTCTCACTTTTAGAGGGCATAATGTTTGCTGCGATTGCTGTGACCTTTACCTCGCTCGTCCCCTCTATCTACAGCTTTAACTACTATATCAGCCTGTTTATCACGCCGATGTTCTTCTTCAGCGGGGTATTCTTTCCCCTGACCAATTTCCCGGACATAGTGCAGACCATAAGCTGGGTGGTGCCCTTAATGCCGGTGGTCTATATTACCAGAGCAATATTTAATGGGGAGTTTCAGCTCAGTCTTCTCTGGGCACTGGCGCTGATTATTGTTTGGACCCTGGTGTTCTTTGCCATCTCGCTCGTTACCATGAGGCGAAGACTAACTATATAAAGCGTTTAAACTATTACCTTGCTGTTCATCAAACCCGGGGCTGCCGGCTTCTGCTGGTCAGTCTTCTTACTGCTGGCGAAAAAGAGGATCTGGAGCAAAATATGAGAGACCGGGAGGCTGAAATGGAAGATGTCATTGAGAAGATCCTGAAGGAGTGCCAGACGATAGCTATTGTCGGGGTGTCGCCCCGTCCGGGGCGCCCCAGCTACCGGGTGGCCCATTATTTAAAGGAACAGGGGTACAAAGTCATCCCGGTGAATCCCACTGTTGCTGAAGTCTCGGGCGAGAAATCATACCCCAGTTTGCGGGATATCCCGGAGCCGGTGGATGTCGTGGATATCTTTCGTCGCTCTGAGGACGTCCCGCCCATAGTTGAGGATGCCATTGCTATTGGCGCCAAGGTGGTGTGGATGCAGGAGGGGATAGTCCATGAGGAGGCGGCACGGAGGGCGGAATCTGCCGGTCTCAAGGTGGTGATGAACCATTGCATGAGGAAGGAGCACCGTCGCCTTTTCGCCAAATAGCGGTGTCGGCAACAAGCCCTCTTGGGCATCAATGAGCTGCGGCTACCCCCTTGACCGTCAGACACCTGCGGGTGTATCATCACGCTGAAGGGGTTGGGCGACAGGACTAGTCACCAGTGCCCGACAAAGTAACCAAGACGGAGGTGTGCCAGTGACCATTGAGTGGTTCCGGGATTTGATTATTGCTATCTGGGGAGTGGTGGCGATAGGGGTGCTCGTTTTCATTGCCGTGCTGTCATATCTACTCTACCGCCGGATAAAACCGATAATAGAGTCAGCAAAGGCTACCTCCAGGACTATACAGAATCTTTCCAGCTATGCCAGTGGAGAAGTGGCTAAACCCCTGATTGAGGTGGCCGCGGTTATTCAGGGGATACGTCAGGGAATCAGGATGGTCAGCAAGTTTACCAAGAAAAAGGAAGGAGGGAGCGATGTCTGACAGAGATAGCGGCTCGAGTTTTGCCATCGGCTTTATCGTGGGTGCGGCTATTGGCTTGGCGGTCGGATTTCTCTATGCCCCACGGCCCGGGGAGGAAACGAGGGAGCTATTAAAGGAGAAGGCTGAGGAGGTGAGGGAGAAGGCGGCCGAGGTTGTGGAAAAGGTGAAGGAAACCACCGCCGAAGCAAGGAAGAAAGCACAAGAAAGGCTGAAGGGGGCAAAGGAGTAAACGGGTGCTCCCCTGACTGCTTGGTTAGCCTGAGCCACGGCTTATTTGCATCGCTGGCCCTGGCTCATAAGGAGTCGTCGAGCATAAGTCGCGGCACTCCTGAACGCCGTATTAAACAGATACGGTGCTTGGCAGGTCTATCCAATTGGGGGGCGTGCGGGGCAGAACTTGTACACAGCAAGGGACATATTTAGAAGACACTGGCGTCTAATATCCTTCACACTGGGCATAGTCGTTGTCTTTTGGCTTCTCTACGCTTTGAGGAGTGCCATATTCCCCTTTGTCCTGGGCTTGGTGGTTGCCTACCTTTTGATGCCCGTTATTTCCTGGGTGGAGAGGAAGCTGCCTTATCAGGGCAAATGGCGGCAGACTAAACGAGTCTTCTTAATAATACTGATCTTCATAATAATCCTGGGACTGATTGGCTTCCTGTCCTTCTACATCATGAGTGCCGTCATTGATGCCTTTGTGGCCCTGGTAAGCAATGCCCCCCAGTATATCGCCGGGGGTTTACAAACATTGCAGATGTGGGCTGAAGGTATTCGGGAGCAGTTCCCTCCGGAGATGAGGCAGGAGGTAGATAGATTCCTCATTGATGCCGGAGTGGAACTTGGCAATACGATACGGGGCGCCTTCCTGAGAGGTATTTCTTTTATACCGGCCACTTTTACCCTGGTCTTTGGTCTTGTTTCCTTACCCCTCTTTCTTTTCTATATTTTGAAAGATTCAGAAAGGTTAAAACAGGGTTTTTACTCAGGTCTCTCACCGTGGGTAGCCGAGCATGCCAAGAATGTCATCTCCATTATTGAAAGGGTTCTGGGACGATATATTCGTGCCCAATTGTTGCTCGGGTTTATCGTGGCTTACCTCTGCTTAATCGGGTTATTAATTCTGCGAATGCCTTTTTACGCGGCACTGGCTGCCTTTGCCGGGCTGACCGAGCTCATCCCGATATTGGGGCCCTGGATCGGTGGTGCTGCCGCGGTGATAGTGGCTATGGCAGTAGCCCCGGAGAAGGCCATTTGGGTAGCCCTTCTCTTCTTTGCAGTTCAGGTGCTCGAGAACGCACTACTTGTCCCCAGGATTCAGGGAGCCTATCTGCGGATAAATCCAGCAATCGTGATTGTTCTGCTGGTTTTGGGGGCTTATATTGCCGGCTTCTGGGGGCTGGTACTGGCGGTGCCTTTGGCCGCCACCATCGTGGAAATTTACAGGTACGTGCATCGCTCCATGAAAGTGGAGGCAGTTCAATACCCCCCGGACGCTCAGCCCTCTGGTTGATGTGGAACAGGCTGCCTGCTTGTCACCTGGGCTGTCAGCCCTCAGCGTTGAAAAAGCGCTGGTGGCAGTATAGAATGGTTGATGACTGGAGGTATCCACGTCAGGAACCTTTGCTGGACGATGAGTGATAGTTTTAGCGTGCCCGACCCCAAGCTTGATGATTTGTGCATCAACACCATACGGTTTCTGGCGGTGGACGCTGTGCAGAAAGCCAACTCCGGCCACCCGGGGGCACCCATGGGTGCGTCACCGATGGCTTACGTATTATGGAGTCGGTTCCTGAAGCACAACCCCGGTGACCCAACATGGGTGGACAGGGACCGGTTCGTCCTGTCGGCGGGGCATGCCTCAGCCATGCTCTATGCTCTTCTCCACCTTACGGGATACGGCCTGTCGCTTGAGGAACTCAAGCGATTCCGTCAGTGGGGGAGCAAAACGCCAGGGCACCCCGAGTGTCGGCTTGCCCCTGGCGTTGAGGCAACCACGGGTCCGCTGGGACAGGGTTTCGCCAATGGAGTGGGGATGGCGATTACGGAGCGGTGGCTGGCGGAACATTACAATCGGCCAAGTCATGAGATTATTGACCATTACACCTATGCCATCATCTCTGATGGCGACCTCATGGAGGGCGTGTCCTCGGAGGCGGCCTCGCTGGCGGGGACACTGCGACTGGGCAAGCTGATTTACCTGTATGATGATAATGGAATCTCTATTGAGGGAAGCACTGACATTACCTTCACTGAGAATGTGGCGCAGAGGTTTGAGGCCTATGGCTGGCATGTCGTCGGTCCCATCGACGGCATGGACACAGCTCGTGTGGACCGGGCGCTCCGTGCGGCTCAGGCAGAGCGTAGCCGCCCTAGCCTGATTATCTGCCGGACTATCATCGGCTACGGCAGCCCCAACAAGGCGGGCACCGCCTCTGCCCACGGCGAGCCACTCGGTGAGGAAGAAGTGCGTCTGGCTAAGGAGAAACTGGGATGGCAGTACCGAGAGCCCTTTACTATCCCGCCTGAGGCACTGGCTCACTTCCGCCAGGCTCTGGAGCGGGGACGGCACCGTCAGGAGGAGTGGCAGGCCCGACTGGAGTCCTACCGCCAGGCTTACCCTGACGACGCCCGGCGCCTGGAAGAAGATTTGCAGGGGAGCCTGCCGGAGGGGTGGGACAGCGACCTGGCTGGCCTGTTCCAGCCTGGAGACAAGCCCGTGTCAACCCGCGAAGCCTCGGGGCGGGTAATGAACGCTATTGCCAGAAGAGTCCACGCCTTAGTCGGCGGTGCCGCCGACCTGGCTCCATCCACCAAGACTATCTTGAAGAACCACGAGGACTATGCTGTCAACGAATACCGGGGGCACAACCTGCACTTTGGCGTCCGGGAGCACGCTATGGGTGCCATAGCCAATGGCATGGCTCTTCACCGGGGTGTTATCCCCTTCACGGCGACATTCCTTATCTTCTACGATTACATGCGCCCGCCAGTACGCCTGGCGGCACTCACCGGGCTCCGGGTGGTGTATATCTTCAGCCACGATTCTGTTGGTTTGGGTGAGGATGGGCCGACCCACCAGCCTATCGAGCAGCTCATGGGTCTGCGGACTGTCCCCAACCTGGTGCTGCTCCGCCCGGCTGATGCCACGGAAACTGTGGAGGCGTGGAAGGTGGCTATGGAGCGCCGCCACGGTCCGACAGCCCTGGCGCTCAGCCGACAGAGCCTGCCCGTGCTCGACCGCGCTGCACTGGCCCCGGCCGGCGGCGTGCGACGTGGTGGCTACATCCTCTGGGAAGCTGCGGCGTCGCCGGATGTTATCCTTATCGGCACTGGCTCCGAGGTGCGCATTGCCCTGGAGGCGGGGAAGCTGCTCAAGACGGATGGCGTCGCTGCCCGTGTTGTCTCGCTGCCCTCCTGGGAACTGTTCGACGAGCAGCCAGCCGAGTATCGCAACAGTGTCTTGCCGCCCGGCATAAGGGTACGTGTCTCCATCGAGGCGGCGACACCGCTGGGCTGGGAGCGGTATGTGGGGCTGGACGGTGTCGCCATTGGACTGCCCCGTTTTGGAGCTTCAGCTCCGGGGGCGGTGATTTATGAGCAGCTTGGGCTGACTGCCCGGCACATGGCGGACGAGGCGTTACGCCTGCTGCGGGAGGGGAAGCCATGACGCTACGCGTGGCACTTGGGGCTGACCATGGCGGCTTCAGCCTCAAGACTGAGTTACTTCCCTGGTTGCAGGGTCAGGGGTATGAGTTATTGGATATGGGCGCTCACAGGCTTGATTCTGCTGATGACTATCCCGATGTGGCGGCTGCGGTCGCCCGGGCGGTGGCTTCGGGGCAGGCACAGCGCGGCATCCTGATCTGCGGCAGTGGTGTCGGCGCCTGCATTGCTGCCAACAAGGTGCCCGGTGTCCGGGCATCGCTTTGCCATGATACTTACTCGGCTCATCAGGGAGTGGAGCACGATGACATGAATGTTCTCTGCCTGGGGGCACATGTTATTGGCGTGGAGCTAGCCAGGGAGCTGGTGTCCGCCTTCCTCAAGGCACGCTTTGGGGGTGAGGAGCGGCACCGCCGTCGCCTGGAAAAGGTTTTGGCCATTGAGTCCCAGGCCCTTCAAGGGAAGTAACCGGGAAGTGTTCCGTTCCCTAATCGAGGACCGAGTGTTCTTGATTCACGAGGTGCCGACTCACCGGTCCCTGTGCCGTAGGCCCTTCTGTACCAGGGACTGGAAATGGCGGAAGCTCTCGCCGGGCTGTGGCTGGCGGAATATGGCGCTGCCTACATAGATGACATCAACTCCAGCCCGGGCAACCTGGACGATGTTGCTCTCCTTTATGCCGCCGTCTATGCCCACCTCCAGTTTGGGGCGGGCGCTGCGGAATTGGGTGACCTTGTCCAGGACTTCGGGTATAAACTCCCGACCGTAGAAGCCGGGGTGGACGGATAGGAAGAGCACGCTGTCCACCTCATCACTCAGGGGAAGAATGGCAGAGACTGGTGTTTCGGGGTTGGCGGCCAGTCCCACGCCGAGGCCAATGTCTCTGGCCAGTGAGATGACCTCTCGTGGCGAGGAGGTGGCTTCGTAGTGAAAGACTACCTTCTGTGCCCCCGCCTGCTGGAAGCCTTTCAGGTAGTCCTCAGGGCGCTGTACCATGAGGTGTGCCTCCCACCCTAGCTTCATGGAGAGACTATCCAGGTGCTCCCAGGTTATACTCCGTGAAGGTACGAACTGCCCGTCCATGATGTCAAACTGTACCCAGGTGGTGAAGGTCTCTGCCTGGCGCACCATGCTCTCCAGGGCTTTGGGGTCGTCGGTCAGGATGGCAGGAACCACCCGGCTGAGCTTAGTCATCAAAATAGCTCCACTTCGGTATTGTAGGTGTGGGCGTTGTCCTTGTCAAGGGTAGTCCCTTTCCCACATTTTGGTATATAATGTAAAGGTGACAGATGACACAGTCCTGGGAGAGTTTTAGCCCCTGGCTTGGAAAGGATGGGGTATGGAAGATAAGTTGGCCGTTATCAAGAAAATCATCGAGTGGCATCGGACCATCCGGGAACATGTGAAGCTTGTCGGAGAATCAGTAAGTGACCGGGAAGCCCTGAGCGCCTTGCGAGAAGCTCGCCCGGATTGGATTCCCGGTCGGCTGGAGATTCTGTCACGGAAGCGGGAGAGGCTGCAACAGACGATAAGCGCACTCAACGAAGGTCTCCGGAATCACTTTGCCTATGAAGAGCAGGCCCTGCCACCGTTGCTGGGTGAGTTATTTATGCGTGCCCTTATCCTCGACCACCAGGAAATCAGGAAAGAAATCGGGGAGGCCGGATTGATTGTGACTGAGGCCAAACTGGAGGGACTGAGCCGAGAGGAACTGCTCTCCAAAGAGTCGGATATCCAGCAGGTGATTGACGGTATGCTACAGCTTGTTGAAGAACACGCTGTCAGAGAAGAAGTAGTTCTGGATATGTTGCGAAGAGCGTTGGAAGAAGAGCGCAATACAAGGGCCTGAATTCAATCACGGCATAAGAATGGGGCCGGTATCATTCACAGACTGTTTGGTATTTGAAGGGAGTTAGTTTGTCAGATAGCTTTCTACATGACCCGGCAGGCCAGGCGAATATAAGGCGCAAGAAGGAGCAACTCCGGGTCACTCTGAATGAAGATGTTGAGTTCAAAGAAGTAGCCACTGGCCTGGATGACTATCAGTTTGTCCATCAGGCCCTGCCCGAGATTGACCTGGAGGCGGTCAATCTGTCATCTCCTCTGTTTGGGAAAATACTCAAGGCGCCTCTTGTCATCTCCTCTATGGTTGGCGGCATCGATGCCGCCGCCCGTATAAATCAAAACTTGGCGCAGGCAGCTCAGACAGCGGGAGTGGCGATGGGGGTGGGGTCTCAGAGGTGTGCCATCGATGCTCCCGAGACAGCTTCAAGCTGCCAGGTGCGTGATGTTGCTCCTGATATTTTGCTGTTCGCTAACCTTGGGGCGGTGCAGTTGAATTATGGATACGGGGTCAGCGAGTGCCGCCGGGCGATAGAGATGATCGGCGCCGATGCCTTGATTTTGCATCTGAACCCTCTCCAGGAGGCATTGCAGTCCGAAGGCAATACCAACTTTGCTGGTCTGCTAAAGAAGATTGAGCAGGTTTGTGGTGAACTCTCGGTTCCGGTCATCGTCAAAGAGGTGGGCTGCGGCATCTCAGAGAGTGTAGCGCGGATGCTGGCGGAAGCCGGGGTTGCGGCTATCGACGTCGGCGGTGCCGGTGGCACCTCATGGAGTGAGGTGGAGAGACACCGGGCGCAACATGAGATAGGGAATAATATTGCGGCTACCTTCGCCTCCTGGGGTATCCCGACCGCGCAGTCGATCGAGATGGTGCGGCGTGGTGCTCCGGGGCTGACCGTGATCGCCGGCGGTGGCATCCGGACTGGTCTTGATGCCGCCAAGGCTATAGCCCTGGGTGCTGATGCCGCTGGTATCGCCGCCCCCCTGCTGAAAGCCGCCACTATCTCGGCGGAATCAGTGCTCTCGGCTCTTCAGGAGGTCATTGAGGGGCTGAGAATCTCCATGTTTTGTGTTGGTGCTGCCAGCCTGAAGGAGCTCAAAGGTTCGCCTCTTTTAAAAAGGAGATATTGAGGGTCGGGACTCATCTTTGAGTTCCGCTTTGCAGCACACCCGGCGCCGGCGGTTATCCACTCCCCCCCCTGGTTTTTCATTTCTGTATTCGCCGCTTATCATTCTGGCGGCCAGCGGTGCCCCGTGCTGTCTTGGGCCAGGAGGGGTTCGCAGATACGAAGCGTTCAGCTGACAGAGCGGTAGTCTGTAGCCTCAGATGCCGGGTATGCACCCCGGAGCTCGAACCATCAGAACCGGGACACAGGCGGAACGAAGAATCCGGTCAGCGACGCTTCCCCAGACCCAGCGGCTTACCCCGGAGCGTCCGTGAGTGGCGATAATGATAAGGTCGACATCATTCTTAGCAGCGTAGTCGGCAATGCTCTCGGCGGCTATTCCTCCGTCAATAACCTCCGATTGCACGTTTGCTTTGTCATAGCTGACACGGCTCACTAGCTGGTTGAGGTAGTCTTTCGCTTTGGCCAGGTGTTGTGTTTCGATCCGCTTGGTTTGCTCAGGGGAGAAGTCAAAGTCGGCACCACTGGGCATTCGAAAGGGCTCAACGACCTGCATCAGTATGACATTCTTTACCTGACATCCCTTGGCGATAGCTTCCGCGTGGGGGAGTACACACTCCGCCAGCGCCGAGCCGTCCAAGGGAACCAGTATCTTGTGATACATCTTGCCTCCTTTTCCACAGGTGGAATTACTTGATTATTGCACCACTGCGAGACCTGAACCCTGGTCATCATTACTCATTCTCTTAACTCTGTGGCTGGCTATCCGGCATCCTCAAAGCCCTCTTCAGTGGGGATGACGGTGCTCTTTCCATCAAGCCCGCTTTTAGTCTCCACACTCACCCTAACGTCCCAGGGCGTTTCTGAGGTCCATGGCGTGCTCTTGCTCTATCGACAAAATCTCCCTCAGCTTCTGTGCCAGAGCCAGTTCCTGTAGCTCCTCTGCCTGGATAATACGCTGCTTATACCTGACGATAGCATCCAGCTCTCCGGCCAGGTCCTGTTCCAGCATTTCCCGATTGTCCCGGGATGTATTGGCCGGTGCCACCTCAACCGTAGGGAACCCTCCCATATAATCTATCTGCTCGGCCAGGGTGATGGCGTGCTGGAGCTCCTGAGTCGCATGGATTTTGATCTCTTTGGTGATATCACCGTACTCAGCCCCAGTCAACACACCGCTGTGCTGGGCGTACTGCACGATAGCCATGTATTCCAGGGATAAATCCTTGTTCAGAAGCTCGATTAGAGTCTCGGGTTTGATAGCCATTTTGAACCTCCTTTGTAAAGGAATACCAAGAAGATTGTAGGAAACGGGCAATAAAGAAGTCATAAAATCAGGGAGCTAAAATGTTACAAAGTTATGACATTTTAGCTCTATGTTCAGGGAATGTCAAAGTTCTCTGTAGGCGGGCAACGCCCTTGACTAGCCTGCGGGTCGTGACTATAATAAACTGATTGCCAGCGAAGACAATATTGTCAGCTACATACCGGGTTTAGACGGGCCGCAATGATTTGAAAGAGATACCGGCGGTTGGATAACGTGACCGCTCGTTTTAAGTGTCCAAAATAAATTTGAATCTTGAACAGGAGGTGTCAATGGAAGGCATTGTACCATATCCAGCAGAGCTTGCCAGGGAATATCGTGCAAAGAAGTGGTGGTTAGGCACAACCTTAATCGAGGCCTTAAACCGAACTTGTGATATTCTCCCGGACAAGGAGGCTTTGGTAGATGAAGAAATAAGACTCACTTTCTCTCAATTAAGGGAGAGTGCGCAGAAAGCTGCTCTGGCGTTTTCGGGATTGGGTTTCAGCAAGGGAAACATCGTGCTCCTGCAGATGCCTAATTGGGCCGAAGCCGTCATAATCTACCTGGGGCTTCAGATGATTGGCAACGTTCCCCTTTTGTGCCTTCCCCGCCACAGGCGGTGGGAGCTGGAGCGGTTCTCTGAGTTGACCCAGCCGGTGGCATGGATTGGCCCGGAGAGCGATGGGAAAATAGAATATATCCCCATGGTGAAGAGCATTGCCGAGAAGTTCCCTAGTTTGAAACACGTAATCGTCGTTAAGGGAAATGCCCCTGAGGGTACCATTGCCTTTTCCAGATTGGTTGAAGACGTCAGGCTGGATGATAGCTCGATTGAGTATCTAAGAAAATTAGGCCCATCCCCTGATGATATTGTGCACCTTGGTCCTACCGGCGGAACAACCGGTCTTCCCAAACTTGTACCGAAAACACATGATTGTCATGTGAGTTATTGTTATTACCTGGCGAGGTCTGTGGAAAGAGACCTCAAAGAGATTAGTCTGGTGGTGGCCCCCATTAATCACCAGGCCGCCCATTTGTGGAATGTGGGCTTCATGGCGCTGTTCGGCGGGAAAATTGTGCTCTCTACTTCCACCAAAGTAAAGGATGTGCTGGCAAACATGGAACGGGAGCAGATTACCTGCTGTTTTCTGGTTCCGGCTATGTTAGCTGACATAATCAGTGAGCCTGATCTAGATAAGTACAAACTTTCGCCCTCATACTCAATTACTACCGGTGGCAGCCGGGCATCGCCGGAACTGGTGGAAGCTGTGTGCCAGAAGCTCAAGCGTCCCTTCTTCAATACTTATGGCTCTACGGAGGGGGCGGGGACAAGCACCCGGATCACCGACCCCTTTGAGGTGATAAAACACACTGTAGGCAGGCCGTATTGCCCTTATGACGAATATAAGATAGTCGATGCAAAGGATATTGAGGTGCCTCAAGGTGGGGAGGGGGAGTTAGTTGTTAAAGGGCCGTGTATTTTTTCGGGATACTACAAGTCGGGGGACGAAAACCAGCTTGCTTTTACCAGGGACGGTTTCTTCCGCACCGGGGATTTGGGCAAGTTTACTAAAGAAGGTAACCTGGTCATTACTGGCAGGAAGAAAGACCTCATTAAGCGTGGTGGTGAGACCATCATTCCCTCTGAGATTGAGGACTTGATTGCCACCCATCCCAAGGTAAGCCGGGTGGCCGTGGTGGGCATGCCTGACCCCCGTCTTGATGAGAGGATATGTGCTTACATTCAGCCTGTTTCCGGCGGGACGATAGGCTTTGATGACATTATTGCCTACCTGAAAGGCCGTGGGGCTTCCGTATTGCTCCTTCCGGAGCGGGTAGAAATTGTCGAGGAACTGCCGGTTACAGCTATGAACAAGGTGGATAAGCCCAGCCTGAGAGCGGATATTACCCGGAAGCTCAAGGCGGAAGGCAAAATTTGATTCCCTGACCGGTAGGTCTTAGACCTTTTTGTGTAATAGTAGCCGGGCGGCTCTTAGGTTCGTGTCTCCACGAAGACCAAAAAGAGAGTCTATACTGCTACATCCGCGGCGATTGCCTCGGTCACAGGTGCTAACCGCCTCTTGGTGCAGATGTTTGGCCTCAGTCTTGATACCAAGTGCTGTTGGTAACATTGCCACTTATTGCCATTGCCTTCCCGGGAGCTTTAAGAGCCACCTCCCGGCATAGCCTTATGATAGAGCAGTCTACTTACGAAAGTAACAGGCAGAAAGGTACCAACGGCGTATTTACCGGATGGTGAGCCTACCTTAGAATATACGCAAACGGTATCGGGGGGTGAGTTCGGTGGAAAAGATGCAAGATAAGGTTGACTTGGAGGTTGACGAGGCAGCCAAAATTATTGGCGAGTACAAGCAAAGAATTGCCCGGGCTATTGAGAGGGAAAGCGATAGGCTGAGACAGGACACCGAGCAGCAGTCAGCCCACATCATCACTCGAGCCTATCAGGAGTCAGCCGGTATCATTGCTGCCGCTCAGCAGGAAGCGGAGCAGATTATTGTCGAAGCCAGGACTAAGGCAAGTGAGGCAGCGGCCGGAGAATCAGCCAGAATTGTCGCCGAAGCCCAACAAAAGGCGCAGCAGATTACCGACGAAGCCAGGAGAGAGGCTGGGGTAGAAGCGGCCAAGTCCATAACTGAGGCGAGACAAAAGGCTGAGCAGTTGACTGCCGAACTAAGAGAGGAAGCTAAGAGAAAGGCTGAGGAGGAGTCAGCGATAATTACCACCCGGGCTCGGCGGGAAGCGGAGCGAATTATCAGCGGGGCTGAGGAGATGGCAAAGAAGGAAGCCGGGGAGAAGGCGAAGCGGGAGGCGGGGCGCCTTATTGAGGAAACCAAGCAGGAGTCAGGTAAGATTATTGCCCGGGCGAGGCAATCAGCGCAGGAAGAGGCCAGCCGGATAATCGCTGACTCAAGGAAGGAAGCCGAGAAAGCAGCCAGGAAGACGACCGAGGAGGCGAAAAAGGGAGCTGAGGAGTTGGCCAAGGCTGCTGCCGAGCTGAAGCGGGAGGCCGAACGGGAAATCAGGGAGTCTAGGGAAAAAGCACGGAAGGAAGCAGAGGAGCAGTCGGCTAGAATTATCGCCGAAGCCAGGCATAAGGTAGAACAGATTATCCATGAAGCCAGAGATAAAGCGGGGAAGGAGGCTGAGCCTCCAGCCAGGGCTGTCGCTGAGGCAAAGCAAAGGGAGGTGGTGACGCCACCACCGGTTATCGTGGAGAAGGCAGAAGTGGTTGCCCCGGTGGCTGAGGCGGAAGCTGAGGTTGCCCCGGCGCCAGCCGAAGATACTGAGCTCTATCAGGGAAAGCTGGCACTGGAGATAGCGGCCCCGATAGACTTTGCGCAAATCATGAAGTTAGAGGCACAGCTGTGCCGGGTGCCCGGCCTGCGGTTGGTATCAGTAGGTGGTTCGGCAGCGGGAGACACCAAGATTGTGGTTATCGCTGACAAGCCACTGCCTCTGTTTAACATCCTCCGGGTAATGCCACCGGTGAAGGGTGTGGTTAAGAAGGGGGAGAATATTCAAGTGGCACTAAAGGCACGGCAAGCCACCTAGGTATTACCCGCCAGGCAAAGGCATGAAGACAGTTGGTGGCCCCACCAGAGGTTAGCCGGGGCTGGGTATGATACTTCCCCTTTTATCATCCCTCTCTCTTTCAGAAGGGGTGTTCATCACGCGCAGCCTGTTCGATGATGCCACCGCCTATTACAATGTCGCCATCATAGAGAACGACCGCCTGACCGGGAGTGATGGCGGGCTCAGGTGTAGTGAACTTTACATAAGCCTGGTCTTCGCTTAGGGGGGCCACTTCTGCCTCTGCTTCCTGGTGGCGATACCTCACCTTAGCCTTCATTACCATTGGCTGTCTTAACTTATCTATAGCGATCCAGTTTAGCTCAGAAGCAATGAGCCCACGGCTATATACCTCTTGTTTGGTGCCCACAATAATCGCATTCCTGTGCCGGTCGATAGCGGTGACATACAGCCGCTCCCCGGCTGATATGCCCAGTCTCTTGTGCTGGCCTATGGTATAGGACAGTATCCCCCGATGCTCACCCAAGGCGTGCCCTTGGTTATCAAGTATTGGGCCGGGCCTTACTGCCTCGGCGGTGTACTCTTCAAGGAACCGGGGATAATTGTTATCTGGGATAAAGCAGATCTCCTGGCTTTCCGGCTTGGCGGCTACAGGAAGCCCCAGATCGCTGGCTATTTCCCTGACCCTGTGTTTTGTGAGACTCCCTATGGGCAGCAGGGTGTGCCCCAGTTGCTCTTGAGTCAGCGGGTAGAGCACATAGGACTGGTCTTTGCCGTGGTCAGCCCCTTTCTTCAGGAGGTATCTTCCTTTGGCCTTATCCTTCTCGACCCGGGCGTGGTGTCCGGTAGCCACAAACTGAGCACCCAGTTCCTTTGCTCTCTCGAGCAAAGCATCAAACTTAATATACTGGTTGCATCTGATACAGGGATTTGGCGTCCTTCCCCGGCTGTATTCCTGGCAAAAATTGGCAATAACCCGTTGCCTGAAGACGTCCCTGAAGTTCATCACGTAGTGGGGAATGCCCAGCTTAAAGGCGACCCTTTTGGCATCCTCGATGGCACTAATACCGCAACAGCCACCGAATTTGTCGGCATCGTCGGCCTGCTTATCCAGGGGCCAAATCTGCATGGTGACGCCAATTACCTGGTAGCCCTCTTCCTTAAGGATAGCGGCTGCCACCGAGGAATCAACGCCGCCACTCATTGCCACGACGACTCTCATTCTCAATACCAGGCTAGGACAGTTTCACCACTTCATGGTCGCCGACAACAGTGCACTCAATAAGCCGGGCATTATCAGCTACTGTAGCATCGTAACCGATAATACATTCTCTGAGAACGGCACCGGCACCAACCCTGCTACCACTCCAGACGACTGTTCTCTCTATTCGGGCACCCTCTCCTATGAGGCAGTCTGAGCCGATAACTGCGGGGCCGGTGATCCGCACTCCCTGGTTTATGGTGCATCGGCTACCGATTATGACCGGACCAACTATCTCTACCGAGGGATGGATGGTAACATCTTCACCGTAACACACCTCGCTCAAATTGTTGATGAGGGTGCTCCTGGCTGCCCGTCCCAGCAGGTCACAGTTTAATTGCAGGCATTTTTCTGGAGTTCCCATGTCCATCCAGTAGCCGCCGAAGGGATAGCCATAGACCGGCTTTCCGAGTTCGAGGAGGAGCGGAAATAGTCCCTTCTCGAACATGTAATGACTGTTTGCCGGCACCTGTCCTAAGACTTCCGGCTCAAGGATGTAGATGCCGGCGTTTATCCAGTGGGTGGTTACCTGGTCCGGGCTCGGCTTTTCAATGAAACACTGTACCCTGCCATCGCTGTCGGTTTCAACGACCCCAAAGGCACAGGGATTGTCCACCCGGGTCAGGGCTATCGTGGCCTGGGCTCCCTTTGCCCGGTGGAAGGCGAGCATATCAGCCAGATTGAGGTCGGTGAAGATGTCGCCATTAAGGACGATGAAGGTGCCATCCAGATATTGCTCGGCATTCTTTACCGCCCCGGCAGTGCCGAGGGGACTTTCCTCCACAGTATAGGTTAGCCTCACCCCAAGGTTACGACCATCACCAAAATAGTCCTGAACAGCCTGAGGGAGGTAACTTAAGGCGAGGATAATATCCTCGCCCTGGTATTTTTTGAGATAAGCGATGGTATGCTCCAGGAATGGGCGGTTTAGTAATGGTGTCATTGGTTTGGGCATGTTACAGGTGAGTGGTCGCAGTCGTGTACCCTCACCACCGACGAGGATAACTGCTTTCAGTAGGCTGTTATGCACTGCTGTTCTCCGCAGGACTCAGATTCCTTTCGACTACACGGTGCCGGCTCAAGCACCTGTCATCACCCTGGGTCAGTCATTCAATCGCCTCCGTATGGCCGGCTCATGATTTGAGCTTGTTAAGCTGCTGCTTGAGCCTTTCCAGCTTGTCCCGTTTTTCTTCCAGCCTATTTCGCTCCTTATCGGCAATGGCCGCCGGGGCTTTGCTTAGGAAGGCGTTATCGCTAAGCCTGGCGGCAAGGCGGGCTACCTCGGCCTGGACTTGTTCTATCTCCTTCAGGAGTCGTGCCTTTTCTGCGCCAAGGTCAAACATGCTTTCCATTGGTATGATAACTTCGCAGTCTTTCAGCACCAGGACTAGGGCGTTCTCATTCGGTGAGGTATCTTGCCTGCTATGCAGGAATGTGACCGGGCTTGCCTTAGCCAGAGTTTGGATGGTCTGGGAATGAGGGCTAATTGCCGGCGTTAGCTTACCAGCGTAGATTTGTGCCTCGATCCACCGCCTGCTTTCCACCTTATATTGAGTCCTGGTGTTGCGTATTGAGTGTATTATCTCAATTACCGATTCCATAACCTGCTCCGCCTCGGGGTCAGCGGCAAGCTGCCGTGCATCGGGGTAGGGGGCGACCATTATTGATTCGGCGGTGGCTAAACCGGCTTGCTTTCTGAGGGTTTGCCACAACTCCTCGGTGACGAAGGGCATGTAAGGGTGCAGCAGCCGCAGCGATGTCTCCAGAACAAGGACCAGAACCGGGATGGGTGATGGCACTTCCCCACCAGAGTTGAGGCGAATCTTGGCGATTTCAATATACCAGTCGCAGAATTCGCCCCACAGGAATTCGTAGATCTGCCGGTGGGCTTCGCCAAACTGGAAGCCCTCCAGCAGACTGGCGGTGCTGGATATGGTGCGCTGCAACCGGCTGAGAATCCACCGGTCTTCTATCGGCAGGCTGTCCCGGTGGATTGTCAGGTCGGTGTGGTCGGGGTCAATACTCCTGATGACAAAGCGGGTGGCATTCCACAGCTTGTTGGCAAAGTTACGTCCGGCTTCAAGTCGGGCTGCTGTCAGTTTGATGTCGTTGCCGGGTGATGTGCCGGTGCACAGGGCAAAGCGCAGGGCATCGGTGCCATATTTTTCTAAGGTGTCAATTGGATTAAGCACGTTGCCCCTAACCTTGCTCATCTTCTCTCCCTTTTCATCGCGTATCAGACCGTGAAGGTAGACCGTGTCGAAGGGGATATCGCCGGTATCCTCCAGCCCCATTATTATCATTCGGGCGACCCAGAAGAAGAGAATATCATAGCCGGTTTCCATTACTGTGGTGGGGTAGAAGTAGCGCAGGTCCTGGGTATCATCGGGCCAGCCCAGGGTGGAGTGAGTCCACAGCGCCGAACTGAACCAGGTATCCAAAACATCTGGGTCAGGAATTAAACTTCTTCCATGGCAATTAGGGCATTCCTTTGGTTCATTTTCTTCCTCTTTGGGTACTATGGGGGCTGCCCTTTTATCAATATCGGCTAGTTCTATATTGTTTATCACTTCTTCATGATTTGGGCCAAGTCCTTTGAGCAAGGAGTATTGATAAAATGCTTTAGTCATACCATATTTATTGATTAGCGTGTCGGTTAATCTTAGGTAAATCTTATCGCCATCACACTCACCACAGTACCATGCCGGTATTTTGTGTCCCCACCATAGCTGACGGCTGATGCACCAGTCACGAATATTCTCCAGCCAGTTGAGATAGACCTTGGTGAACCGCTCCGGGATGATGGTGATGCGCCCGCTGGTGACAGCATCAATGGCCGGCTTAGCCAGCGGCGGCATCTTGATGAACCACTGTTTGCTGGCTATCGGCTCAATGACCGTCTGGCAGCGCTGGCAGTGTCCCACTGAGTGGACATAAGGTTCGATCTTGACCAGGAGTCCCTCCTTTTCCAGGTCGTCCAGTATTGCCTGGCGGCAGGCGAACCGGTCAAGACCGGCATAGGGTCCGGCGTTTTCATTCATGGTGGCATCCGGGTTCAGTATATTTCTCAGGGGCAGTCCCTGCCGCTCCGCCACCTCAAAGTCCACCGGGTCGTGGGCGGGGGTAATTTTAACGGCGCCGGTGCCAAAATCGGGGTCAACCGCCTCATCCGCGATGATGGGTATTTCCCGTTTGACGATGGGGAGGATGACCTTCCTGCCTATCATCGCCTTGAACCGCTCATCGCTGGGGTTAACGGCGACGGCAGTATCACCCAGGATGGTCTCCGGGCGGGTGGTGGCCACAGTTATGAAGTCTTTATCGCTGTTGGACAAAGGATAGCGTACATAGTATAGATGCCCGGCTATCTCCTTGTGGTCTACCTCAAGGTCAGAGAGGGCGGTAGCACAACGGGGACACCAGTTGATAATCCGTTCTCCTCTATAGACCAGCCCCTTCTCATAGAGGCGGACAAAGGCGGTGCGCACTGCCCGGCTCGGCCCCTCATCCAGTGTGTAACGCTCCCGGCTCCAGTCGCAGGAAGCCCCCAGCCTCTGGTGCTGCTGAGCAATAATCTTACGTCGGCTTTCCGCCCATTGCCTGATTCTTGCCTGAGTTTTTTCTCTGCCTAGCTTGTGCCGGTCGAGCCCTTCTCTAGCCAGCATCTGCTCGACCACCACCTGGGTGGCAATACCGGCATGGTCAACCCCGGGCAGCCATAGCGTGGGGTCGCCTTTCATCCGGTGCCAGCGAATCATAATATCCTCAAGGGTTGCCGTCAGGGCATGCCCGATATGAAGCTCGCCGGTGACATTCGGTGGCGGCATGATGATGACGAAAGGCCTCTTTCCCGGTTCTATCTCGGGTGTGAAGTAGCCTTTCTCCAGCCAGAACTTGTACCACTTTTGCTCGACTTTCCCCGGCTCATAGGCTTTGGGCATGTCTTGCTCGATGTTTGGTGCTTCTGCCATGATTGCCTTTCTAGTTTACCCGTCATTGCGAGGAGCGTAGCGACGAAGCAATCTCCAGACAATGATAAAGATTGCTTCGCTTCGCTCGCAATGACAATATTGTTTAACCTCATCCCCTCAGTCCCTCTCTCCTTACAAGGAGAGGGGGAGGAGGATTTTTAAGAGAGGCGAAGCCTCTCTTTGACTCTCCTTGTTTGAATCCCTCTCGCTCTCCCTTTAAGAGAGGAAAAGTTCTCCCCCTTTGCCAAAGGGGGACTCAAGGGGTTACCCCTCCATGGGCTTCGCCCCTCTCTTATCTTTGCTCCCCCCTTCCTTTATTAAAGGAAGGGGGCAGGGGGATGGATTTCCTCAAGAGGCTCCATCTCTCTTTGAGTCTCTTAGTCTTCAGTTGGTGTGTTCAGTAATCCAACTTTCTTTCTCAAAAACCAGTAAAAACTGCCCAAGTTGTTACTATGCAAACCATGCTTCTTTAACTGCTCTCCGACAAGTCTAATATGCTTTTTGACGTCTATAGTAACTGATGAATCTGAAGCAAGGGCAAAAATGCCATCACTCATGTAAGTGAAATCACTGGCAGTGACTTTCTTGATTCTTTCAGGAGGTTCTTCGTTCTCATTTTCTACTTCTGCAACCGGTTTTTGCCCTTTTGTGAGAGGTTCAAATATGTGGGCGTGAACTGCTAAACCTACTCCCTCTCTAGTATAAGTTTTGAACTCCACAATATTCCTTTTTGAGTGCCCGAGCGAGCTTAAAGCTTCCTGTAGTTCGGGCGTATCTTTTTCAATGACAATCGTTATTACGGGCGTATTTGACACTAGGTCTGCAACAAATTTATAAAACTCTCCCGTCTGAACCACTTTATCCATTCTCATATATAGGGGCCCATCAGCAATTATTGCATGATATATAGCCTCAGTAATCGTTTTTTGGGTGCTGAGGTTATTCATGGCTGCAATAAACCTGCTAATCTGAGGTACTACGTGGTTATACAGTGGATGAGATGATAATTCCACTTCAACAATATGCCATTCATATTTATCACCAAGGACAATGGCATATCCGTCAGGTATTGAGCCAATCCCCGACAGAGATTGTAATTTCAGCTTTCTATCAAAATACATGGAATTTTCACCAAATATTTCTGGGGCATGTTCATTTACCATGAGTTCAAGTTCTTCTTCATTTTTGGGAACCCATTCCGCATATTTAACACCATCTATTAGTAGCATCTTCCTACCTCCCAGCTTTTTGGGCAAAAAGCTCCACCACCCTGTCCAGTATCCTGTCGGCGACCTCTCGTTTGGTCAAAAGGGGGAGGCTTTCTACCTTGCCCTCTCGGTCAATGAGGATTACTTTGTTGGTATCAACACCGAAGCCGCTAGAGGCATCGGTAATATCATTAGCCACAATGAGGTCAAGCTGCTTCTTCTCCAGCTTTTGCCGGGCATTGGCGATGATGTCCTCGCTTTCGGCAGCAAAGCCCACCTTGATAAAGTTGCCCTTGACCTCGGTGAGGATATCCGGCGTTCTGATTAGCTCCAGGATCAGGCTGGGAGTTTCTTTTTTAATCTTGGTTTTGGCCATGCTCTTCGGCTGGTAGTCGGCAACTGCCGCCGCCATAATCAGGGCATCGGCTTGAGCCGTAGCCTTGGCTACGGCTTCCTTCATCTGAACGGCGGTCTCAACCGGCATAACTTCAACCCCGGCGGGCTCAGGGATAGACGTGACAGTGGTGATTAGCGATACAGTTGCCCCCCTGTCTCTGGCTGCCTCAACGATGGCATAGCCCATCTTGCCCGAGGAGCGATTACTGATATGGCGAACCGGGTCAATCGGCTCCCGTGTGCCACCGGCAGTAACCACGATGCGTTTGCCCGCCAGGTCGCCACTCCTGCCTAACACCTGCTTGATGGTGCCGACGATGGTCTCCGTTTCGGCGAGGCGCCCCATGCCGATGTCACCAGAGGCAAGATAGCCATAGGCTGGTTCAATAATCGTGAACCCCCTGGCTTTGAGCTTCGTCAGATTTTCCTGGGTGACGGAGTTTTGAAGCATTTCACTGTGCATCGCTGGTGCCACAATAACCGGTGCTCTGGTCGCCAGCACAGTGCAGGTGAGCATATCATCGGCGATGCCGGCGGCCAGCTTGGCGATGATATTGGCCGTAGCCGGGACAATAGCCACAACATCGGCGGCCTTGGCCAGGGCGACATGCTCGATGCTGAACTCGGAGGCAAGCTCCCACATACTGGTTACCACCGGCCTGCCGGTTATACTGCGGAAAGTCATCGGGGTTACGAACCTGGTGGCGGACTCGGTCATAACCACCTCCACCCTGGCTCCCACCTGAGCCAGCTTGCTGGCAATATCAGCTGCCTTGTAGGCGGCTATACTTCCGCTTATACCCAGGACGACGGTTTTGTTGGTTAGCATGATTGCCTGCCTTCTCCTATCAACCCTTGTTCATCTGGTAGATAAGCCTTAATCCAATTAGTGTCAAATCGCGATTTACTGTGTTGATTACCTTGGTTTCTCCAGCGATAAGTTCACCGAAGCCCCCGGTAGCCACCACCTTCGCCGGTTCCCCCAGTTCCTTCTGGATACGGGCTATCATACCCTCAATCAGGGCGACATAGCCAAAGACAATGCCTGATTGCATGGCGGCAACGGTGTTGCTGCCGATAACCCGCTTGGGACGAACCAGCTCCACCCGGGGCAGCACTGCCGCCCTCATGAATAGCGCCTCACTGGAAGTACCAATGCCAGGGGCAATGGCACCTCCTATGTAGTCCCCTTCCTTGGAGACCACATCAAAGGTAGTCGCTGTGCCAAAGTCAGTGATAATTACCGGTACCCCGTAGAGGTGTTGAGCCGCAGCGGCGTTTACAATACGGTCGGCGCCAACCTCTCTGGGGTTGTCCATGCGGATGCGCACTCCGGTCTTGACCCCAGCCCCGATCACCAGTGGCGAGGTGTGAAGATAGCGTTGACATAGCTCCTCGAAGGTGGCTAGCAGCGGGGGAACAACACTGCACATGGCGATGCCTTTAATTTCGGTCGGGAAGTAGGGTATCAGGGTAAGCAACAGGGAAGCATATTCATCAACGGTGCGGTGAAGTCCGGTGGACATGTGCCAGGTAGCTCGAAGGTTTTCACCATCAAAAACCCCCAGGGTAATCTCAGTATTCCCAATGTCAATGGCTAACAACATGGCGATATAACCTCGATTGGCTAGCTTTCCTTCAGTTGCTTGATAACCACCGGTAATTCCGGCAAAAGGTCACTGGCAATCACCCCGGCATCACCCAGCCTGTCCTTGACCGTGTCCCCTGCCTTTCCGTGAAGATATACCCCCAGGGAAGCCGCCTCAAAAAGTGCTAGACCTTGCGCCATCAGCCCGGCGATAGCCCCGGTGAGAACATCACCGGTTCCGGCTGATGCCAGCCCGGGGTTGGCTATTGGGCTGACTTTAACCCTGTCATCGGGTGTTGCAATAACAGTATAGGCCCCCTTGAGAACAATCGTTTTATGCCATTCCGGTGCTAACCTTCGGGCAGTGCCGACCCTGTCTGACTGCACCTCGTCGACGGCTACTCCAGCAAGTCGTGCCATTTCGCCGGGGTGTGGAGTAAGTATAGCATCACTGGCTAGCTGTTGCCACCAGTTCGGGACTTGAGCCAGGGTATTCAGGGCATCGGCATCAAGAACAAGGGGTGGCACGGGCTTCCGGCTGTGGAGAAGGGTAGCTCTGGTGAATCTTATCACTGACTGGCTCTGTCCCAGTCCACAACCGAGAAGCAGGACATTGTAAGCGTCAAGTTGCTGGTGTATCAGCTTGGCTGCCTTGGGAGAGATGATACCCGGCCGGGACTCGGGGAGGGGCAAATAGGTCACCTCAGTCAATTTAGAGGCCAGGATTGGCTGTAGACTGTGCGCAGTTGCCAGGGTTACCAGTCCGGCGCCAACCCTTATCGCCCCGCTACAAGCTAGATAGGCGGCACCGATATAGTTGATGGAGCCAGCAACCACCAGGACTCGCCCGAAGCTTCCCTTGTTAGCGTCAAGCGGACGCTTGGGCAGAACCGACCTAGCCCACTCGTCGGTGATGAGTTCGGTGTTTATCTGTTCCGCCAGGTAGGGTGGTATGCCGATGTCAGCCACGGATATTTTACCTGCCCTTTCTGCGCCGGGAAAGTTGAACAGGCCTAGCTTGGGAAAGCCCAGCGTGATGGTGTTGTCGGCATAAGGGCAGGCGGGGTCAACAGCACCCGTATCAGCATCCAGCCCCGACGGCAGATCAAGGGCAATGAGGCGCCGGTGTGGCTGTCCCCTTTTGACTTTACCTGTCTCGTCCAGCACCCTGGCGAAAATGCCCCGCAGCGGGCGACTTCTACCGGTGCCAAATAGGGCGTCAATGACTGCTGTCGCTGACGATAGCCCCTCATTAAGCCTCGCCAGCTCTTCATCCTGGGTGCCGTCAATAGTGGTTATTCCCCGCTCCTGAACCAGCTTGAGGTTGGGGTCATCGGCTGACCTCTGGCTGCACAGGTAGAGCGTGACTTTGGCTCCCCAGTCGTGAAGATGGCGGGCTGCGACCAGTCCATCACCGCCGTTGTTACCCGGCCCGATCAGGACCAAGATATGTTGCTTGCTAACAGTGCCCAGGACTTGTCTCACTTCCTCGGCCACCGCCTTACCCGCATTCTCCATGAGCACCGCAGTGGGTAAGCCAATGTCGGCGCATTTATTGTCAATATTGTACATCTGCTCCGCAGTTACAATCTTCATCCTTCCAGAATGGCTCCTCTTCTTACGGGAGATGATTCACTTCTCAACATCAGTCTTGCTACTGGCGTTCTCGCTGTTATCTCTTCCAGACCGGCTTCCTCTTTTCCAGGAAGGCAGTCAGCCCCTCGACACTGTTTTCCCCGGCCATGACTGCCACTGAATCAATCCCGGTTACCTCCATGGCCTTATGAAACTCCAGGTCAAGGTTGCGGTAGAGGGCTCGCCTTGCCTGGCTCAAGGCCAAGCCACTGTTAGCGGAAAACCGTTTGATAAACTCGTCAGCCTTCGTCTCCAGTTCTGCTGCCGGGACGGCTTTATTTATCAGGCCTATCCTTTCCGCTTCTCTTGCATCAATACTGTCGCCAGAAAGAATAAGCTCGAGAGCCTTTTTCTTGCCCATAAGCCGGGGGAAGAGCACCGAGGCCGGGGGAGGATATAGCCCCAGCTTGATCTCCGGCTGCCCGAACTGTGCGGTTTCTGAGGCGATAGCCATATCACAGCCGGCAATCACCTCACAGCCGCCCCCCAGGGCAACACCATTGACCACGGCGATTGTCGGCTTATCAACCTCTATCAGCAAGATAAATAGTCTGTTGAACACCTCGATCATTTTCGGCAGCTTATCTCCGAGGTGATCGGCAACCTCCACCCCGGCGGAAAAGGCTCTGGTGCCTGCGGCGGTGATTACCACCACCTTGACCTCGTCATCGGTTCTCAGTCCGGTCAGGGCCTGGTTCATCTCTTCTAAGGTTGCCAGGTTGAGGATATTCAGTGGCGGTCGGTTAATGATAATCTTGGCCACCCCTTCCTTCTTTTCCAGTATTATGTTCTCAAAATTCATTAAACCCCTCCTTAGAATCTCAGGCTGCTGATTTGAAGTGTAGCAATATCTGGGCCTATGGTCAAGGGATTATTTGGTAACCTATCCCCCTGTCCCCCTTCCCTTAACAAGGGAAGGGGGAAAATTTAAGTAAGAGAGGCGAAGCCTCTCTTTAACTCTCTGCTTTTCGGGCGTTCGAGAGGAGCGTCAGCCCGGGTATTTCTGTGGGGAGTCTAAGAGGGGCGCAGCTCCCCTCTAAAATCTCCTTCTCTCTTTGAGGAACTTAACTCAAGGGGGTGTTCAACAGGGGTGCCAGCCCGCATATTTCTACGGGGAGTCTAAGAGGGATGAGGTCAAAAACAATCTCTATGGTCAGCCTTTGCAGTACTCCTTTAGTTTCCTGGTCATTGCCTGCCAGTGGGTTCCCCGCCAGTAGATGCGGTGACAGGCAGGGCACTCTACATACTGGCTCTGGGTCTGGAAGACATAGGGTGGCACGCGGTCTTTCACCTGCTCCCGGCTCCTCTCTTCCAGAGGCTCATTGCATTCCAGACAGATAGTGAACGGGCGGAACTGGCAATCGAGGTTAAGGGTATCAATTATCTGATCCATTTGTCGCTCCGGATTATCGCTGGTGATGAGGATGACCCTGAGTTGCCCACTGGTTACCACCCGCCTTTTCACAATCTGGGTATCCCGGGTTAGTATTACCCTGCCTTCATCTAGGGCGGTTCTAACCATTTGGAAGTCATCCCTGCCGTCAAAGAACAGGGTATCATAACCCATCATCCTCAGCCACTTAGCCAGTTTCCCCACATTGTGGTCAACGATGAACTTTAAACTGTTTGTTAACCCCACCATCTTTGTTGCCCCTCCCTGTAAGGAGAGAAGGGATTGTAAAGAGAGGTGAAGCCTCTCCTAGTCTTTCCTTGCCTGAGCTACTCCTGCGTGAGGTCAAGGGGACAGGGCTGTTCTCACAGGTGAAGGTACATCCCCTCATAGGCGAGACTGATTGAACCATTTAGGGCTTTGGCTACCTCGGTTATTTCGGCCGCTATCTCCTTCTCCAGTCTCGGATTCATGTGAACCACAATTACCTCGGGCAGATAACCCTTAAGCTCTCGGAAGCTGGTTAACTCCTGACCCAGCAGACCTGGGGTGAGGTGACCTGAGTCCGTGGCAAATTTCTCATACCTGTTTGGTGCTGTAACATCGATGATAAGTAACTGAGGTGACACCTGCTCCCAGCAGCGACTTAATCCCGGCCCGGTATCCCCGGTATAAAACACTGTTTTACCACCAGGAGACGTAATCTGGTAGCCCACGGCAGCATCGCCATGATTTACCGGGACCGGGAGAACATTGTAGCCTTCGATTTGCTTGGGTTGGTGTGGCTCTAATACCGTAAACTTAATGGTCGGCTCCTCTTTCGGTAATTCCAGGAATTTGGGATAAAGCTCGGCATTCAGCAGATGGGTGGCCAGGGCGTCATACACGGTTTGGGTGGAGTAAACATTTATCGTGGCACCCTGGAGAGAAAGGTTCATGGCGATAGCCGGGACATCTCTGATATGGTCGTAGTGCCGATGGGTGAGCAGGATCGCCTTGAGTTTTTGCTGAGCCGGAAATGATACGCTACTGGTGAGTCCGCCAGCATCCATGGCCAGTACTTCGTCGATGAGCACGGAGATAAATAGCGAATCCCGTGTTTCGCAGTTGTGTGCGCCTAAGACGTGTATGTTCATCTCTCCCGGCAAGCCTCCTTCAGAGAAATTCAATCATATCTCATCCAGCTAATATTTTATATCGATGAGATGTTAATCTCAAACTTCTCCTGGCTTATCTGCCGGTCTCCCTTCGTCTTCTATCAGGCTTTCTTCCTCTTCCTTGGCAATGACCTTTTTGCTGAAGCTCTTGGCCCAGTAGATAAACGGAGTATCAACTAGCATGACTATGAATTTCAGGAAGTAGGTAGTGAGAAGTATCTGGAAGAACACCGGCAGGGGGAATACTCCAATGAAGGCAATGGTGCAGAAAACCACGCTATCAATAGCTTGAGACACCGTTGTCGAAGCACAATTCCTGAGCCACAGGTGCCGGCCCTTAGTCTTATCTCTCCAGTAATGGAAGGCAAAGACATCGTGGTGCTGGGACAAGAGGTAGGCTATAAGACTGCCGGCGGCGATCCTTGGCATCAGTCCGAATATGGTTTGCATTGAGCTCTGGGCGAAATCTGAAACATCAGGGACAAACTTCAGGGCTAGCTGCATCCAGATTGCCATCAGTATCAGGGCACAGAAACCAAGCCATACCCCTCTTTTGGCTGACTTTTTGCCATAGACCTCAGACAGCACATCGGTAGTAAAAAATATACTGCCGTAGAGGACATTACCCAGGGTAGCGACCAGCCCGAATAACTGTACCGTCTTCACTACCTGTATATTGGATACGATAATTGCGGCGGCAATAACCGTGTATAGCCCTTTCTTGCCCCAGAGCCTATACATCAGCACTGCCAGACTGAGGTCAATGAAGAGGAATAGGAACCAGAACCAGATGTTGAATATTTCCACTTGCCATTACTAAATGAGGTGCTTGCGACGGAAAAAAAAGAGCATGCCACCGATAATGACCAGGCAGATAAGGAACACATAGAGCGGGGAGTGCGGAGAATCTCTAAAGGGGCCCAATGGAATGTTCATCCCGAAGATGCTGGCGACCACGGTAATCGGGAGGAGAATAGTGGCAATGACAGTTAGCGTTCGCATCACCTCATTGGTGCGGTTGGTGGCTAGCGAGTCGTGGGTGGCGTTTAACCCTTCGATTACCTCCTTATACTCATCTAAGGCATCCCAAATCTTATCCACGTGGTCGACCATATCCCCAAAGTAAGCATCCATGTCCATCTTGGTGAAACGGCGAACCTTGGGCTCCAGGCTGCCGATGACGGCTCTCATTGGCCAGATGATACGCCGAAAGGAGATAATATCACGGCGGAGCACCGAGATTTCCTTTATTGCACCACGGACGCCATCGGAAAAGATGTTATCCTCAACCTCCTCAATATTGTCACCTATCTTGTTTAGTATCGGCAGGCAATAGTCAACCAGTCTATCAATGATGCGGTAGAGGAGATAGCCAGAGCCCAGGCTGAAGTGCTCCTGCCGGGATTCCTCATCAATCTGGCATTCGCGGAACAGCTTTACCAGAGGCTTAAGCTCACCTTTATGGAGGGTGATCAGGTACTTATCGCCAATGAATACTGATACCTGACTGGGGGTGGTTACTCTGGCCTCTTTGTTGAATACTGGCAGGTGGAAGACCAAGAACAGGTAGTCTTTGTACACATCTATTTTGGGTCGCTGGATCCGGCTGAGACAGTCATCTAAATCCAGGTGATGAAAGGGGTAGTTTTGCGCCAGATATTCTGTCTCACGCTCTGTCGGCTGTTCAATGTTGACCCAGGTTAAATCAGCCCAGGTAAGCGACTCGACATTTAGCGGCTGTTCCTTCTTGACCTGAGGCATAGTCATGGCGAACCATCCTGCTATCTCAATCCCAACGAGCTTGGCTATATTTTACCACAATTACACATACAGATAAACAGCCTGAACCTTGGGAAGTTTGTTTGGCGACCTATCTCCTTCCCTCTTTCCCTGGTTAAGGGATGGGGGTGTCACAGGGGGGGATTAAAGGGGGGGTGAGGTCGGCATAGCGTTGATAAACGACCTCTTATTGTAATAAACTAATTAGAGAAGCCTCTATTTTTATGGTTTAGCGATGCAGCCACCCTGGATACACAGAGTTAACTTCAGGATCAAGAAAGCGCTGGGGATGAACATCTTCCTGTGCGGCAGCTGCAAATGGGACTGGCGTGGGGCGTGTCATAATCCAGCCCGCCCTAACGCCACCTGGTGCCCGGACTATAAGAAACGGGGAAAGTAGGACTACTTTCTCTCCACGATGACTGCCATCCCCTGCCCACCACCGATACATAGTGTTGCCAGACCGAGCCTAAGGTCCTGGCGTTTCATGGCATGAAGAAGAGTGACTATTATCCTGGCTCCGGTACAGCCGATGGGATGTCCCAGTGAAATGCCGCCACCATGGGGGTTTACTTTATCCAGGCCAAGACCCAGTTCCCGGACAACACCGAGCGCCTGAGAGGCAAAGGCTTCGTTCAGCTCAACGAGTTCTATATCGCTCAGGGTCAGTCCCGCCAGCTTGAGCGCCTTTTTTGTTGCCGGGACTACACCCAGGCCCATGAATGCCGGGTCAACGCCGCCAGCGGCATAAGACCTGATCGTCGCCATTGGCTGTAGCCCAAGCTGCTTTGCCTTTTCCCCTGACATTATCACCAGGGAAGCGGCAGCATCGGTTATCCCCGAGGCATTGCCCGCGGTTACCGTCCCGTCCTTCTTGAATACCGGTGGTAGCTTGGCCAGGAGCTCCAGAGAGGTTTCTCTGGGGTGCTCGTCGGTGTCAAACAGTCTGATCTCACGCCTCTGTCTGACCTCAACCGGAACACTCTCCTCCCTAAAGGTGCCATTCTTTATTGCCGCCATTGCCCGCTGGTTGCTCATCAGGGCGAATTCATCCTGTTCCTGCCGGGATATGCCATACTTGTCGGCTATATTCTCCGAGGTTACCCCCATGTGATAGTCATTGAATATTTCCCACAGCCCGTCATAGACCATCCCGTCAACCATCTCGGCATTGAACATTCGGGCACCCCACCTGGCTTGAGGCAGGTAGTAGGGAGCGGCGCTCATATTCTCCATGCCACCGGCAACAATAACCTCGGCGTCACCGGCCTTTATTGATTGTGCCCCCAGGGCGACCGCCTTCATTCCCGAGGCACAAATCTTATTTACAGTATAGGCGTTCACCTCTTTGGGGATGCCGGCATAGATTGCTGCCTGGCGCGCTGTATTTTGACCCTGACCCGCTTGGAGGACATTTCCCATGATGACTTCGTCTATCTTCACTTCCTTCAGCGAATCGTCCCAGTCGTAATACTTTTTCTCCAGCTCACTCAAACCGGCATCCTTAAACACCTCGGGGGCATAGCCTAGTATCTCCGGGTCTTGCTTGGGGCGTAACCCGGCCCTCTTTAGCGCCTCCTTGATGACAATGCTTCCCAGCTTTACCACCGGAGTATCTTGCAGGGCTCCTCCATAGTTGCCTATCGGCGTTCTTACTCCGCTGACAATTACTGCCTCGGTCATAAAGTCGCCTCCTCTCTGGTATTACTCCTTGTCTACTGAAGCCACACACATTTGCGGGGCTGAGCATTGACCGGGTAGCTTCCTCCCTCAGTTCGTAAACGGTAAAGTCCTTGCCATGATTGAGGTTATTGGGCTTTGTAAACCGGCTTTCTTTTTTCGGTGAAAGCGGTAGTCCCCTCGATGAAGTCCTCGGTGCTCATGACCTTGGAGACCAGCGAATTTTCCAGTTGCAGGCCTTCTTCCAGAGTCATGCTGCTGCCTTTAATCATTGCCTCCTTAGCCGCTCTCACGGCCAGAGGGGCTGCCTGGCAGATAGTATTAGCCCACTCTTTAGCCGCAGGCATAACCTCTTGCGGCGGGACAACCTTGTTCACCAGGCCGATGCGATACGCTTCCTGAGCATCAATAACTCTCCCGGTAAGCAGTAGCTCGGCTGCCTTGCACCAGGGAAGCATTCGGGGCAGCCTCTGCGTCCCGCCCCAGCCGGGTATGAGTCCCAGGGTTACTTCCGGCGTGCCAAAGCGAGCCGTCTCGGAAGCGACCCGTATATCGCAGGACAGGACCAGTTCGAGTCCACCGCCCAGCGCCATGCCATTGACGGCGGCAATCAGCGGCTTCCAGATATCGAGTCCTCGCCATATGGCGGTGGGGAATGCCCAGGGCTGGTCACGGTGTTCCTTCATGAAGGGCAGCGTGTCCTTTACATCAGCACCACCGCAGAAAGCCCTCTCCCCAGCCCCGGTGACAATACCTACCCAGAGTTCGGGGTCGTCACGGAACTCTACCATAGCCTCGTGCAGCTCTCGGTTAGCCTGCATATTCAGGGCGTTCATCGCCTCGGGGCGATTAATGGTGAAAATGGCAATCCTGCCTTCCTTCGCATAATCAATGGTCATGATCAATCTCCTTTGCTGTTTATGATTTTGAGGGCTATTACCTGAGGATGCCTGGCTGAGTTAGAGTGAGCTGGAAGAAATCACCTCCCCTCAAGTGGATAAGATAGAGAAAATGCCGCTCCGATTTTATCAGAGGGGGGATATCAGCGTCAAGGCGTGCTGGCGCCCGGTTGTTCCATCTATGATAGTTTGTGATACAATGAAGTGGAAGTTAGTCATGAAGGACAGACGAAAGGGGCATTAATCATGGGTGAAGACAAGGTTGTGAAGACGGTGTGTTTTCTCTGCCCTCCGGCTTGCGGCATTGACGTCTATGTTAAGGACAACAGGCCGGTAAAGGTGGAGAGCATGAAGGAGAGCGTCGTCGGCCCGCTGTGCATCAAGGGCGAAGTGATACCCGAGTGGTATGAGACCGAGGTGAAGAACCGTGTCCTCCACCCGCTACAGAAGGTGCACGGCGGATGGCGAGAGATTACCTGGGACCAGGCGCTGGATACTATCGCTGAGGAGATAACCAGGATAAAGCAGAAGTACGGCCCTGAGTCCTTTGCCGTATATGGGGGCGGTGTCGAGGACCTCAATGATTACGCCTATTTGCGCCGGCGATTCACTATTGCCCTGGGAAGCCCTTCGCACTACGGCATGAGTTCTCTTTGTTACTATACCAAGGTCTCTGCGGCCGATGTGACCTATAGCCTTTATGCGCCGCCTACCCTGGTGGGCACCAAGTGCATCGTGGTCTGGGCGGCTAACCCTGTCGGCTCCGTCCCGTTTGCGGCGGACAATATGGTGCTTGCCAAGACGCAGGGGATGGCCAGGATGATAGTTGTTGACCCGAGACGAACCCTGTTCGCCAAGGCAGCCGACATCCACCTCCAGCTCCGGCCGGGCACCGACCCGGCGCTGGCCCTGGCTTTCCTCAATGTCATCATATCGGAAGGGCTGTATGATAAGGGGTTTGTCGAGAAGTACACTGTCGGCTTTGATAAGCTGGCGGAGCATGTAAAGCAG
>CAZNSC010000007.1:0-45533 GCA_964575695.1 uncultured Dehalococcoidales bacterium
AGCAGCAACACCACGGCGATGACCACGACCCAGACGAGGAGCGCCCGCCCATCTCCCGACAAAATGGCGAAGATAACCCCCAGCTGTGCCGAGCAGGGAATAGCCAAAGCCAAGAGGAGGGTGGTGATAACCCTCTCCCGTTTCGTCTCCTGAGTTCTGGTGACGATGGTGGCCATGGTGTCACAGCCAAATCCCAGCACCATGGGTATTACCGCCCGGCCACTGAGTCCGATTGCCTTGAATACCCTGTCAACAAGCATCGCCAACCTGGGCAGATAGCCGCTGTCTTCAATTATGGAGAAGACGAGAAAGAAAGTGCCCACGATAGGGAGGACGATGGCAATGGCGTAGCTGAGTCCCAAAGTAATAACCCCATATTCGCCGACAAAAAGGTCCTGGAGCACTTTGAAGGGAATAACACTGACAGCAAGGTGAGTGACCCAAGGGTTGACCCACTTCCCGAAAACAGTGCCTTCGATGAAGCCAACCAGAGTCCCGGCACCGAAGACACCCACAAATTGATACAGACCAAAATAGAGAACTGCGAGGAGGATGGGAACACCGGTGATGGGGTTCATCATGGCACGGCTCAGCCTCTCGGCAAACCCCTGGGTAAGCTTCTCCCCCGAGGTCACGGCCACGGACAGGATACGTCTAACCTCTTGCCGCCGCCTCAAGGTAATGATGTAGCTTAAGGGGTGGCCGCTGCCGGCTCTGGCTTCGGTGACAATGGCTTCTATTTCATTGTACCGCGGGCTTTCCCGCTCTCTGACCTGTCTCTCTATCTGACGGTCTCCCTGAAGAAGGAGGAGCCCGATAGCCCTCCTGGAGACACTGTAATCACCCTTAAGCAGGTCTCCAATCTTGGCTAGGGCCGACTCCAGGAAGTCATCATACCTGAGCAACACAGCTTTGGCGGGTAACATACTCTGCCAGTCTCCTTCGTAGGGCCTCGATGCCGCGGCCGGTAGTTGCCACCGTAGCCACCACAGGGATGCCCAGTGCTCCCTCAAGCCCCTTAACATCAACTTCCATCCCGGCGGCTTCCATCTCGTCCATCATGTTGAGGTCCAGGATGGTGGGCAATCCGGCTTCAACGAGCTGGATGGTGAAGGACAACATCCTCTCCAGATTCTTGGCATCAACCACATGGAGGATTACCTCCGGTTTCTCTTCCAGAAGTATTGACCTGGCTACCCGTTCCTCCTCGGTGATAGGCAGGAGAGAATACATGCCCGGAGTATCCACAACCTCAAATTCCTGGTCTCCCATCTTCGCCTTCCCTCGCGACACATCCACCGTTGTGCCCGGATAATTGGAAACGGTAACGTAGGCACCGGTGAGTCTATTGAAGACCACGCTTTTGCCGACGTTCGGACTGCCGACAATGCACACCTTTCGTCTAAGGCTACCGTCCCTGATATACCCACCGGCTCCGTGACAGCTGCCGCCACGCCTGCCAAAGCCAAGGGTATTAAATATGATTTTTCGCCATTGGGTCATCGCCATAACCACCTTTCGGCTGGGATAAGTAGCCTCCCGGAGCAACCGCCACTGCCAATACCTCTCTTAATGTAATTGGCAACCAACTCAGCATTCCTCTTTTGCCAAGTCTTCCACACTAAATACAAATGCTTCTTATTTGCAATAAGCATCACAAAAAATTATTTGCTCCCCTGGCGACATTTATCACAGTAGCCGGCCACACGAACCTCGGTATCAACAATCTCAAAATCCTTGGCTTCAGCAACACTTCTCCTTATGTAACGAGACAGCGGGGTGTGAAATTCAATGACCCGGCCACAGCCGAGACAGACCAGATGATGATGCTCAGAAGATGGCTTCGCCTCGTAGTGGTGATGATTCGCATCAAAATGCAGTTCCTCAATCAGGCCCAGCTTCTTTAATGCTTGCAGGGTACGATACACTGTGGACAGGCTGAGCCTCGGCTGCCTCTCCCGCGCCCGGCGATAGATCTCGTCAGCATCCAAGTGCCCTTCTCCCTGCCGAATGAGCTCCAGAAGCAAAGCCCGCTGACTGGTCACCCTCAACCCACCAGCATTCAACGCCACCCGGCTGCTCTCGCTCGAGGTTCTTTCGGCAAGATTTCTGCTAATGGTTTCCATTTGCAATTACATTTTAAACCATAGATATATTTTTGTCAACCCGCATGTGCCGGTTACAAAGCCAAAAATAGACCCGGGAAGCGGCTCATTGCTGAGCAAGGTCAGGTAAGGTCGCCCCGATGAACTGCCGTTGCCCTCTGATGAACTCCGCCGCCGGCATGACACGCTTTCCCTCCAGTTGAACCCGGCAAACCCCCAAGATGCCCTCGCCACTGCCGATGCCGAACACCGCCCCGGGCCTACCCACGGCCGGGGATAGCGCCGCCACTCGCCCGACGGCTCCTTCTTCAGACAGAGGCACGGCGTCAATAATCTTAAGCTGCTTCCCCCGCCATTTCGTGTAACACCCCGGCCAAGGCTGGAAGGCACGTACCCGCCGCCATATGTCTATCGCCGGCAGGTGCCAGTCAATCTCGCCTTCATCTCGGGTGATCACACCGCAATAGGTAGCCTCGGCTTCATTTTGAGGCTGGGGAGTAATGGCACCCTGCACCCAGCGAACCAGAACTTCCTGGAGCAGCCGGGCGGCTATCCGGGACAGCTTGTCACTAACCGAGCCGGTGGTATCCTCTGCCAAGATGGCAATCTGTGCCCGGCTTAATACCGGACCGGTGTCTAAACCCCGCTCCATCAGCATAATACTGACTCCGGTAAACTCATCCCCAGCCAGGATAGCCGCCGCCACCGGCGACGCACCTCGAAATCTGGGTAACAGAGAGGGATGAATATTGATACAGCCATACCTCGGGAGGTCTAACACCGAAGGCGGCAGAATCTGGCCGAAGGCGGCGACTACAATGACATCAGGGGCAAACTCAGCCAGTTGTGCCACTACCTCGGCCCTCTTCAGGCTAACAGGCTGCACCACCGGCAGGTTCCAGAGTCGGGCGGCTTCTTTCACCGGGGAAGAGACCAGACGCCGACTCCTCCCCGCCGGGCGATCCGGCTGGGTATAAACCGCCATCACCTGATGCCGATTAAGGATGAGGTGCTCAAGCGGGGGAACCGCAAACTCAGGTGTACCCATAAAAACAGTTCGCACTCAAAACCTCCACCGCAAGATTGTAACACCAAAGAATTTTCGCAACAACTATGTCGCCCCTCCAAGTCGGGGATAGCACCTCCCTTACCAACCCCGAAAATGACTAAGAAAACAACCCTGACAGACCTTGCAAGGGAGGGGGGGGGCTAAAAATACCCCCCAGTTAACATGCAACAGCTTGACCATCAAAGAAGGCGAACATTGTAAAATATCTTGTTTTTCCCCCTAGAGATTCAGCTAAAATACGCCGCCCCGGGGTGCAGACTATGGTCATTCAACTGGCTATCGTGAATGTATGAGTGAATTTCGAGTAATTAAATGAGAGACAGAGAGAGCTAATGGGAGGTAGATCAGCACAGGAAATCTGGGAAGCCGCTCTTGGTGAGCTGCAAATCCAGGTGAGCAAACAAAACTACCGAACTTGGCTGGAAAAGACCACCGGCTTGAGGTACCAGGACAACCAGTTTGTTGTTGGTGTGCCCAATACCTTCGCCGCCGAATATTTGGACAAGAAACAGCGCTCATTAATTGAAAAGACGCTCATTGGTCTTACCGCCAGCGAGGTCGAGGTCATCTTCCAGGTAAATAACGGCCACCAGCATTCAGCCCCTAGCCCCGGTGCCGGAGACAGAACGACACCAAACAGCCACTCCATATTCAACCCCAAATATACCTTCGATTCGTTTATCATCGGAAATTGCAACCAGCTAGCCTGTGCCGCGGCGCTTGCGGTAGCCGAAAACCCGGGACATAGCTATAACCCACTTTTTATTTATGGAGGCGTCGGTTTAGGTAAGACGCACTTACTGCACGCTATCGGTCATGTCGCCCTGGCCAAACACTGTAAGGTACTTTACGTTAGTGCAGAACGCTTTACCAACGAATTCATAGCCGCCATTCACGAGCGGAGGACCGAAGGTTTCCACAATAAATACAGAAGTGTTGATATATTGTTAATCGACGATATTCAGTTTATCAGCGGTAAGGAACAGACAGAGGAATGTTTTTTCCATACCTTCAACGAGCTGCATAACAACGATCGCCAGATTGCCGTCACCAGCGACCTTCCTCCCAAGTCATTGCCATCGCTGCAAAGACGGCTGCGCTCCCGGTTTGTAGGGGGACTGATTGCGGCGATTGAGCCGCCTGATCTGGGCACTCGCCTCAATATCCTGCGCACCAAAGCAGAGCAGCAAGGAGTAACCATACCCCCCGATGCCCTCGAGGTTATTGCCCACCGAGCAGAGCAAAACATAAGAGACCTAGAAGGCTCGCTCAACCGGGTGATCGCTTATGCCCGGCTGGTGAGAGCCGCGGTTACCCCGGAACTGGTGGCCCGGGCAATCATGGATATTGCCAGCACCACCCCCCACACCGCTGACATCCCCCCCGGTTGGGTGGTTGAGGTAGTAGCCAGCAGCTTCCAGCTGACCGCCGCCGACTTAAAGACTCGAAAACGGGATAAGGCGACGGCCCTGGCACGGCAGGTAGCCATGTATCTCATCAGGCAGGAAACCAGCTGCTCATTGAACCAAATTGGTAACGAGCTAGGAGGCAGAGACCACTCAACAGTTATCCACGCCTGCGAGAAAATTGTTAGCGAGATTAATGCCAGCCCCCATCTACGGCGAAAGATCACTGATATTCAACAAATTTTACGCTCCCACCAGAGTACTGTCGACTAGTTCTTGACTTCTGTCCACCCTCTCTAAACTTTCTCGGAGAGAAACCAATCAGAAATAATCCCACTTTGTTGATAATTGGCGGCAATTGTGGTTAATTTTTCTCGACCCACAGCTTAACCTTGGGAGCAAATTATTAATATCTAGCCTTTCAGGATAAACTAGCATTATAATAAATATGTATTTAATAAATTTAAACATAATGTTTGATAAAGTTGAAATAATAGTTAAGGGCGGTAGTGGGGGTGATGGTGCGGTTAGCTTTCGTCGGGAAAAGTTTGTCCCTTTTGGTGGCCCGGATGGTGGGGATGGTGGTCATGGTGGCGATGTGATTGTTAGAGCTGATGCGACGGTTACCAGCCTGAGCAACCTGCGGTATAAGAAATGCTATCGTGCCGGAGATGGCGAGCCGGGCAGGGGCAAAAAGAAGCATGGTAAGAGGGGGAAAGACCTGGTATTGGCCGTCCCTGAGGGGACGGTGATCTTCCATAAGACGCAGATTGGTGCTGATGCTGCTATCGCTGATCTGGAGCAGTCGGGGGAGCAGGTAGTGGTGGCGAAGGGGGGAGGAGGTGGCTGGGGAAATGTTCACTTTGTGTCCTCAACCAATCAGGCCCCACGGATGGCACAGAAGGGGGAAGCCGGGGAAGAAGCTTCTATAATACTGGAGCTGAGGCTGATTGCAGATGTCGGCGTTATTGGCTACCCCAACGCGGGTAAGTCTACCTTGCTGGCGGCGGCCTCAGCGGCCCGGCCTAAGATAGCTGGCTATCCATTCACCACCCGCCGCCCGGAGCTGGGTGTGGTTGAGGTCGGTCTCAGAACTTTTGTCCTGGCTGAGATTCCGGGTTTGATTTCCGGGGCGCACCTGGGTCGTGGCCTGGGGCATGATTTCCTCCGCCATATTGCCCGGACCAAGCTCCTTATCCATTTAGTAGATGGGGCATCCAAGGCTCCCGTTGACGACATGCTGAAGGTGAATGCTGAGCTTAGCCTGTATGATTCCGCCCTGGCACGCAAAGAGCAGCTTGTCGCCGTCAACAAGATTGATCTGCCCGAGGTGCGGGCCCGGCAGACTGGTATAGAAGACGACTTTGCTGCCTCTGGAGTGAGGGTGTATTTTATCTCGGCGGCAACCAAAGAAGGTGTCTCTCAACTGATGGCGGAAACAATGGGCCGGCTGAGTCAGATTACTCGGCAAGAGACGGTCGGGGAAACTCCGAGGAAGGTTTTTCGCCCTCAGCCCAGGGTTACCGCCCCGGAGGTGCATAAGGAGGGAGATACTTTTGTGGTCACCTCACCGGAACTGGAGCGCCTGGTTGCCCGGATGACTGACACTACCTCCGGGGTTCGCTGGCAGCTCAAACGGCAGCTACAGCGGCTGGGCATTACCAAGACCCTGGCCAGGGCCGGGGTCAAACCGGGTGACAGGGTGCGGTGTGGCAATTTCGAATGGGAGTGGGACTAGGGTGAATATAGGTGTTATCGGGGGAACTTTTGACCCGATCCATAACGGCCATCTGCTTATTGCCCAGGAGGTAAGCACCCGGCTGAGTCTGGCTGAGGTTTTTTTTGTGCCTGCCGGGCAGCCGTGGCTCAAAGCGAATAGCCCCGTCTCCGCAGCCGAGCACCGTCTGGAGATGGTGCGTCTGGCTATTGCCGATAGACCCCACTTCAAGCTCTCTGCCGTAGACATAGACCGCGCGGGGCCTTCATATACCACAGATACCATCGCCGACTTACAGTCACAGCTTGGCGCAGATACGGAGCTATTCTTCATCCTCGGCTGGGACAGTCTGGCGGCGCTCCCTCAGTGGCATGAGCCGTCCCGGCTTATCGAGATGTGTTACCTGGTGGCTGTTCCCAGGCCGGGGTATCGCCGGCCAAAGGTTAAATCTCTGGAAAAGTCTATTCATGGCATATCCCGGCGGCTCATGCTCCTGGATAGGCCGGAGGTTGATATCAGTGCCGCGGTAATCAGAGAAAGAGTTGCCCGGGGTCTGTCCATTCGTCACCTTGTCCCCGGGCCGGTTAACCGATATATCAAGCAGCATCGGCTCTATCTTGCCGGAGCAACGGAGTAGAAGCCGTTGTTCTTGGCTCCACCCCTTCATAAAGACTGGTGTTAAATATCCAGGTTTTTGACACTCCGGGCATGGGCCTGGATGAAGGCCTTGCGCGGTGGCACCTCACCGCCCATTAGCATATGGAATATCTGGTCAGCCCCGGCGGCATCATCTATCGCCACCGAAAGCAGGGTGCGGCTCTCCGGATTCATGGTGGTTTCCCACAGTTGCTCGGCGCTCATCTCGCCCAGACCTTTGTAGCGTTGAACCTCTAACTTTTTTGTCTCTTTCAGGTTGCGGAGCATCTCTTCCTTGGCCTGTTCTGAATAAATCCATTGCTGAGACTTGGGTGTTTTAACGCGGTACAAGGGTGGCTGGGCAATAAAGAGGTGCCCTCGGTGAATTAGTTCCACCATGTGGCGGAAGAAGAAGGTGAGCAGCAGGGTGCGAATGTGGGAACCATCAACATCAGCATCCGTCATGATGATAATGCGGTGATAACGGAGCTTGGACGGGTCAAACTCATCGTCGATGCCGGCTCCCAGCGCCGTGATGATGGCACGGATTTCTTCGTGAGATAACATCTTATCCAGGGGGGCCTTTTCGACGTTGAGAATTTTCCCGCGCAGGGGCAGTATAGCCTGGAAGCGCCGGTTCCGTCCCTGCTTGGCGGAACCACCGGCGGAATCTCCCTCCACCAGGTATAGTTCGCAGAGGGAGGGTTCCTTCTCGGAGCAATCAGCTAGCTTCCCGGGTAGGGTGGCGGTATCCAGACTGCTCCTTCTGACAATCAGGTCGCGCGCCTTTCTGGCGGCTTCCCTGGCTCTGGCGGCGGTGGTGCACTTGTCGATAATCCTCTTGGCGTCATCCGGATGCTCTTCGAGGTAGAGAGAGAGACCCTCGCCAACGACGCTTTCTACCACGCTTTTGACTTCCAGGTTACCTAGCTTGGCTTTGGTCTGCCCCTCAAATTGGGGCTCGGGGAGCTTGACGCTAATGACTGCGGTCAGCCCTTCTCTGACATCCTCACCCACCAGATTGGGGTCATCATCTTTGAGGAGCTTATTCTTATGGGCGTAATCATTGAGCACCCGGGTCAGGGCGGAGCGAAAGCCAGTAAGGTGTGTCCCTCCGTCCACCGTGTTGACACAGTTAGCGAAGCTGAAGATGGACTCGGTAAAGCCTTCGTTATACTGAAGCGCCGCATCAACAATGGTGCTGTTGACCACTTTAGAGAGATAGATCGGCCGGCGGTGGCGGACGGCCCGGTTTCGGTTGAGGTGGCGCACGAAGCTGGTGATCCCGCCCTCAAAGTAGAAGGTCAGTTCACGGTCATCCCGTTCATCTTTGAGATACACTTCCAGTCCCCGGTTTAGGTAGGCCGTCTCTCGCAGGTGCTGGCTGAGGGTAGTAAAATCGTAGCTCACTCTGCCGAATATCTCGGCATCGGCGAGGAAGGTTATGGCGGTGCCGGTATCACAGGCTTCGCCGATTTCGGTAACCTCAGTCTGGGGTATGCCCTGCCGGTATTCCTGCTGATACACTTTGCCATCGCGCCGGACATTGACCTGCAGCCACGCGGATAGCGCATTGACCACAGAGGCACCGACCCCGTGCAGGCCACCCGATACATGGTAGGCATGACCGCCAAATTTTGCCCCGGCATGCAGCACGGTCATCACCGTCTCCAGGGCCGATATCTTGGTAACGGGGTGAACATCTACCGGGATGCCGCGCCCGTTATCTTCTACGGAGATGACACCGTCGTTCTTGATGGTTACGCAAACCCGGGTGCAGCAGCCGGCCATGGCTTCGTCAATGCAATTGTAGACAATCTCATATGCCAGGTGGTGCAGTCCACGCTGGTCAGTGCTGCCGATATACATGCCCGGACGGCGCCGTACCGCTTCCCGTCCCCCTAAGACCTGGATATCGTCTGCATTATATTCATTATCGATTTGCTCAGGAGATGTAATGTCATCGGTCATAATTAGCCTCTACTGGCCGGTTGCAATAACCGGCGAAGGTGGGATGAAAGCTGGCTGTTGATCGAGGGAATAAAGTACCTTCTGGCTGTAAGCATGAAGGCACTCTCAAAGTGTGTTAACGGGGACATCAATATAATTATACCATATTTCGGCCGCCGATGGAAGCCCGGGGCGGGGCCACCCGATAGCCCCGCTTTGGTGGTCCGCCGCTTGGTGGGCAGCCCGATTGAACGTCTAAGCGGGGGGTGCAGCTGGAGGGGGTGAGGGGAAAATAGGCAAAGCTACACTTTCGCCAGAGGAGATGGCGTAAAGCCACTGACGTCTTGTTGTCAGACTGTTGGTAGAGACCGGTTGTAGTCGGCTAGCTCTTGCCGATGCGGAATATCTTGGTGCCGCAGACGGGGCATGTCCCCTGTGTTGCCGGCCGCCCGTTCTTAAAGGTAACTGATTTCGGGTCCTTCATGTCTCTTTTTGTTCGGCACTTCACACAGTAGGCTTGCATTTGATGTCTCCTTTCCGCTTGTTAGCAGCAGATTAGCAGATATTTCTCAATCTGTCAATAGGTACAGCCTCTAATTTTTGGATTACCATCGAGCCGGCCGGAGTTGGGCATGACATTGACTGTGTCTGGCTAAGGTGGTACAGTCAATGAAGAATAAAAGGGGAGAGACAAGCATGACTAACAATGATGAAGCCTTCGAAGAATTGAGAAAGAGGGAAGAGAGAGAGCGGGCCATGGGCGGTCCCGAGAAGGTAAAGAAGCAACATGACTCAGGTAAATTGACGGCTCGTGAGCGGCTTGGGCTTCTTTTTGATTCGGGGAGTTTTCAAGAGGTGGACATGTTTGTCCGCCATCGCTGCACCGATTTTGATATGGCTCGGAGCTTCATCCCCGGTGAGGGAGTGGTGACCGGCTACGGGAAGGTAAATGGCCGTCCGGTGTGCGCCTTCTCTCAGGACTTTACCGCAATGGGCGGGACACTGGGCGAGATGCATGCCCGGAAGATATGTCGTGTGATGGACCTGGCGGTTCGCACCGGTGTTCCTGTTGTCGGCTTTAATGATTCCGGTGGCGCTCGCATTCAGGAAGGGGTTGACTCTCTTCATGGTTACGGGGAGATCTTCTTTCGCAACTCCTTTGCCTCGGGGATGGTCCCCCAGATATCGGCGATCATGGGGCCCTGTGCCGGTGGCGCCGTCTATTCTCCGGCTCTGACGGACTGGGTGTTTATGGTCAGGAAGACCAGCTATATGTTCATCACCGGACCGGACGTCATCAAGGCCGCTACCGGCGAAGATATCGGTCTTGAGGAGCTCGGGGGCGCCACGGTCCATGCAACCAAGAGCGGGGTGTCCCACTTTGCTTGTGACAGCGATGCTCACGCCATAGAGCTGATACGGGAACTGCTTGGCTACCTGCCCGCAAATTGTAAGGAGCCTCCTCCTCTAGTTGACCTCGGTGATGCCCCCGAGCGCACCGAGCCGGCCCTTGATGCTATGATCCCTGACGACCCTCGGCGGGCGTATGACATGAAGGAAGTTATCCGGGCGATTGTGGACAACGGGCAGTTCCTTGAGCCCCATTCCAGATATGCTCGGAACATGATTGTCTGCTTTGCTCGCCTGGGAGGGAGGACGGTGGGGGTCATCGCTAATCAGCCGAATCACCTTGCCGGTTGCCTTGATGTCGATGCCTCGGACAAGGCGAGCCGGTTTATCCGTTTCTGTGACGCCTTTAATATCCCGCTGCTCACCATTGCCGATGTCCCCGGTTACCTGCCCGGGAGTCGGCAGGAGTGGGCGGGAATAATCAGGCATGGCGCTAAGCTTCTGTGGAGTTATTCTGAGGCTACTGTTCCCAAGCTTACCCTGATCACGCGCAAGAAATATGGCGGGGCGTACATGGCGATGTGCTCCCAGGAGCTAGGGGCTGACTTCACCTTTGCCTGGCCCAAGGCGGAGCTGGCGGTTATGGGTGCCGAGGGGGCGGCCAACATAATCCACCGTCGTGAGATAAACGGGGCGGCTGACCCTGAAGCCAAGCGGGCGGAGAAAATAAGGGAGTATGACCGGCTTTTCAACACGCCTTATATGGCGGCGGCGCGCGGGTATGTCAATGCGGTGATTTTGCCCCGTGATACTCGCCCGGCACTGATTAAAGCCCTGGAGACTCTCAGCACCAAGAGCCAGCCCACCCCCGTCAGACGGCACGGAAATATCCCGCTGTGATTCGGGAGACAATCTTAACATTTGAGAGTCCCCGTCCTAACGCCGACACCGGCACAATGCGCGTTTTGTTTCTCTAGTCCCTTCCTCCTGTTGGTGAGTGCTCTGTGACCGCCAGGGCAATCTTACCCCTTGAATGGTACATCGCCACATAGTACTATGTCGCTATCCAACTTCACCCCATTTGGGTGATTACATGCCCGGCTTGGATGTGCTACTGTGGCAGTAGAGGACACTCAGCTAGGGCACTTCGCTTTCAAGGCCGGCTGGTGCTTTCGGTTCTTCAGAAGAGAGGACTTCTGTTGACATCATTTTTTAGTTAGGAGGCGGGAAATGAAACTAATGGTCGTGGGCTTTGGACAATGTGGGAGCCGCATTGCCGACGAGTTCAGTCGCCTTAATAAGAGGGCTCGCTTGCGCCGGCGCATGCAGATTGTTGTCGGTGCCTTTGCCGTAAACACCGATGCCGCTGATTTGAGTGGTCTTGTGAGTATAAAATCGGACTACCAGCACCGCATCCTTATCGGGAGTCGCAAGACTAATGGTCACGGTGTCGGGAAGATAAATGAGTTGGGTGCCAAGATAGCCAGACAGGACAGCGACAAGGTTATAGATGCCTTAAGCTCAGCTGGGCGCTTCTATGAGGCAGATGCCTTTCTGCTTGTTGCCAGCACCGCTGGTGGCACCGGTTCGGGCTCCATGCCCATAACGGCGCAAAGAATAAAAGAGCGGTACACGGACAAACCCGTTTATGCCCTCGCTGTTCTCCCCTTTGACCACGAGGAGACGACGGAGGCCAGGACAGTCCACAACACAGCCACATGCCTGAAATCGGTGTACTCGGTAGCCGATGCGGTGTTCCTGGTGGATAACCAGAGGTATGTGAAAAAGGACTCCTCCCTTATCAACAACATGTCGGTTATCAACCGGCTAATAGCCGAGCCATTCTACGACCTGCTTTGTGCCGGTGAAGAGAACAAGGTCAAGCGTATAGGTGCCAGATTACTTGACGCCGGAGACATAATTCAAACACTGGCCGGGTGGACGGTGCTTGGCTTCGGTGAGTCGCAGCTCTCTCTAGGTAGGCTCGTCTCTGGAGGCGTCCGCGACTTCAGGAAGAAAAGCACGGAGACTCACAAGGGAATACAGGCGATGGACCAGGCCATAAGCAACCTATCGCTCAAGTGCAATTCAACTGATGCTGGTAGCGCCCTTTACCTGCTTTCGGCACCCAAAAAAGAGATGAGCATGGACCTGGTCAAGGAACTTTCGGAGTATCTCAGAGATGTGGCCCCAGAGGCTGTTATCAGATACGGTGATTATCCCTGCGGAGGAAGTGCGCTGAACGTTACGGTCATTCTATCTCAGCTGAGCAGCGTGGAGAAGGTTAGGAACTACTACAGGGGATTTGTTGAGTCGGCCAAGGAAAAGGAGCAGAGGCAGAAGGATATCGAGGCCAAGCTCAAGGAGTTGATTGATTCTGCTGAAGGCGTGCCCTCGCTTTTCGACGTGGCGTTGTAGGGCGGGAGTAATCCGGTTAGGGCAGCCGGCCAAATATGTCCGTGAGACGGGAAATCCGTGTGTAAGGAGGGGCATATGTAGCCGATCAACGGGGACCGGGTTATGCGGAGTCCGCATGTAGGATAGTGCTCCCATACCTTCAGGAAAGAGGATATCCGTTGACATCATTTTGCAGTCAGGAGGTGACCAGATGAAGCTAGTGGTTATCGGGTTTGGGCAGTGTGGTAGTCGAATCGCCGATGAGTTTGCCCGGCTGGAAAAAAGGGCACATCGCCAACGCGGGATTGAGATAGTCACCGGTGCCTTTGCCGTCAATACGGATGCCGCCGATTTAAGTGGCCTGGAGTGCATAAAGGCTGATTACCAGCACCGGATCCTTGTAGGCGCCCGGAAAACCGGCGGTCACGGTGTCGGTAAGATAAACGAGTTGGCTCTTGAAATAATCAGGGAGGATGCCGACAAGATTTTTGACGCCATAAGGTCGAGCCGACGCTTTCATGAGTCAGATGCCTTCCTGCTGATTGCCGGGGCAGCTGGCGGCACCGGTTCCGGAGCTATCGGGTTCGTCACGCAGCGAATAAAAGACCGCTATGGGGACAAACCAGTCTACAATCTTATTGTCCTGCCTTTTGATCACGAAGAAACGACCGAGGAAAGGACAGTCTATAACACAGCCACTTGCCTCAAAACGGCGAGTTGCGTGGCCGATGCCGTACTCCTGGTTGACAATCAGCGCTACGTGAGAAAGGACTTTTCCCTGAGCAACAACGTCTCCAAGATTAACGCCCTGGCCGTTGAGCCGTTCTACAATCTGCTTTGCGCTGGTGAAGAAAAAAGGGGCAAACACATCGGCACCAGGGTACTCGATGGCGGCGACATATTGCAGACCTTGGTTGGCTGGACAGCGATTGGCTATGGACAATCATCAATACCGCGAATCAGGCTGCCCTTCGTGGGAGAGCCCAGTTTCTTGAGGAAGAACACCGAAACTCATATGGGGATTCAGGCGATGGACCAGGCTATTAGCGAACTGTCGGTAACCTGTGACCCGGCCGATGCCAGCCGGGCTTTGTATCTACTGTCAGCCCCCGCCCAAGAAATGAGTATGGACCTGGTCAAGGAACTCGGAGACTCTCTCAGGAGCGTCGCCCCGAAGGCCATTATAAGGAATGGTGATTACCCCAGAGGTACGAGAGTTGATGTTACCCTCATCCTGTCTGGTCTTCGCGAGGTAGAGAGAGTTAAGGAATACTATGATAAATCAGCCGACTTTATGGTTGAGGGCGAGATGAAACTGAAGGAAGCTGAGGCGGGATGGGCAAAAGTTGATGAAGCCGGGAAGCACGTGCCTGCGTTACTATGAGTGAGCAAAGGTCGGTTTCTATACAGCCTGATTGAACGATTTTACCCGGTGTTTATGCGGTGCTGGAGCCACAGTCCACGCAAAGACTGGGAATCACTCCGGGCACGTAATTCTACCCGATATTACATATGTCGCCCTATCTTTATCTGAAGAAACAGGAAGACAATTCCATATATGGCAATCGCCGCGGTCATAACGATTTCCAGACATAAGATTGCCAAGTTTGGCTCTACGAAGTAAACCGCACCATTGACCTTAACTATGACGGCATGGACAAGCCAGGCTATAGAAAGGGCCATGGTCAGCATCTGGCTCACTAAAACGGATATGGGGAACCTGATATCATTCATTCGCTGTCACCGCAGTATCTGTGTGTGATTACTCTATTTAAAACGGGGAAAAGACTGAATTGTCAGGCAATAATAGTGGTGGTGAACTGAGAGTTTTCCAGTAATATTTAGGAGAAGCGCTCTCTGCTCCCTTTTCACTGAAGAGGATATTCGTGCAACGACGAGGCTGGTTACCATCTGGTAACCAGCCTCTCATATACTCACCTCATCCACGCTTCGACCTGACAAAAAGAGCGCGGCATCGTTATTAACAGTAGTGAAAGTGACTGGTTATAGGACAGGACGATGGCTGATAACCTTGACCGAATAATTGACGAGTGCATAGACCGGCTGAATCGCGGAGAAAGCCTTGAGGCTTGCCTTACCGATTATCCTGGTTATGTTGAGCAGCTCAAGCCACTGCTTCAGGCCATGCTCACAACCAGGGAAGTGTACTCTTTTGTGCCCTCACCCGGCGCCAAGAGTTCGGCGAGGCAGCGCTTTGGTGAAGCTCTTCAAGAGCTGCGGCCGCGAGAGGAAAGACCTTCCGTGTTTTCGTGGCTACGCGGCGGGTCAAAGGTATGGGCTACCGCGGCTGCGGTTGTGCTGATAGCCATAATAGGTTACTTTGGGCTACGGCCGGTGCTGTTTCCTGGAGTACCGGTTGATCAGCCTGGCCCGGGCTCGGTGTCACCCAGCCCTCAGCCTGGTCAAGCTCCGGTGGTGGTCGCTCCCCAACCCAGCCCGGAGGGCAACTTTGTCTTTCTCATAAGTGATGATGTCAATGCCATCGGTGATTTCGACAGAGTTGATGTATCAGTTTCAAAGGTCGGCCTTCTGCAGGGTGATTCTGTGGGATGGGTGGAGTTTGAGCCACAACTGAGAGAGGTTGATCTAACTCTGGTGCCGGGAGATAAGACACTGGAAATCTGGAGAGGTGATGTCCCCACAGGTCAATACACAGAGGTCTTCGTCCAGGTAGATGCTGTCCACGGCATCTTGAAAGATACCGGTGAGGAAGTGGAGATCAAGCTGCCCAGTCAGAAGCTGCACATTTCAAAGCAATTCCAGGTTACGGCGGATACACTAACCAGCTTCACTTACGACTTGACGGTAGTTGCCGCCGGTAATACCCAGAGCGGGATAAAGTATATTCTGAAGCCCCAGGTCGACCAGAGTGGTGCCGACCATAAGCCGATTGAGCCCGAAGGGAAGGCAAAGGAGGAAGATGGGGGAAACATGAAACCGGGCAACAAAGAGTCTCCGCTAAATCCGCCTGACCTTTCCGGGTCCGAGCCCAGTACTAAAGTAACTATGTGCGGGCGTGACACGCTTGCGGTGCTTGCGTTATACAGATTAGACAGTGCAAAACCTGTTGCTCTTATAGAAGGGAGGTGTTGAGAATGAGGCATATAGAATAAACACTGCGAAAACCAGGGTATCATAGTATGAAATAAAAAAGGAGGAGAACACGGATGAAAAGAATTACCACATTTCTGACGGTGCTGGCTGTAGCCGCGATGCTACTGGCCGGATGTGCGGGGACTCCGTCTCCAGCGCCTGAACAAACAACTCCTGGAATTACGCCAGCGCCTGGGACTACGCCGGCGCCCGGGCTGACAACTCCCGGTTCGACACCAGCACCCAGCCCAACGGCACAACCGCCAAGCTCTGGGCCATCAACGGGCACCCTCAGGGTACTCGTGACCGATGCCCCAGGATATGAAGTTACGAGCGTGGTGGTGCACTTCACCGAAGTATCGGTTCACAAAGCTGGTGGCGGGTCAGAAGGCGATGGAGGCTGGTTGCCACCACTAGAAATCACTGGCGGAAGCTTTCACCCTGCTGAGAATGATGAGCCTGGTTGGATTGACCTGGCCGAACTCAGGGATGATGAAACCAAACTGGAGCTGGCCGCAGGGGACATAGAGTCTGGTACCTACACCCAGCTTCGCGTGGTTATGGACGAAGATGCGGGGGTCACCGTGACTTACATCCCAGACCCGGAAGATCTGGACGAGAATGGCGATCCCAAGGAGGAAACAGTAAATGCCAAACTCCCCAGCGGGATACTGAAATTTGTCCGCCCCTTCGAGGTGCTTCCTGCTGATGGAGAGGAAGGCCAATCCACTGACATTCTTCTCGACTTTGATCTTCAGAAATCGGTTGTTTTCACCGGGGCCAGTCAGTCCGAAGACGTCAAAGTCATCGTCAAGCCAGTGGTCAAGCTATCGGTATCTGAGAAGGGTGGTAAGCCTGCCCCTGCCCAACTGGAACTGGAAGGAGACTATGAACCCGCCGGAGATGCCATTGCTGAGATTTCCGAAGACAGGGGATATGGTGATAGTGAATCGGTTCATCTGATGACCACCGGAGATGTTGAGTCCGGCGACGAGGCCAGGATAATAGTCCCTTTACCCGATGACACAACTCTGGGCATGATTGATGCCATCTCTTGGTGGGTATGGAATGTGGGTGGCTATGACCCACCCTCATATCCGCCTCACGTTGACATCGTAATGGATGTCGATGAAGATGGAGAGCTGGACGATGAAGACATGCTTACGGCGGAAATGGCCTACAACAATTTTGCTGGTCTAGAACTTGACGAAGGACTGGTGCCCACCACTGATGAATGGTTGCAGACATTTGAACTGGAGTCAGGTGACGGGTATGGCGTAATCAATGACGACACCATGCTCTGGGTCACCAGGATGGGTGCTGGCAATGATGACGCTCCCTATGGTACGCTTGCGGATTGGAAAGGGGGCATAGTTGCTGAGGATCCCCAGCCTGATGGACTCGCTGATGGTATCATCACCGGCGAGGCCCCAGTCCTGAGGCTGGAAATCGAAATTGACAACTGGGTACGCCAGAGCGAGGCCTACGTCGACGATATAGTCGTTGTGATAGATGGCGACTCCTACACCGTCGTATTTGACATGGACTGATTCGACAGCTATGGGACACGATCACCGGCGATGTAAGGATCAGGCTTGGTCGATGCCCTAGCTCGGTGGGGCCAGCCTGCAAAGAAGAGGGAGTCCCTGAGCGGACTCCCTCTTTTGTTCACTCCCTTTGGTGGGGTTCGAGCCAGCGTCCCGAATGGTCGGTCGCATAGGAAACTGAGGGAACACGCCACGTTAACAAGTGAAGACTCACCAAAAATCACCCATTCGGGTGATTGCCGTTACTTAACCTGTGCCGAATAATACGGTTATCAAACGGTGAACTGAACGGGTTTGGCAGCCTATGTTCCGGCTGCTGACAGGTTGGTTTGTCATAGCTTGGCGTTAACAGGAGGATATGCAATGCCGAAGACATACCATATAGACGCCAAACGTCGTCTCATCGCCGGTGCAAATAGGGGTAGCCTACTTAAACGCATCAGACAGGAGGCTTTTGCCGAAGTCGACCATGGGCGCCGGAAGAACTGGCGATTATTTATCAATGACAATTTTGAGATGATCTGGGTGCGAATATAAGTGCTGTTCCGGCGCTAAGAATTACTGAATCGCGGTCGGAATCGAAATGTTTCGCATCGGCATTAAGACTAATACCCTGCCCTCCCTCCCATCCTATAGAGCCCCAGCTTACAGTGGCTGGGGCTCTTCACACTTTTGTGGAGAAGATTCCCAAAGGGTAATTGCAGACCGGGGTGCGGTAGTGATATTCTATGATTATAGGGAGTCGGTTTCCGTTGAACTGCCGGCAGAGGGGCCAAAATAATTCAGGAAGACATATAAGTTCTAATAAAGGCAAGGAGGTGGAGAGGTAGATGAAAATTATAAATAGATTGCTGCGCATTGTGGCGGTTGTCACCATGCTGTCCCTGTTCGTGGTAGCCATGCCTGGTTCGCCAGCATCGGCGGCAGAGGCGGTTACGCTGAGCCCTGGGGAGGGGGGAATCGGCAAGGAGATCAAGGTCACGGGCGAAGGTTTCCGTGAGAGCAAAGGGACAACGGGGTATTTAGTCTATATCTTCCTTTCTCCTTTGGAGGCCGATATAGGTGATGACATCGATGACCTTGATACCTACCATAAGGTGCAGTCAAAATCCACTGATGCCGATGGTAAATTCGAGACCTCTTTCTACGTGCCCGGTAGGCTCGTAGATGGCGATTATGATGAAGACATCCACGGTGGCACCTACTACGTCTATACCGCCTATGGTCTCTATGGCAGGATAAAGAGCAAGACCACGTTCACCGTAATTGTCGCTGACATTACGATAGACCCTACTGTGGGCCCGGTGGCCACGGAGGTTGAGATTACCGGTAAGGACTTCAATGGGCGGGAATACATCACCGCAGAGTATGATGGTGAAGAGATAGACATAGAAAGCGGTGTCGAGACCGAAAGTGACGGCGACCTTGCCAGCACCATTCTCGTCCCCGATAGCGCGGCTGGTAAGCATACTATCACAGTGACTGATGAAACCGGTTCTACGGCTACAGCTGAGTTTACTGTGGTGCAAAAAATAGCTGTTATCCCAGATAAAGCAGCGCCCGGTGAAAAAGTGACCGTCAGGGGTACCGGCTTTGGCGCGGATACTGATGTTAGCATCAAGTTCGATGGTGATGAGGTGGCGACGGATTGGACTTATAGTTACGGCAGCTTTGAGGTTGCCTTTACTGTACCCGCGAAGAGCCTGGGCACCTACGCTATAGAGGCAAAGGATAGCGACGGTAACAAATACACAGCGGACTTCACCGTAGCTGCTGGTCTCAACCTTAGCCAGACGACGGGCAATGTGGGCACCGAGGTTACCGTTAACGGCGCCGGGTTCAGGCCCAATGCCACGGTGACCATCACCTACGCTCCAGAGTCAACGCCGGTCGCTACCCCGCTGGCTGATGCTGTTGGTAAGTTCTCGGTTACTTTTACTGTACCCAAGAGCAAGGCCGGCGCACACACGATAGCTGCCTCCGACGGTACCAGCAGGGCAAACACCACCTTTACCATGGAGTCAACGCCACCACCAGTACCACGGGCACAGCTGCCACTTGATGGTACTAAGGCCAAGTCGCCGGCTCACTTCGACTGGGACGATGTTACTGATCCCAGCGGGGTGACCTATACCCTCCAGATAGCCACTGATGAGGAGTTCACTGATATAATACTGGAGAAGACGGACATTACCGCCTCGGAATACACCCTCACGAGGGGGGACCCTGGGCTCAAGTCGACCGAGCGGGAATCCCCATATTACTGGCGGGTAAAGGCGGTAGATGGGGCTGACAATGCCAGCGACTGGACCAGCCCGGCGTCATTCTATGTTGGCTTTGGGCTGACCGGATGGATGCTATATTTGTTGATCGGGGTTGCCGGTCTGGTGCTTCTTGCCATCTGCCTCTGGATAGTTATGAGATTAGTCCGGCGCTAATGCGGCACCCGGTGAATTGACCTGATGAGGACGAATGGTATCGTTCGTACACGAACCAATGAGTACTATGCGCACGAAGTGAAGCGGTAGCGGAAGGCTGTTCAAAAAGGACTCATTGATAGATACCGGTCTCGATTAGATTACCGCCCTGGAGAGTGCGCAACAACTCGCCACTGCCTTGGAAGAGGGAGGACCCGGCACAAGAAAGAAGTTCCCCACCTATTGATAACCTCGTGTTTTCTTCTGAAGCTAAATGGAGCTGGGGGGATTCGAACCCCCGACCTCCTCCGTGCAAGGGAGGCGCTCTCCCGGCTAAGCTACAGCCCCGTCCATCAGGAAGATTATAGCAATATGGGGTGCAACACGCAATCCTCGTGGGAGTTCTTCCTCTCTATCCCTTTTGACACGCTGTATTGGGTACAAACGCCGGCACTAGCCAGAAACAGATCTCAGGCTTTATAATGACCTTGAGCAATATCGGACAGGGGAGGATGGTCTATGGACAAGGACAGGATGGAGAGGGAAAGCTGGCACCTGGCGACTACTACTTCTGCGCAAGATTTGAAAAGAATTCTGGAGATGTATCACGAGCTGGGCCTTGACGTTTATACCGAAAAGGTGACCCCAGAAGAGTGTGGTGAATGCACCGTCTGTTATCTGGCTGACGGTGAAGCTCTCTATAGAATCTATACTGGAGCTAAAGACGGGGCTGAGGAGTTCATTTAGCTGGGAAAGAGGATGTGGCTATGCAGCGGCGGGTGGAGACTTCAAAAAGGAAGTAAGGAATATTGGCGCCCATCTTGTTAGCTGGCGTATTTGTCGGGGTGTTCTTCATCTCAGGAATTGCTTCCCTGGTAGGCCTGGGTGGTGGCGTGCTTTACGTGCCGCTGCTGCTGGCATTAGGCTTGCCCTTCGCTAATGCCGCCGCTACCAGTCTGGTGGCAGTTGTCGCCACCTCGGCTTCCGCCAGCGTGAGCTATTTTCGCTCCCACCGTATTGATTGGCGGCTCATCCTGATGCTGGAGCCGCTGTCTCTTGCCGGAGCCTTTGCCGGTGGTATGTTCGCTGGTCATATCAGCGGCTTTATCCTGAAGATTGTTTTTTCGGGGTTCCTGATGGTTATCTGTTACCTCATGCTCCGCGTCCCTGTGGCGGAGGCGAGTATGGTTGACCCTTCTGAGCCAGCGGCATCGGCATCCTCTCTGAAAGAAAGAGATTACCGCATAAAATTGCCGCTGTTAATGCCTCTTATGGCACTGGCCGGTGGGATATCGGGGATGCTAGGTATTGCTGGTGGCACGCTCAAGATACCAGCTATGGTTCTGGTAGGTGGCGTCCCCATGGGCATCGCTGTTGGCACATCGGCGGCCATGGTGGGCATGACCGCGGTGGCCGGGCTTGCCGGTCATTTTGCCGCCGGGCATCTTAGCCTGTCACTGCTGCTGCCCGTAGTCATCGCGGCACTTTTGGGGGGGCAAATCGGCCCCAGAATCTCCCAGCGTATGAAGCTTAGTTGGCTGAGAACGGTGTTTGCCTTTTTCCTGCTGCTGGTATCGCTGATTATGCTTGTGGAGGCATTGTCCTAGAGGGTAACAGCCCGCCCAACTGTCTCTCCCTCCGCTACTACGCAGGCGCTTGCGGCAGGACACTAACTCCTCTATCCCTCCCGGACAGGCCCGCCGCCAGTGTTGTGTTTCTCCGTCTTGCCGAGCTGTCTTTTCAGCAACAGCATTGGTATCACACCCAGAGCGGCAAAGGTCGCCATCGCCACGAAGCTCCACAGGTAGTCGCCGGTAGCATCGCGCAGACTGCCGACAATATAGGGGCCTAATGCTATCCCGATACCGAAGGCTGTGCTCACAATCCCAAATCCGAAGCCCATCACTGTTTCGGGCAGGAGTTCTGCCGGTAGCGAGAATATCGCCGGGACCAGTATTGCCGAGAAGACCCCGATAGCAATAGCGAAAATAGCGGCGTGTCGGGTAAATCCCGGCATTAAATATAACAGGATAGCCATGCCACCGCACCCCACCGCCACAAACAACCGTTTTCTTCCTACCCGGTCAATCAATCTGCCCACAAATGGTATCAGGATGAGGGAACCCCACATCGGATAGCTTGCCAGAAGACCTGCCTGAGCAATGTCCTGTCCCTGACTGATGAAGTAGTCAGGGGCATAGGTAAAGAATGAGATTATAGCGGCATTGAACAGCGCCCAGGCCAAACCTATATAGCCCATCCCCCACCCTGTCTCCTTCAGCACCTTTGGCAGGGCGGGCAGTTGTGCCCGTATATGCCCCTCGGCGCTTCTCTCGCGGTATAACACCAGGAAAAGACATAGAGTTATGATGCTGATGGTAAAGCTAATCCAGATTGGTGCCTGCCAGCCGAGCCTGAGGGCGATAACCCCCATTACATTGAGGGACAGGATGGTACCCAGGGGCATACCGGTGTTGAAAACCCCCATTGACAATCCGATCTCCCGGTCGTGAAACCACGATGTGACCACTTTCGGTGCCACCACCAGCAGCACGGTTGCCCCAATCCCCGACATCAGCCGGCCAATTCCCATCATCCAGTAGCTATTGCTGAGGGCGACAACCGCTGTCCCGAGTACCATGGTCAGGAGGGTACCACCGCCGACGATTCTGGCCCCATACCGGTCTGTCAGCACACCCCCGGGAAGCGATAGGAAGATTGCGGGAAGTGAAAACAGGCCCATCAGCATGCCCGCCTGGGCATGGGAGATGTGGAAGGCATCAATCAAAATTCCCAGAATCGGGGGGATGCTTTGGAACACGATACCAAACGCCAATTGGCACAGCCACATCAGCCCCAGGATTGTCCAGCGATAGTTACTGGTGGCACTCATGCTCAATAATTACTTGCGGTTCAGTCCATAGTTGAGGGATATCGCCTGTCCCCACGGCAGATATTGGGCTGGGGAGTATGAGACACCGGTGGGATCGAAATGACATCGGCTACTTTTTCATGCTGGCAATAAAATTATCGAGAGTCATCGCTGCCAGGGTCACGGTTTGCAGGGTTCCCCGGGCACCTAATTCTATGGCCACTTTGGCCATGACCTCATTGCTCGATGCCTCAAGGATATTAACGAAGTCATACTGACCCAGAATAGCATACTGAGCCAGTATTTTGACTCCCATGGCCTCGACCTCTTTGTTGACCTCCTTAATCCTCTCCGGTTTTTCCTTGATGGTTTTCCTGCCTTCATCAGTGAGGGTTGTGAACATCAGATAGAGGGCCATCCCTACCTCCTTTTAACTGGATTTCTTTGCCGCATTATGGTGCCTAGCACTACCCCCCAGCCCGTTCTGCGAAGGTATGTTCTGGCTACCCTGCCTTGGCTATCATTATAGGTTGCCTTGTCCCCCGTGTCTAGGTCAACTTTCCGGTCAGCCCTGGTGCTGATAGTTGGCGTAATTAACCATGGCCGCCAAAGCCTTGACGGCTCTTTCCGGGATAGTAAAGGTGGGTATCCCTCTTCTTCCCAGCAGGCTCATTTCTTCCTGCCGCAGAGTGGGTGTACCCGGGATTACGATGATTGGCTTCCTGATTTCGTCTCGTAGGGCGGCTATCTGTGTCGCCTGTTGCTCATCGAGCAGGGCATAATCCAGGACCAGAATGGCGTCAACCTCGGGCGACATAATCCGTGAGCATTGAAGAAAGGTGGCACCCTTGGGCCAGTTGAGCGGGAAAGAAATATCCACCGGATTTTGCCAGACAGGGATGACGGTTACCGAACTTTGAAGGGAGGTAATTAATTCCTGCTGCGTGTTCTGTGACAGTATAGGCATTTCCAGCCCCAGGGCTTTAAGGTTGTCAGCGATGGCAACAGCCCCTCCCCCGGCTTCGACAATTACTCCCACCCGGTTACCACGGGGCAAGACCGGGCAGGTGAAGCCGACGGCCAGGTCTATGAGCTCCTCAAGGTTCCGGGCAGCGACTGCCCCACTCTGCTTGAGGGCGGTATCAAAGACAGTGCTGTCACTGGCGAGGGAGCCGGTGTGTGAGGCGGCGGCTCTGGCCCCGAGTTCGGTCCTACCTGCTTTGAGCACTATTACCGGCTTCCTCCGGGCGATATCCTTTACCAGGCGGAAAAACTCTCTTCCCCGTTTTATCCCTTCAATGTAGCAACCGATGACCCGGGTCCGGTCATCGCCGCTTAGGTATTCAAGGAAGTCTTCGATGGTCAGGTCGGTTTGGTTACCAATGCTGACCACCTTGCTGAAGCTTAGCCCCCGCTCATGGCCCATCAGGATAAAGTTTCCTGTCACCCAGCCGCTCTGCCCCAGGAAAGCTATCGGCCCGTCCCCGTTGGTGAACTTAGCTGCCGGAACAATAGTATTGAGACCCGTCTGAGGGCAGTACATACCCATGCAATTTGGCCCAACAATCCGGATGCCGCTTTGCCGGGCTGCCTGGAGCACTTCAGCCTCCAGCGCCTTGCCCTCGGTGCCTAACTCGGCGAAGCCAGCGCTGTGAATCACCGCAAATTTTATACCCTTGCCACCGCACTCAGCGATAACCCGGGGTACGGTTCTGGCGGCGACGGCGATAATGGAGAGGTCGACCTCGTCAGGGATGTCGAAAACGGAGGGGTAGCTCCTGAGCCCCATAACCTCCGATTCTCTGCGGTTTACTGGATACAGCTTACCCTTGAATTCGTTCTTGATCAGACTTTTAAGGATAAACCCGCCCCCCCTCTCTTCAAAATTGGAAGCGCCGATTATGGCCACCGAAGATGGTTGAAACAGCCGGTCGAGCGGTTGAGCCCTTCTCAAGTTATACCTCCCTATTCTAAAAGCCTTACGATGCCCGCCTAAAAAGTATACCCCATTTCACGGGTATAATCATAGTCTGTTTAAAGTCGGCACTGATGGTGCTCATGGTGCCGGGAGATGACCAATATACCGTGTGCCTGGCAGATGGTGGTTAATTTGATGTTTCTGATGAAATTAATTAACATATATATGGGGGAGGTTAGAGATGGACGATATTTTGGATGAGGCCTATGCCATCGCCCAGTGCAAGGAGTGCCCGTGGTATAAGTCGTGTGTGATGCCGTTGAGATTCAGTGCCGACGATCTCCGCCGCCAGCTTGAGGCAGCCGCACCGGGGACAAGTGTCACCCCGCCCGCTGACCTTAGCTTGCAGAACCTTCTGGCAAGTATGGCGACGGCGGCTCAAAACTCGCTGCTGGAAGGCTGCCCCGTCTTTATTGACCGCTTGCGTTCGAGCCCCAATCTTGCCCGGCGTCTCAAGGAAATGATGCAACACTGGGGTACTGAGTCCAACACCGGATAGGAATTCGACAGCCGGGGACAGGTGCTGTTGCCTTAGTGGCGTCTGGCAGAGAGCTTGACTTTTCAGTCAGTATGCGGTATATTGTCTAGGGTAGTTATTTATTGTATACTGTCAAGCTGAAGGTCAGTCGAAGTCTGAGAACTGTCCCCAATTCTCAGCTTTAATTTTGCACCGTGGGTTTTGATGAAGATTGCAATCAGTGGTAAAGGTGGGGTGGGGAAGACCTTGTTTGCCGCCCTCCTTGCGCACACATTCGCCGAGTCCGGTTACTCTGTTTTGGCTATTGATGCTGATCCCGATGCTAATCTCGCAGCTACCCTCGGCTTTCCAGAACCGGAGAAGATAACCCCCATCTCGGAGATGAAAGAGCTTGTTGAAGAGAGGACCGGGGCTCGACCGGGGCGACGTGACGTCTATTTTAAGTTGAACCCCAAGGTCGATGACCTGCCGGAAAAGTATTGGCTGGAACGTGATGGAATCAAGCTAATGGTAATGGGGCAGGTTAAGCAGGGTGGCACCGGATGTTATTGCCCGGAGAACGTCCTGTTGCAAGCCCTGGTCAACCATTTGGTCCTGGCGAGGGATGAGGCGGTTATTCTGGACATGGAGGCGGGGATAGAACACCTGGGTCGGGCAACCGCCAAGGCAGTTGATAAGCTGATTATAGTTGTAGAACCAGGCAGACGAGCCATAGAGACCGCCTACCGAATCAAAGAACTGGCACAGGACATCGGTCTGCCAAATATTGCCGTGGTCGGCAACAAGATTCGTAGCCAATCGGAGAAAGAGTTTATAGTCTCTAGCCTCCCTGGCTTTGAATTCCTCGGTTTTATTCCCTATGACCAGGCCCTGGTTGACGCTGACCTAGCTGACCAGCCGCTACTTGATGCCAGCCAGCCGATTATCAGCGAGGTGAGGAATATCTATCAGACTTTAGTCTCATTGGCTCAGGCACCACGCAACCCATACTAGGACGGTATAAATCACAAATCAAAATGAGAGAGGAGTTCCCTTCCTCAGATAATTCAGCTATCAGCAGGGCGATGGGGCTGGAGACGGCCTGGTTAAGGGTGTCAAAGGGGTATCCCCCAAAACATAAATAATAAGGAGGTTTCTGTGGCCTACGATGCGGTAAAAATGAAGGACTGGCAGATCGCTGAGGCGGCGGAGGCGAATATGCCGACTCCCGATGAGTGGCGGGAGAGGCTAAACCTGCAAAAGGACGAGATACTTCCCTTCGGAAAGATTGCCCGGCTGGATTTCTTGAAGATCATCGAGCGCCTCAAGGACAGGCCGGACGGTAAATACATTGAGGTGACTGCCATAACCCCGACGCCGCTCGGTGAGGGAAAGACCACGACCACGATGGGTATCCTGGAGGGCATGGGTAAGCGGGGATGGAATGTGGGCGGCTGTATCCGCCAGCCCTCGGGTGGTCCCACCATGAATATCAAGGGTACCGCTGCCGGTGGTGGCAATGCCCTGCTCATCCCGATGACCGAGTTTTCCATGGGTCTTACTGGCGACATCAACGATATCATGAATGCCCATAACCTGGCTATGGTGGCCCTTACTTCCAGGATGCAGCACGAGCGTAACTACAACGACGAGCAGCTGGCCAGGCTCACCAGAATGCGCCGCCTGGACGTTGACCCTACCCGGGTAGAGATGGGCTGGATAATGGACTTCTGTGCCCAGAGCCTGCGTAATATCATCATCGGTCTTGGTGGTCGTATGGATGGCTTCATGATGCAGTCCAAGTTTGGCATCGCGGTGAGTTCCGAGCTAATGGCGATGCTTTCTATTGTCAGGGATTTAGCTGACCTGCGGGAAAGGATGAATAACATCACTGTGGCCTTCGATAAGAAGGGCAATCCCATTACCACCGGCGACCTTGAAGCGGGCGGTGCCATGACTGCCTGGATGCGCAACACCATCAACCCCACGCTAGCTTGTACGGTTGAGTATCAGCCGTGTATGGTGCATGCCGGGCCGTTTGCCAATATTGCCGTCGGTCAGTCCTCAATTATTGCCGACCGGCTTGGGCTGAAGATGTTTGACTATCATGTTACTGAGAGCGGCTTTGCCGCCGATATTGGATTTGAGAAGTTCTGGAACGTCAAGTGCCGCTATAGCGGCCTCAAACCGCATGTCTCGGTACTCACCACCACGATTCGTGCCCTGAAAATGCATGGTGGTGGGCCCAAGGTAGTGGCCGGGCTACCCCTGCCCGACTCCTACACCAAGGAGGATTTGGGGCTCTTGGAGAAGGGACTCCCCAACATGTTGCATCATATCAACACCATCAGGACATCCGGTATTAACCCGGTGGTCTGTATTAACTCCTTCCACACTGATACCGAGGCTGAGATTGCTATGGTCAGAAAGGCGGCCGAAGCCGCCGGGGCACGCTGTGCTCTGTCTAGCCATTGGGCTGACGGTGGTGACGGCGCCCTGGAGCTCGCCGATGTAGTCAAGGAGGCTTGCGAAGAGAAGAGCGATTTCAAGTTCCTCTACCCCACTGAAATGAAGCTGCGGGAGAGAGTTGCCAATATCGCTAAGGTGGTCTATGGGGCCGATGGTGTATCCTGGACTCCCGAGGCTGAGCAGAAAGCCAAGATGCTTGAGTCTGATTCCAAATATGATGATTACGCCACCATGATGGTGAAGACACATCTCTCGCTCACCCATGACCCGGCAGTTAAGGGTGTCCCCAAAGGATGGACTCTGCCCGTCCGTGATGTTTTGATATATTCCGGTGCGAAATTCCTCTGTCCCTGCGCCGGTACCATCAGCCTGATGCCCGGAACCTCATCTGACCCAGCCTTCAGAAAGGTTGACGTAGATGTGAACACAGGAAAGGTCATGGGTCTATTCTAGGCGTCCCCTGGTGCTGTACGTTGGAGGTTGATGACGAAGGATCCAAAAGATAAAAAAAGGAGCGTCCACTTTAGTCCCGATAATGTTGACATTGCCGTGGATAAAGGTGAGAACCTTCTGCAGGTGGCGATAGCCGCTGGTGTGCATATTAATGCCTCCTGCGGCGGCAACGGCACCTGCGGCACCTGTAAGGTCAAGATTGAAAAGGGGCAGGTAGAAACCAAGCGGACGCCACGACTTTCTGAAGAGGAGTATGAGCAGGGTCTGCGACAGGCCTGTCAAAGTCGAGTGATCTCCGACCTATCCGTGTATATTCCCGTCGAGTCAAGGCTGGATAGGTTGGTGCTATCCCGTGAGCAAAGGGAGGCGCCTGAAGCCGTAGCTACCGGCTGGAGATTCAGTCCGCCGCTGAGGAAGTTCTTTGTTGAGTTGTCACCCCCGACCATAGAGGACAATGTCAGCGACCTCTCCCGGCTACTGCGGGGCTTGAAGCAGCGCTATCAGCTGAGCAATATGACGGTTGACTTTGATATCGTCAGGAAATTACCCCGGGTCTTGCGAGATAGTGACTGGAAGGTCACAGTGACGACCCTGGTTACCGCGGCCAAGACCAAGGCCAGGGAGAAGCACCGCCCGCTGCTCACCAATATAGAGCCCGGTGATACCAGAGATAAGCACTATTCACTGGCGTTCGATATTGGCACGACCACCGTTTGTGGGCAGTTACTCGATTTGAACCGGGGCAAGGTTTTAGCTCAAGGTATAGAGCTTAACGGGCAGATCAGCTATGGTGCCGACGTTATCACCCGCATTGCCTACTGCCAGAAACCCCGCGGGCTGGTGAAGTTGCAGCAGACGGTTGTGGCGACTATAAACGGGATTATTGGCGAGCTACTTAGCCAGAGCCGGGTTAGTCCCGAGCATATTGGTCACCTGATTGTTGCCGGAAATACAACGATGACCCAGATTCTCCTGGGACTTGCCCCTACATATATCAGGCTTACCCCTTACACCCCGGTTGCCAATTTCTTCCCCCCGGCAAAGGCAAAATCCCTGGGGATTAATGTCGGCGAACAGGTTTACCTGTTCGCCTTCCCCGCGGTTGCCAGCTATGTCGGCGGCGACATTGTTTCCGGGATTGTCGGCTCGGGGGTGTACCAGCGGCCGGAACTGACGCTGTATATCGATATTGGCACCAATGGTGAAATAGTGATTGGCAACCAGGACTGGATGCTGACAGCATCGTGTTCGGCGGGTCCCGCCTTTGAGGGTGGTGGGATAAAGCACGGCCTGGTGGCTACTGCCGGGGCAATTGAGCAGTTTGACATTGACTCATCAAACTTTGAGCCGGTAATCGGTACCATCGGTGGGGTGAAACCTAAGGGAATCTGTGGCTCAGGTCTGATTAGCATCGTCGCCGGGCTGCTCGAAGCTGGGGTCATCACCCCGAAGGGTAAATTTAACACCGACCTGCCGACAAAGAGGGTCAGAGAGGGCACCGATGGCTATGAGTATGTCCTGTCCTGGGCACCGGAAACTCAGATTGGCAAAGATATCGTCATCACCGAGGTAGATATTGATAATCTGATGCGGGCCAAGGCGGCGGTTTATGCCGGGTGCCAGACATTAACCAAGAGTGTCGGGATTAGTTGCTCCGATTTACAGAGGGTGATTATTGCCGGTGCCTTTGGTAACAGCATTGATATCAAAAGAGCCATTACCATCGGACTTCTACCGGACATCCCTGAGGACAGATTCATATTTATCGGCAATGGCTCTCTCCTGGGAGCAAGGTTGACCTCCTTCTCCACTGATGTCCTGGATGATGCCCGACGGGTTGCCGGAATGATGACGAACATTGAACTGAGTGAAAATGTCAGTTTTATGGATAACTATGTTGCCTCCCTATTCTTGCCCCACACCAATGCCGGTGAATTCCCCTCGGTGCTGGAACGGCTGGGTAGGCGGGCATCTAAAGATGTCAGGCGGAGGATAGCCGTTTGAGTTTCAACATTGCTGTTGCTGGCAAGGGTGGTAGCGGGAAGACATCTATAGCCAGCCTCATCATCCGCTACCTGCTCAAAGATGCTAAGGGGCCAATTCTGGCGGTTGATGCTGACCCCAATGCTAACCTGGGGGAGAGCCTGGGGTTGCCTGTCAACGGGACGATTGGCTCGATAATCGCCTCTTTTAATGAGGAGAAGATAAATATTCCTCCGGGAATGACCAAGGAGGCTTATCTCGAATATAAACTGAATGAAACCATCGTTGAGAGCCGGGGGATTGACCTGGTCACCATGGGTCGGGGTGAGGGCCCCGACTGTTATTGCTATCCCAATCTCGTCCTGAGAAAATTCATCGACACCCTATCGGAGAACTACGCCTATATGGTGATGGATAATGAGGCCGGGATGGAGCACCTATCACGGAGGACCACCCAGGATGTTGATGCGCTGCTGATCATCTCCGACCATTCAATAAAGGGTGTCCGGACGGTTGCCCGAATAACGGAGCTGGTATCCGAGCTCAAACTGAAGGTGAAGAGGCAATCCGTAATAATCAATTTTGTCCCGACCACGCTGGCCCCCCTCATTACTGATGAGCTGGCCAGGCTGGGGATTGGCACCACAGTGCTCATACCCTTGGATGAGGGAGTGCGGGAGTATGACCTCGAATCGAAGTCACTCATTGACCTGCCGGATACCTCTGAGGCGGTGGCAGCAGTAAACGTGCTGATGGGCAAGCTACTTGAGAACCGGAGAGATTAGCTTGTAAAATAGAAATATATGGGGGTGAGAAATGTCAGCACAGATAATAAGTGGCACTGAGGTTGCCAAACAGATTCGTGAGGAGCTAAAACAGGAAATCGACGAGCTTAAACAGAAGCATAATGTTGTTCCGGGCCTGGCTACTGTCCTGGTGGGAGAGGACCCGGCGTCACAGGTCTATGTCGGGCAGAAGGAGAAGACCTCTCTGGCTCTGGGCATCTATTCCGAGAGGCATGACCTGCCGGCAGAGACCACCGAAGCAGAATTGCTGGCTCTAATCGACAGGTTAAATAGAGACCCCAAGATTAACGGCATACTGGTCCAGTTACCCTTGCCCAAGCATATTAATGAGACCAGAGTTCTCTACGCCATTGACCCGAAGAAGGACGTCGATGGCTTTCATCCGGTGAGTTTGGGCAAACTTATGATCGGTGAGCCCGACTATATACCGTGTACTCCACATGGAATCTGGCAACTCCTTATCCGTTCCGGGGTCCCGGTTGAGGGTGCCGAGGTAGTGGTTGTCGGCAGAAGTAACATCGTTGGCAAGCCGATTGCCAATATCCTTCTCCAGAAGAAACCGGGGGCCAACGCCACGGTTACCATATGTCATACCAGGACTCGGGACATGGCGTTTCACACCAGGCGGGCTGACATATTGATCGTAGCCGCGGGCAAGGCCAAGGCTATAACCGCGGATATGGTCAAGGAGGGGGTGGTGGTAATTGATGTCGGGGTTAACGAAATCGGGAAAACCGCCGATGGCAAAAGGATTCTCTCCGGGGACGTTGACTTTGATGCCGTTAAGGAGAAGGCGAAGGCTATCACGCCGGTTCCCGGCGGAGTTGGCCCGATGACGATAACCATGCTCATGATGAATACAGTCCGAGCCGCCAAACTGGCGGCAGGCTTAGCCTAGGAAGGGAGAAAGCATGACCGAATATAAAGTTGAGAAAAAGAGCGCCCCCGGCCGGGGGAAGGTGGAGGTGCTGGGGGCAACTTATGAGGCGGGAAAACCCGAGGGTGAGGAAATGGGAAGATGGCGACAGAAACTGGGGAGCCGGGAAGAGAAGCTCAAATATCTCCAGGTTGGTGAGAGATATTGGTATGGCAAGGAATGGTTTGGCAGTGAAAAGAGAAAGACTCCGGCTTAAATAAGAAGGGAGGGAAAATGGCATTCGAAGTTCCAAAGACACCGTATAACGGCAAGATTAGAGAGATAACCCTGGGCAAGGGGGGCAAGGCGGTAACCGTTGGTGGGGAGAGCTGTTATCCGTTCTACCTTTTTGAAGGTGAGATGCCAAACCTTCCTCGGATAGCTATGGAGGTCTATGACACACCACCTAAGGACTGGGCAGAGGCGGCATTGGAGCCCTTTGCCGGCGTGACTGATGACCCGGTTGCCTGGGCGAAGAAGTGTATTGACGACTATGGTGCCGAGATGATATGCCTGCAACTGTTAAGCACCGACCCTAACGGGCTTGACCGGGGGGCCGAGGAAGCCGCCGAGGTGGTGAAGAGGGTGGCGGATGCTATTGATGTTCCCCTGATCGTTTGGGGAACCGCCAACCACGACAAGGATAGCGAGGTTCTGAGAAGTGTGGCCGAGGTCTGCCAGGGGAAGAGCCTGATAATCGGTCCGGTTGAGGAGGGAGACCATAAGAAGCTTGGTGCGGCGGCTATTGGCTATCATCATACTGTGGCCGCGTCAACACCGATAGATATAAACCTGGCGAAGCAGCTTAATATTCTGCTGGGTAACCTTGGTGTCGCCGACGAGCTGCTGATAATGGACCCGACCGTAAGTGGCATTGGCTATGGCCTTGAGTACGCCTACTCGGTAATGGAGCGGGACAGGATGGCTGCCCTAGCGCAGGAGGATGAAAGGCTCCAGTGCCCCCTCGTTTGCAACATCGGCAGAGAGGTGTGGAAGACGAAAGAGGTAAAAATTCCCGAGGCGGAAGCCCCCAACCTTGGCGATGCCAAGAAGCGGGGTATTCTACTTGAGGCGATGTCTGCCACCTGCTTACTTTTAGCCGGGGCTGACGTCCTGATTATGAGGCACCCGGAGGCAATAAAATTGATTCGAGAGATGATTAGCGAACTCACAGCAAAGTAGTTTCGGAGGTGATGAAAGATGGCGGAGAAGGAAGTTAAGAGTATTGACCAAGCCACTATTGAGATGATCGAGAAGGCTGCCCAGGATAATGTGCGCACGGTCTTTGACCGTGCCGAAGCCGTGAGGCCCTGCCCCATCGGCAGTGAGGGTAGCTGCTGTTCAAATTGCGCCATGGGCCCCTGCCGGGTACCGCTCGGCAAGAACAAGGATGAGACACCTGAGGAGCACGCCAAGCGGACAGGTGTCTGTGGAGCTACTTCGGAAACCATCGCCGCTCGCAACTTCGCCCGTAAGATTGCGGCCGGCTCGGCTTCTCATAGCGACCACGGACGCCGCGTGGTTGAGGCCTTCAAGCTCATGGCGGAGGGCAAGAGCAAAGACTTCGAGATAAAAGATGAGCAAAAACTGCTCAAATTAGCTCTTGACATGGGCGTGGCCATCGGGGAGCGGAGCAATCAGGAGATTGCCCTGGATATCGCCAACATCTGCGAGAACGAGTTCGGCAAGCAGGAGGGAGAACTCGTCTTTATCAAGAACGCGCCTCTTAAGCGCCAGGAAATATGGCGTAAACTGGGCGTCGTGCCGCGCGGCATTGACCGTGAGGTCGTCGAGCTTATGCACCGCACCCATATGGGCGTGGATCAGGACTACAAGAATCTCATGCTTCAGGGCAGCAGGGCGGCCTTGGCAGACGGCTGGGGTGGCAGTATGATCGCCACCGAGCTTCAGGACTGCATGTTCGGGACACCCTCCCCGGTGCTTAGCGAGATAAACCTGGGTGTCCTCAAAGAGGACATGGTCAACCTCATAATTCATGGCCACGAGCCGGCGCTCGCCGAGATGCTGGCTGTGGTGAGCCAGGACCCGGAGCTTATCAAATACGCTCAGTCCAAGGGGGCCAAGGGGATAAACCTGGCTGGCATGTGCTGTACGGCCAACGAGATTCTGATGCGCCACGGCGTGCCCATTGCCGGGAATTTCCTGCAGCAGGAACTGGCCATCGTCACCGGCGCTCTCGAGGCCATGGTGGTTGATGTCCAGTGCATCATGCAGGGACTTCAGGAAGTGGCCAGCTGCTTCCACACCAAGCTTATCACCACTGATGAGCGCGCCAAGATTACCGGCGCTACCTACATGCATTTTGATGAGCGCAATGCCAAAGAATCGGCCAAGGCGATCATCAAGGCCGCAATAGATAACTTCCCCAACCGCGGCAAAAATGTCAGAATCCCGCAGGTGAAAACGCCGCTCGTCGCCGGGTTTTCCCACGAGACCATCAACTATCTGCTTGGCGGCCTTTTCCGGGCTTCTTACCGGCCGCTCAATGACAATATTATCAACGGTCGCATCCGGGGTCTTGCCGGTGTCGTCGGCTGCAACAACGCCCGCACCACTCACGACAGTGCTCACGTTTCCATGATTAAAGAGCTGCTCAAGAATGACGTGCTTGTTCTCTCTACCGGTTGCAGTGCTATGGCAGCCGCCAAGGCCGGGCTCATGGTGCCGGAAGCGGCCAAGGAGTTCTGCGGTGCCGGGCTGGCTGAGGTCTGTGAAACCGTAGGAATTCCACCTGTCTTGCATCTCGGTGCCTGTGTCGATAACAGCCGCATCCTGGTAGCGGCTACCGCTGTGGTCAAGGATGGCGGCCTCGGTGATGACATCAGCGACCTGCCGGCAGCCGGGGCGGCTCCAGAATGGATGAGCGAGAAGGCTATTGCTATCGGTCAGTACTTCGTGGCCTCTGGAGTCTACACAGTGTTCGGTACCACTTGGCCAACGCTGGGTAGCAAAGAATTCACCGACCACCTGTTTAAGGATATGGAGAAGATGTACGGCGGCAAATGGGACTTCCAGCCAGACCCGATCAAGGCGGCCCAGCTCATGATTGAGCACATTGACAAGAAGCGCAAGGCGTTGGGTATTGATAAGGCTCGAGAGAGAGTGCTTTACGATATGGCGATGAGACGCGAGCTGGATGCCGTCTGAGCGTTATGCCAAGTAAGAAAAGGGGGGTAGCACAGTATGTCTAAGATTATTGCATCGGCAGTGATCCGGGGAGCTCACAAGATAGTTGACCAGGCTGAGAAGAAGTGGCAGGAGGCGATGGATCGGTGGGGGGCAAACGAACCGGTCGGCTTTCCTAACACCGGATATTACCTGCCGGTAATTTACGGCATTTTGGGCATGAAGGTGGAAAAGCTGGGTGACATGGAGGCGGTATTGAAGAAGTGCCGGGCCTTTCTGCCGCCAATGGTCAGGGAGGAGCATCCTCTACCCTATCTGGCGCCAGCCCTTGATGCCGGGATGACAACCTTCTTCGCCGAGGAGGTCATTGAGGCGATCAGGTATCTGGAGCAGCCTGACTTTTACACCAAGCAGGAAGATATCACCGATAGTAATATCTGGCTCGGTGCCGCCGATGATATCATCCTGAGGAAGAGAGGCATTGAATTTGTTGATGGTACCGCCCCGGGCTTTGCTGCCGTCCTTGGTGCTGCGCCTACCAGTGAAATCGCTGCCCAGATCGCTCGGGAACTCCAGCAGAAGAACATTTATGTCTTTATGTCCGCCGAGTATGACGGCAAGAGGTTTAGCGAGCAGCTTGTAGAGGCTGGAGTGCAGATTGGGTGGCCAACCCGTCTGGTCTCCTTTGGCCCCGATGTAAGCGCCACTGTGTTTGCTGCTGGCTTTGCTACCAGAGCGGCTCTTTCCTTTGGCGGCGTTGAGCCTGGTGAGTATCGCAAGGTTCTTATCTACAACAAGGATCGTGTCTTTGCCTTCGCCCTGGCCCTGGGCTACGTCACCGATGAGTGGTATGCCAATGCCGCCGGGGCGATAAACTTCGGGTTCCCGGCTATTGCCGATACCCCAATCCCTGAGGTTTTGCCGACCGGGATCTGCACCTATGAGCACGTTGTCTCCAATGTTCCCCACGATAAGATGGTGGCCCGGGCAATCGAGGTGCGGGGGCTAAAGGTTACCGTGTCCGAGGTGCCGGTTCCGGTGGCCTACGGTCCCGCCTTTGAGGGTGAGCGGGTGCGGGGAGAGGACATCTATCTGGAGTGCGGCGGTGGCAGGACGTCAATGGTGGAATGGGTCACCACCAAGCGGATGGAGGAGGTGGAGGACGGCAAGGTCGAAGTGTTCGGGTCGGAGTTGACCGATGTTCCTGCCGGCTCCCGAATGCCCTTAGCCATAGCCGTTGAGGTGGCGGGCAGGAGCATGCAGGATGACTATGAACCCATCCTGGAGCGTCAAATCCACCACTTCATAAACTATGCTCAAGGGCTGATGCATATCGGGCAGAGGGATATCGCCTGGCTGCGGGTCAGTAAACAGGCGGTGGAAAAGGGCTTTCAGCTGCATCACCTTGGTACCATTCTCCATGCCAAGCTGCATCAGGACTTTGGCCGGATATTCGATAAGTTGCAGGTGAAACTCTATACCGAGGAAGACAAGGTAAAAGAGACAGTAGAAAAGGCCAGGGCGGTATATGCGTTACGGGATGCCAGAATTGAAGGCATGACCGATGAGACTACCGAGGTATACTACTCCTGCACCCTGTGTCAGTCGTTTGCCCCAAGCCATGTCTGTGTTATCAGTCCGGAAAGGACCGGTCTCTGTGGTTCCTATAACTGGATGGACTGTAAAGCGTCTAATGAGATTAACCCCACCGGACCCAATCAGCCGGTGCCTAAGGGAGAGACGCTTGATGCCCGGCTGGGGCAATGGAAGGGGGTAAACGAGTTTGTCTTCAAGGCCTCCCGCCAGAAGATAGACCATTACAACTTCTATAGCATAGTGAATGACCCGATGACTACCTGTGGCTGCTGCGAGTGTATTGCCGCTATCCTTCCCATGTGTAACGGAGTGATGACGGTAAGCCGGGAATATACGGATATGACCCCGTGTGGCATGAAGTTCACGACGCTGGCGGGGACTATTGGTGGTGGCTTAAGCACCCCGGGCTTCGTCGGGCATAGCAAATATAACGTCTGCCAGAGGAAATTCATCGTCGGTGATGGTGGTATCAAGAGACTGGTCTGGATGCCCAAGGTGCTGAAGGAGGAGATTGCTGACCGATTGAAAGCCAGAGCCGAGGAGATTGGCATTCCCGACCTACCGAGTATGATTGCCGACGAGACTGTAGGCGTAACCGAGGAGGAGATTCTTCCCTTCCTGGAGGAGAAGGGGCATCCTGCCCTTACCATGGACCCGTTAATTGGCTAGGACAGGAGTGGCTCCAACCAGGGCTATAGCGATGGCGGCTCATAAGCTACTCTAACTGTGATTCGATAAACGGGCTGGGAAAGGAGTGAGCGAAAATGCCACTTACCGGAATAGAGATCTTTAAGTTACTGCCCAAGACGAACTGTAAGGAGTGTGGGGACCCTACCTGTCTTGCCTTTGCCATGAAACTGGCCGCCGGCAAGGCAGAACTAACCCTCTGTCCCTATGTCTCTGAGGAGGCGAGGGAAAAGCTGTCCGAAGCCGCGGCGCCCCCGATCAGGGTGGTTACCATTGGGGTTGGTGACCGGGCGCTCAAGATTGGCGGTGAGACGGTTATGTTTCGCCATGAGAAGAGGTTTGAGAACCCCCCGGGCTTTGCTATTCTCATTAGCGACACTATGGATGAAGCCGAGATTGACCGCCGTCTGGAGAGTTTCAAGCAGCTCGAATATGAGAGGATAGGGCTTATCCTTCGCCCGCAACTGGTCGCCGTGAAGAGCGAATCGGAGGATGCCAGCCAGTTTGCCCGGGTGGTGGGTAAAGTTGCCCAGAACAGTGACGGCGGCATCATTCTTATGAGCACCAGTCCCGATGTTCTGGCGGCTGGACTGGGGGTGTGTGCTGAGCGGAAGCCGCTCATATATGCTGCTACCCGGGATAACCTTGACCGTGTCGCCGGTCTGGCTAAGGAGCACTCCTGCCCGGTAGCGGTGAAGGCGTCTGGCCTTGAAGAGCTCAGCCAGTTAACCACCAAATTGACCGAAGCCGGTGTCAAGGACATCGTTCTTGACTCCGAGTCAAGAACCCTGCGCCAGGCATTTGAGGACCAGGTAATCATCAGGGGTGCGGCATTAACCAAGAAGTTTCGTCCCTTGGGTTTCCCGACTATCGTCTTCCCGTGTGAGATGACCAGTGACCCGATGAAGGAAGCGGTGATTGCCTCTGTTTTTGTCGCCAAATATGGTGGCGTTATCGTTCTCTCTGATTTTCAGGGGCACAGCTTGTTTCCCCTGCTTGTGGAGCGGATGAATATCTATACCGACCCGCAGCGACCGCTGGCGACCACTGAAGGAATCTACGAGATTGGTAGTCCGGACGAGAACTCTCCGGTGCTCATTACCTCCAACTTTTCGCTTACCTACTTCATTGTCTCCGGCGAAATCGAGGCGAGCAAGGTCTCCAGCCACCTTCTGGTCAAGGACACGGAGGGGCTCTCGGTGATGACGGCCTGGGCTGCCGGGAAGTTTGTTTCTGATGCCCTTGCTCCCTTTGTGAAGAAGTGTGGCATCGGAGATAAGGTTAAACACCACAAGTTGGTCATCCCTGGCTATGCTGCCGCCGAAAGGGGCGGCCTGGAAGAGGAGCTCCCTAACTGGGAGATTCTGGTTGGTCCCCGAGAGGGGGCTCATATCCCAGCCTACCTAAAGACCTGGAAACCATAAGGAGGAAGCGATGATCCTTATCGGGGAAAATATAAATATAATGTCACAGACCATTGGCCCGGCGCTGAGGGAGAGGAACCCCAAGCCGATTCAGGCACTGGCTAAGGCGGAGACCGAGGCCGGCGTGGACTATCTTGATATCAACATCGGCCCCGCCCGCAAGGCGGGTGACGAGTTGATGGCATGGGTAGTTAATGCAGTGCAGGAGGTTATCGGTAGGCCGCTTTCGTTGGACACCACCAATCCGGTGGCGATGGAAGCCGGGCTGAAGGTGCACAAAGGCAAAGCACTGATTAATTCCATCTCCCTGCAACCAGACCGGCTGGAACAGGAATTGCCCCTGGTTACCAAATACAATGCAGACATGATTGGCTTGCTGTGGGGTGCTGAGGGTATGCCCCGGGACGCTGCGGAAAGGGGTGTCCTGGTCGCTGACCTCATGTATCAAACTGCTGAGGCGGGTATATCCAACGAGAATATCTGGGTGGATCCCATCCTTACCCCCGTGTCTGTGGAGATAAACCAGGTGAAAGCCTGTTTTGAGTTTATGAGCATGCTGGGGGATATTGCTCCCGGCTTCAAATCTACCGTGGGCCTGTCCAATATCTCCAATGGCACCCCGGCTCATCTCAGACCTTACCTTAACCGGACCTGCCTCATAATGCTTATGAAGTACGGGTTATATTCAGCGATAGTTGACGCCTTTGATACCGAATTAATCAGCATCGCCCGGGGTGAGATGCCAGAGATTGTTGACCTGGTGCATCGGGTGATGGATGGTGAGCGGCCCGCCCTCGCCTCGCTCAGCCAGAAAGAGGCGGAATATGTTAAGACGGTCAGGGTGCTCTCCGGGGAAATACTCTATTCTCACTCTTGGCTTGAAATATAGTTCCGTTAAGCGCTGGACTTTTTACCCGGCTAAGAACTGGCGGTTAACCTACTTCAGATGGAAAATAGACTGCTGTCATCAACCAACCTGGGCAAGTATGAGTACGGCTATGAGCAGGCGTATCGGCTTGCCGCTGAGCAACTAGCCAAGGTTGATGATATAGAGCGGCAATGCCGCAGGAGTGGTGCCAGGTATATAGGTTCTAAGAAGCTGGTCATTCTCGAATACCTGGGCCAGTCATACCAGATCACTCTTCCTGAGATTGAGATCTCACTGCCGGACGGTGAGGCGGTGGTACTGAAAGACAAGATACTGCTCTTGCACTATTTAACTCAGGCAAAGGGCACCCCTCTCCTGAACCGGGTAATAACCTACAGGGAATTGCCGGAAGGAATCAGCTACTTCCCGACATTTGCCAAGAGGGCGATCAAGCCCCTTGTTGACCACCTTGGGGAGGAGCCCCAGCGGGTACCAGATATTGCTCGAATTTTTGGGGGCTATCCCGCAGATTATGGCGATGTGGCGGTAACCATCAACGCCTTTAGCCGGGTGCCGATAACTCTAGTCCTGTGGCGGGGTGATGAGGAGTTCCCTCCCCAGGGGAACATACTATTTGATAGCACTATCTCCGATTACCTGTCCACCGAGGACATAAACGTGCTTTGTGAGTCTATAGCCTGGAGGTTAGTCAAGCTGCTCAGGGCAGGAGGTGATAACCATAGTAGCGGAAGCTGATGTTAAACAGAAGTTGCGTGAGGTCTTCTCCCATTTTAGTGGTCGGAAGGAAGAGCTTATCCCGATTCTACAGGAAGCACAGGAACAGTTTCGCTACCTGCCATCGGAGGTAATGCTGGAAATCGCCAGGTTCCTTCATATACCGGAGAGTACTGTCTTTGGCGTAAGTACCTTCTATGCTCAGTTCAAGCTGGTTCCTTCGGGCCGAAGGGTGGTCAGGGTGTGCCGAGGGACCGCCTGCCATGTGCGTGGCGGAGCGCGAATCCTCCGTGAGGTGGAGAGGCGGCTGGGTGTCAAGCCAGGGGAGACCACCGATGACCTGGAGTATACCCTGGAGACCGTGGCTTGCATTGGCGCCTGTGCTCTGGCACCGACGATGACAGTTGATAAGGAGACCCATGGTCAGATGACGACCAGAAAAGTAGCGGAGGTCTTTGGTGATCGAGGCAAAGCCGAGTAGAAACAACAAGCATAAAATCTATCTCTGCCAGGGGACGGGATGCGTCTCCGGCAAGTCAGTTGAGATTACGGAAGCCCTGGAAAAGGCCGTGGCCGAAGCGGGTTTGGAGGGGGTAAGGGTGGATTTTACCGGCTGCCACGGCTTCTGCCAGCAGGGCCCCATTGCTGTTGTTGAGCCGGAAGGCATCTTCTACACTCATGTTAGAGTTGATGACGTCCCCGAGATTGTCCAGTCCCATCTCCGGGACGGGCAGCCGGTAGGCCGCCTGTTTTATAAAGACCCTATTAGCGGCGAGCCGGTGCCGCATTACAAGGACATAGTTTTCTACAGCAAGCAGCAGCGCATCATCCTGCGCAACTGCGGTCACATCAACCCGGAGAGGATTGAGGACTACATGGCCGTCGGCGGCTACGAGTCCCTGCGAAAGGTATTGGTTGAGATGACCCCGGAGCAGGTCATTGACGAGGTCAAGCGCTCCGGTTTGCGAGGGCGGGGTGGCGCTGGCTTCCCGACAGGGGTAAAGTGGGGGTTCTGCCGCAATTCCCCGGGTGAGCCAAAATATATGATTTGTAACGCCGACGAGGGTGACCCTGGCGCTTTCATGGACCGGAGCACCATGGAGGGTGACCCGCATACGGTTATTGAGGGGATGGCGATTGCCGCCTATGCCATAGGCGCTTCTGAGGGTTACATCTACATCAGGGCTGAATACCCGCTGGCGGTCAAGCGGGTGCGATTCGCCATCAAGCAGGCGGAAGAGAAGGGTTTCCTCGGTGAGAATATAATGGGCTCCGCTTTCAGCTTCCGGCTCCACGTCAAAGAAGGCGCCGGCGCCTTTGTCTGTGGCGAGGAGACGGCGCTGATGGCATCTATTGAGGGTAAGCGGGGTATGCCCCGCCCCCGCCCGCCGTTCCCGGCCCAGTCCGGCCTGTGGGGTAAGCCGAGCAACATCAATAATGTGAAGTCACTGGCCACTGTGCCCGTCATCATCGCCAGAGGTGCTGATTGGTATGCCCAGATTGGCACTGAGAAAAGCAAGGGGACAGCCGTCTTTGCGCTAACCGGCAAGATTGCCAACAGCGGTCTGGTCGAGGTGCCCATGGGAATCCCGGTCCAGGAAATAATCTACGAGATTGGTGGTGGTATTCCTGGTGGCAAGCGCTTCAAGGCCGTCCAGACGGGGGGGCCGTCCGGTGGCTGCCTGCCGGTAAGCCATCTAAACCGGCTGGTGGACTATGAGTCACTGGCTGAGGCCGGTTCTATTATGGGCTCGGGCGGTATGGTGGTCATGGATGAGGACACCTGCATGGTTGACGTTGCCCGCTATTTCCTTTCCTTCACCCAGGACGAATCGTGCGGCAAGTGTGTCCCCTGTCGTGCCGGAACCAAGCAGATGCTGGATATACTGGAGAATATCTGTAGTGGAAGAGGCAAGCCTGAGGACATTGACCTGCTTCTGGAACTCAGTGAGGCTATCAAAGCCGGCTCACTCTGTGCCCTGGGGGGGACGGCACCCAACCCGGTGCTGACCACTATCCGATACTTCCGGGATGAGTATGAGGAGCATATCAACAAACACCGCTGCCGGGCGGCGGCCTGTCGGGGGCTGGTCACGGCTCCGTGTAGCCATACCTGTCCGGCGGGAATAGACGCCCCCCGCTATATCCGCTTTATCGGTAAGGGCAAGCCAGGCGGGGCTGTCGCCGTCATCCGGGAGAAAATACCCTTCCCGTCTGTTTGCGGTCTGGTCTGTTTCCACCCGTGTGAGGCTAAGTGCCGGCGCGCTCAGCTTGACGAGGCGATTGCCATCCGGATGCTGAAGAGGTACGCCGCCGAACATGACACCGGAGCGTGGAAGGAAAACCTTAAACCACCGCCGGCCACCGGTAAGCGGGTAGCCATCGTTGGCTCCGGACCGTCGGGGCTGACGGCAGCCTACTATCTGGCGAGGCGGGGGCACTCGGTTACCGTGTTTGAGGCCTTGCCTGAGCCGGGTGGTATGATGCGGGTTGGTATCCCTGATTACCGACTGCCCAAGGATATCCTCAGGGCGGAGATTAAGGAGATAGAAGACACCGGTGTTGATATAAAGACCAATACCCGGGTTGAGTCCATTGACAGCCTGTTTCAGGAGGGCTATAACGCCGTATTCTTAGCCATCGGAGCGCACCAGGGTATGAGGATAGGGGTTGAGGGGGAGGACAGCCCTCGGGTGATGGAGTGTGTCAACTTCTTGCGCGAGGTGAGTCTGGGCAGGAAGGTGGAGGTGGGGGATAAAGTGGCGGTTATTGGTGGCGGCAATGCGGCCACTGATGCCGCGCGGACAGCACTTCGCCTCGGAGCCAAGGAGGTGACCATTGTCTACCGTCGTACCCAGGCCGAGATGCCCGCCAACCCTGAGGAGGTTGAGGAGGCGATCGCTGAGGGGGTGCAGATATATTTCCTGGCGGCGCCATCAAGGGTAATCAGCCAGAATGGTCGGGTTGGGCTAGAGTCTATTCGTATGGAGCTTGGAGAGATGGATACCAGTGGACGGCGCCGACCGGAGCCGGTTAAGGGTAGCGAGTTTATCATGAGCTTTGATACCATTATCGGTGCTATCGGTCAACGTCCTGAGGTCCCTCGCCAGTTTAATCTGGCCACTGGCCGTGGTAATACGATTGAGGTTACCCCCGATACCCTTGCCACCTCCAGGGAGGGGGTTTTTGCCGGTGGTGATGCCGTGACTGGGCCGGCCTCGGTCATCGAGGCGATTGCTGATGGCAGACAGGCGGCTATTTCCATCGATAAATATCTGGGCGGTAGTGGAGATATTGATGAAGTGCTGGCACCGCCTGAAGAGGCAGCCACCGCGCTTGAAGAAGCCGAGGAGAAGCGGCGGCCGCAGATGCCGATGCTGGCAGTTGAACAGCGGCTTGGCAACTTCGGCCAGGTGGAGCTTGGCTATACTGATGAGATGGCGATTGAGGAGGCGTTGCGGTGCCTCAGGTGCGACCTTGAGGAGCGTGAGTAACAAGGAGGAGTCGTGGACGAGATCAGGCTGACCATTAATGGTCAAGAGGTTGCGGCGAAGAAAGGGATGACCGTGCTCGAGGCAGCCCAGACGGCCGGAATCTATATCCCTACCCTTTGCTATGATCCTGACCTGGAGCCATACGGAGGTTGCCGCCTTTGCGTTGTCGAAATCGAGAAGGTGCGCGGCTTGCAGCCTGCCTGTACCTATCTGGCAGGCGACGGGATGGTCGTCCGCGCCGAGACCGAGGCGATAACCAAGGTTCGCCGCGTTGCTCTTGAGTTGCTCATGACTAATCATCCCAGCGATTGCCTGGTCTGTAACCGCAGAAACCCGAAAACGGGTGAGCCGCGGTGCAGTCCTTATGACATTTGTCTGCGCAGTGTCGCCGTAACTGACCGCTGTGTCGCCTGTCCGGCAAATGAGCGGTGCGAGCTACAAAAGGTCGTTGACTATATGGGCATCACCGAGTTGCGCCTGCCCGGGGTGCCCCGGTCGTTTCCGGTTGATACCAGCAACCCCTTCTTTGACGTTGACCGTAACCGGTGCATCCTGTGTGCCCGCTGTGTGCGCACCTGCAATGAGATAACCGGCGTCGGGGCGATCGAGCTGGCCTATCGGGGACACTCCATGAAGGTCGCCACCTTTGGCGATAAGCCGTTACTCGAATCAATCTGCAAGTCCTGTGGCGAGTGCATGGCTCATTGCCCGGTTGGTGCCCTGATACCCAAGGAGACACACTGGCCAGAGCGGGAGGTGAAGACCACCTGCCCCTATTGTGGCGTCGGTTGCCAGATGAATCTGGGTATTAAGGACGAAAAGGTGATATTCGTTCGTGGCGATAAGGACAACGATGTCAACCGGGGTCACCTCTGTGTCAAGGGACGGTTTGGTATTGCCGAGTATGTCACCCACCCGGAGCGTTTGACCGCTCCCTTAATGAAGCAGAATGGCCGGTTCACCGAGACAACCTGGGATGAGGCTCTGGATGAGGTGGCCACCAGGCTCGGTCGTTATCGGCCAGACCAGGTCGCTGTCATCTCTTCGGCCAAGTGTACCAACGAGGAGAACTACGTCCTTCAGAAGTTTGCCCGGGCTGTTCTGGGCACGCACAATGTTGACCATTGTGCCCGTCTCTGACATTCCCCTACTGTGGCCGGTCTGGTCACAGCGTTCGGCAGCGGGGCGATGACCAACTCCATCAATGATATTCGTGATGCCCGATGTATACTGGCGATCGGCACCAACACTACTGAGGCTCACCCTATCATTGGCTGGGAGGTCAGAAAGACAGCGCGCCGGGGGGCCAAGCTTATTGTGGCTAACCCCCGCGAGATTATGCTTGTCCGTGATGCCGACCTGTGGTTGCGACACCGCCCGGGCACCGATGTCGCCCTGATTATGGGGATGTGCCGGGTCATCATTGATGAGGGGCTACTTGACTCCGGCTTTATCACTGAACGCTGCGAAAACTTTGATGCCTTTAAAGAGTCCCTCAGGGACTTTGACCTCGATTCTGTTGGGCAGATTACCGGCGTCCCCAAGGAACGGATAGCCGAAGCTGCCCGTCTATATGCCACCGACAAGCCGGGGACTATCCTGTATACCATGGGTATCACCCAGCATTCTCATGGTACGGATAACGTCCTGGCTATTGCCAACCTGGCGATGCTCACGGGAAACATTGGCAAGCCGGGGAGTGGGGTAAACCCGCTCCGGGGTCAGAATAATGTGCAGGGTGCCTGTGATATGGGTGCGCTGCCCAACGTCTATCCTGGCTATCAAGCCGTGACTGACCCGGCTATCAGGCAGAAGTTTGAGACTGCTTGGGACTGCTCGCTACCGGCTCAACCGGGACTGACCATCACCGAAATTCTTGACGCCGCCTACCGGGGGCAGATCAAGGCAATCTATGTTATGGGGGAGAACCCGGTGCTGAG
>CAZNSC010000008.1:0-44453 GCA_964575695.1 uncultured Dehalococcoidales bacterium
GTATCGACGTTATCCTGACTGTCAGCCGCCCTGAAGCAGGCACCTGGACAGGTAAAACAGGTTACGTGCAGTCGCACTTCAGAGAAGCCCTGGGGGGACTCAGTCGGCCCGTGGCCATGATATGCGGCATGGAAGCCATGATACAGCAGAGCCGGGATGAACTGGTCCGGCTGGGTATACCACCCGGCGAAATACTGACCAATGTTTAATTAGGTACCCGCTAAAAAAGCTGACGATTAATTATGGATGTAACGGATATAAAAGAGAAGAAGACTGTCACTCCTTTACCCGATGGCACGGTATACAGCAGGCGCAAGGGCTTTCGTCCCTTGACCTCACCGCCTATCGAAGCCTATGCAGCTATCGTGGGGCTGGAGAAGATCGACAAGTTGCAGGAAGCGGTCAAAAGAGTCAGCGGGCTTAAGCTTCTAGAGCTTAATGGCACGGCGCAGGGCGGGGGCGTGGCGGAAATGCTGCGTAGTTATGTTCCCTTCTTGGACAGCCTGGGCGTTGAGACGGAGTGGAAGGTTATCAGCGGGAACAAAGAATACTTTGAATGCACCAAGGGCATGCACAACCTGATGCAGGGTATGGAAGGCTCTTTTACCGCCGAAATGGAGCGAACCTACCTTGACAACCTGGAGTCATGCGCCAGCATGAATCTGATAGACTACATCCCGGATGTGGTAACGGTACACGACCCGCAGCCGCTGTGCCTGACTCACTACCTGAAAAAGCCTGAAGGAATCTGGTTGTGGAGATGTCATATTGATATAGAAGAGGCGACCCTTAGGGACAATATCCGCCTGGTTGACCTGCTGACGGACTGTATCGAGCACTATGACGCTGCCATCTTCTCCGCTGCCCATTACGTTGTCTCCCGCTGGCCTATGCCCAAATTTATCATCCCGCCTTTTATTGACCCACTTTCCGACAAGAACCGCGAGCTCTCTTCACAGGAGATAGAACAGGTTATGGGCCGGCTCCAGATAGACCATAAAGTCCCGCTCGTCCTGCAGGTGGGCCGTTTCGACCCGTGGAAAGGTATAGACCGTACCATCACCGCCTTCCGTGAGGCGAGGAGGGAAAGAAAATGTCAGCTGGTACTGGTGGGCAGCCTGGCTGGAGATGACCCGGAGGGGGAGAGGGTTCTGGCAAAGATTTATGAAGAGACCAAGGACGACCGGGATGTTCACGTGCTCGACCTGCCGCCGACCAGCAATCTTGAAATCAACGCACTCCAGCGAGCGGCAAGCGTGATAATGCAGCCTTCCACGAGAGAAGGTTTTGGGCTGGTGGTGACCGAGGCGTTGTGGAAAGCCAAGCCGGTAATCACAGCCGACGTGGGCGGCATACCGCTCCAGGTCAGGGACGGCGATACCGGCTATTTTTACCGGTCTCCAGGAGAGGCAGCCGAAACGATAATGTACCTGCTGGACAATCGGGCGGCCGCTGAATTGATGGGCAGTGCCGGACGGAAGTATGTAGCCGAACACTTCCTCATGCCTGACCGTCTCGCCGATTATCTCATGGCGATAGATATCACCAGGAACACGTCCCGCAACAATAAGATACCGGCAGACTCCATCATCAGCTTTCATCCCTGGTTCAAGCTGAAGAAACGAAGATGATGGCGCAGGCGGGCGCGACAGGAAGAAAACATCGGTAGCCATTTACGGTAACACCCTAGCAATCCCTTGTGTCACGTGAGATTGCATAAGGCAAGAGAATGTCATTAAAAAACGGAAACGAGATTTGATATGGCACACACCGATACAAAAAGAGCACTTAGCGATAACCCCTGGCTGGTGCTTTTCTCCGTAGCTCTGGGACTATTCATGGTGGTGATCGACATCTCCATTCTGAACATCGCTCTGCCGACTATCGCCGGCGAGATGCATGCATCACTGGCCGAGGTGGAATGGACCCTCATCGCCTACACGCTGGCGCTGACCGGTCTCGTGCCCTTCTTCGGACGCATCAGCGACGTCCTGGGACGCAAGCGACTGTTCATCATAGGTGTTCTCATCTTCGCTGCCGCTAGCCTCCTGGCAGCCTTTTCCCAGTCCATCCTCTGGCTCATCGGCGCCAGGCTGGTCCAGGCTTTTGGCGGCGCCCTGATTACCAGCAACGTGCTGGCCATCATCACCGATACCTTTCCCGCGGGGAAACGTGGTGTCGCCATGGGAGTGCAGGCCATACTGGTAAGCGGCGGCGCGGCCATCGGGCCCACCCTGGGCGGCTTTCTGGTTACCCATTTCGGTTGGGAGTGGGTGTTCCTGGTCAACGTGCCCATCGGTATTATAGCCGCGATTCTCGCCGTACTCATCCTGCCGCCGCTGCAGAGCAACCGCAGCCTGGAACCCATTGACTGGCTGGGGGCGGGACTGCTACTGAGCGGGGCGGGCACGCTGCTGCTGGGTATCACCAAAGCTCCGGAGTGGGGCTGGGAATCGTTCACAGTCATCGGCCTGGTCATAGCTGGAATGATAATCCTGAGCCTTTTCATTCTACGCGAGAAGAAAACGAGGTTTCCCCTGGTGGACCTGTCTCTGTTCCGCATACGCGAGTTCGCTGCCGGCCAGACCGCGGGTTCCTTCGCAACCATCGCCATGGCCACTGTCATGTTGCTCCTCCCCTTCTACTGGCAGGGGATCCGTGGCTACTCAGCACAGAGTGCCGGATTACTGATGCTGCCTCTTCCGGCAACACTGATGTTCGCAGCACCCATATCGGGGCGGCTCTCGGACAAGATGGGGGCCAGGGGTCTTGCCACGGGCGGGCTGGGCGTGGTCATGCTCAGCCTGTTCCTGCTCTCTCAGATTACCGCTGACATGGCCGTATGGCATGTGATCTGGCGGCTTACCATATTCGGGGTCGGGCTCGGCATGTTCATGGCACCGAACAATAACTCCGTAATGTCGGCGGCGCCGACCGCCAAGCGAGGCATCGCCTCCGGTCTTCTGGGTTTGTTCCGCTACACGGGGCAGAGTCTGGGCATCGCCTTTGGCGGGACTGTCTTTGCCGCGTTCGCCACAGCAGGAGCATTCGCACTGACGGGCCTGCCGTCGCCGGAGCAGATGGCTTCCGTCGCCTCGGACCCAGCAGCCCGAATGGCGATCGACACAGCCTTTACCAATGGCCTCCATGCGGCGGCCCTATTAGCCATTCCCCTGGCGGGCATTGGCATGCTGCTGTCGCTGATGCGCGGCAGGACTAGTGTGTCGTTTCCCATCCGTGGAGACCTCAAATGACACAGCCCGTACCGATGCGGAGGGTACAAACCAGGTGGCACCTTTATGGAAATCAAGACTGCCAAAATGAAGAGGTTGGCCAATATCGGACTATTGTAAGTGCACGGCAGCCTCTTTCTATTTCTTCTCTGTGGATCACCCGGGCTTCTTGCTCCTTCTTACACGATACAATATGATGCCGAGTAAGACCACGACAGCAAGAGCAATAAGAACAATAGTCGTGACCGGGATACCGGAAGGAGGCTGCACGGTTATGACTGACGTAATCGGATCAGATATGTAGGAATTGCCAAGAGAGTCAGTGTATTTGACCTGAACCTCAAGTGTGTACGCCTTAGGAACCGCATCAGCATCGACGCTTATCTTGAACCTTGCTGTGCCAGTATCGCCGGGCTGAAGAGTACCCACATAGGCGGTATCGTCAGTCGTTGATAACGGGGCGGTTGAAAATGGGTCTACAACATTGATGCGAGCAATGGCATCCTTGACCTCATGGCCACTGGTATTCATAATGGGAATTTCGATAATTGTCTCGGTTCCGGGAGTTAGACTGCTGTCAGCTTGCACCGGCTGGACTTCGAGCTGCAATTTGCCTTCTACTGGAACACCGACCGTCAGCAGGGATTGTCCTGCCACCTCCTCTTCATCCTTGTACTTGATCAGGATGTCAACTGGGACAGTTTTAGCGATTGCCTCTTCTGAGACTGACACTTTGAATTGAGTCGTAACCGAGTTGCCGCCGAGGATATCCCCGAGGTAACTGGCAGGACCTATTGGAGAAAGACTGTTTCCAGGGACTATCTCGGCAGTAACTTCATGCACAACGCCGGACCCGCTGTTCTGAATATTCACTGTGACGATACCCGTCGTCCCCGCCCTAACCTCTTCTGCCTGAATAACTGCTGCCGAGAAGTAGGTGCCCACTACCCGAATTGAAATCTCTTCACTCTCTGTTTTTCTACTCCACGCAAAATCAAATTCAGGCTCATAGTTGGGAAGGCCCTCGTCCCCAGAGTTCACCCAATAGACATTGCTAAGGTATTCATATTCAAGTTCTACGGTGAGCGGATAGGTTCCTGGCTCGGCATCCTGACCAATCCTGATCTTGAAAGTCGGTGGCTGCATGGTGGAGGTACCCCTGGCCAGCGTGCCAATAAATGCTGTCTCACTCAGGACTTCAATCGAAGGGCTTTCCGAACTCAGCCTGGCAGTCAAACTCACTGCCGTAGTACAGGGAGGAACAAGAGTAACGCCTGTTGGGGTCAGGTAGCCCACTGCCATTACTTTTTGAGACGGGGTGCTCATTCTCTCGGAAGAAAAAGTCCCGTTATTCTGAATTGCTATTTGCATGGTTATGTCCTGCCCTACCTGGAACTCGTTGCTCCCGAGCAAGGTCGCCTCTAACTCAGGCTCCCCTTCTACTTTGGCCAGTACCGGCGTTGCTGCTCCTATGAGCAAGACCAGCACTGTTAGCATCACAAGCCAAAAACGCAATTTCCTCATCAGTTAGTTCCTCCCAATCGTCGAACGCATCAGAATGGTTCCGATGCAATCTTCATTTATTTATTATCTACTCACGCTTTCCCCTCATCTGGTAATGACCCTCTGGAACACCGGTATCGCCAGCGCCGTAAACACGACACCGAAACCAACCATGACCCAGATTTCCGTCATCATCCCTGATATTCCCGTTCCGAGCACGATGCACTCGCGCAGGGCGTTAACCGCATAGGTAAGCGGTAAAAATTTGGAAATAGCCTGAATAGCAGTAGGCATTTGCTGAATGGGAAAGAGGGCACCGGAAAGAAAGAGCATCGGAAAAGTCAGGGTCATCATTATCGTCATCGCGGTTTCCTGTTCCGCGGCCAGTGCCGATATCATAATACCAATGCCGATAAAGGAAAATACCGTGAGCAGGAGTAATAGCAGCAGCAGTAAGTAGCTGCCGTGAACCACAACCCCAAAAATTACTATGGCTAGTGCCAGAGCCAGCACAGCCTGCATTAGACCACGCACCACCTGGGCGAGGCTCTTGCCCAGCACGATGGAAAGCCGGCTAATGGGAGCGGAAAGGATGCCGTCCATGGTGCCCATCTCGCGCTCTTTTGATATTGAAACCGCCAGGCCGGTCATGGCGGCAAACATGATGACCATTGCCATCAGACCGGGGGCAATGAACTCGAAATAGTTGGGCTTGCCGGGAACGGTGCCCTCCGTCTCAATCGTGAATGGTGTCACCAGCAACTGCGGGTCACCCACACCCGGTAATGAGGCAGCCACTTTCTGTGCTCCCATCTGGCTGGCCATTTCCGACACAAATGCGTCCAGTACCCCGGTGACACCGGCGGATACCTGGGGGTTTGACTGGTCGGTGATGAGGATCACCGAGGTCGGTTCAGCAGCCCAGATTTTGGCGGAAAAATCAGCCGGGATGACCAGGGCACCATTTATAGACTGGGCCTTAATCAAGTCTATGGCTATGCCTTTGCTGCGCAGATAAGTGATGTCAAACATCAGGTCGCTCTGGCTACGGTTCATCTGCTGCAGCGCCGAGATTATCTGATCGCCGACCGGTCCGTCATCAAGATTGACAACGCCTAAGGGAACGTTTTTTAAGGCGTTCTGTGAGGGAAAGATGAACCCCATCATTATCATCATGAAGATGGGCATAACGATAAAGGAGATGAGCATCGCCCGGTCGCGGACAAAGACCTGCAGGTCCTTAACCGCCAGACGAAGGCTGTGCATCACCAGGTTCTTGAGTCTATCGAACAATCGCTCTCTCCTTTATCACCTGATCCTTGAGACCCTTCCTCCGAAGCGGCGGGGCCTGGCTGAAGGCACTGAAGCCGCTACCTTATCCCGTATCTCGCGGCCGGTGAGGTGAAGGAAGACATCCTCCAGTCTTGGCACCACTGTGTTCACTGACCTGATATTGGCTCCAGCGGCACTGAGGGCGCTCATAACTGGACCGATATCATCAGCAAGGCGGGTATGAACTCTAACGTGGTAGGTATCCGTCTGCATTATGGAACTAATGGACGGCTCGCTTTTTAATTGAGAGAGCATGGCCTCGTTCAGGTTGCCTATTTCAACATCAATAATTGCGGTGTTATTCTCAGAGACCAGCCTCTTCAGGTTGGGGGTAGTATCTAGTGCCACTATTTTCGCTTGGTCAATGATGGCTACTCGCTGGCACAGGGATTCAGCCTCGGCCATATCATGAGTGGTCAGAACTACAGTCATGCCTTCCTGTCCCAGTTCAAGGATAAATTCGTGAATGGCCCGGGTTGTCTGCGGGTCGAGGCCAAGAGTCGGCTCATCAAGAAAGATGACATCGGGGTGGTGGAGCAGCGCGCGAGCGACATTGATTCGCTGCTTCATACCAGTAGAGAATGTGCCCACCCTATTTTTGCGCCACGCCTCCATATGAAGACGGCCCAGCCACTTACCGGTGCCTTCTCTGATTTGGTCTTCGGGCAGGTTGTTCAGCCTACCGAAGAGGGTGAGATTTTCCTCCGCCGTCAGTTGGTCATAGAGAATAAGCTTTTCGGCAACCAGACCGATATGCTGCCTGACTTTACCCGGCTCCTTAACGATGTCAAAGCCAGCTACCCGGGCGCTGCCTTCGGTGGGTCGAAGCAGCGTGCAGAGCATGCGTATCGTCGTTGACTTGCCGGCTCCATTGGGACCGAGAAAGCCGAATACCTCGCCCTTCTCAATCTGAAATGAGATGTGGTCTACGGCGCAAAAATTCCCAAAACGCCGGGTCAGTCCCTCAACTTCAATCATGGTCATCTGAAATCTCACCTTTGAACGCATTTGCTGCCCTGACAAGTGCCGAAAGCCCCTTAGCCAGAGCGGCGAGCTCTTCGAGGCTCAGTGAAGACAGTATGCGGGTCATGTGCTTTATGCCACTCTCTTTGAGGCCAGACAATAGGGCTCGCCCGCTGTCGGTGGCTTGCAGCGTCATCACCCGACGGTCTTCCGGATTCTCCTCTCGGCTGACCAACCCTTGTTCCACCAGGCGATCAACGATACCAGTCACGTTAGAAGGAGTGACTCCTAGGGCTTCTGCCAGTTTCCTGAAATTAGTGCTTCCCATGTCTGCAATCAATAAGAGGTTCTTTAGTTGGGCGATTGTAAGCCCCGATTTTACCAGCAAACTGCCGGCATGTGCACCCAGAGTTCGGCTCGCCTCCCGCTGCAGTTCGACTATCTCGCCAATCAATTGTGACTTGTCTATGATCCCTCTCCTGTCTTCATTTTTGTGGAGAAGATACTAAGGCACCAATACTTAACACCATCTTAATCATGAACTATTTATTGATAGTGTACCAAGAATATACTAATTTGTCAAAGGCCATTGAGGTGGAAGAAAGGGCTCCGGTTGAAATTAGGACATCTCCAGAGAAGCTTAATGTCATTCTGGTAGAGGCAATAAGAAGACCTGACAGATATCGAACTAGCTTGATTGACAGTTACCCGGCATCTATTGGAAAATAAGGGGCTGGTATGTGTCCCATACTTGTGTCTCATTAATAATGGCTACGGTGTGTCCGGTGAAAATTTGCAGAAATGAACAAGAGAATTCTCGCTACAGTTCTATTTCTTGCCGTGATTCTTGTTTTATCCAGCGGGTGCGCTATGGAAACAGACCAAGTGCCCGCACACCAGGATAGAATCATTTTCCAAAGTGCAAGAGATGCTCCCCAGAACGATCCTGCTTTCCAATCCAACCCTCAAAGGTATTTTGAACTTTACTCCATGAATACTGACGGTTCCGATATACAAAGAATCACGAATAATGCCCTCTGGGAGAACCAGGCTGATGTTTCTCCGGATGGCAAGAAGATATTGTGCAGCATTCATGATTGCCCGCAGGCCAGTGTTCAGGAAACAGACCCTGGTTGGGAAATTGCTGTAATAGACATAGACGGCTCTAAGCTACAGAGGCTGACCAACAATGATTGGTTAGACTTCGGGGCTCACTGGAACCATGACGGAACCAAGATAGTCTACATATCTGACTCAGCCCATAGAACGGCTGCCGATTTAGAGAATGTGGTAGAAACCAAACTTCTTCCCCAGTACGATATCTACGTGATTAATGCTGACGGTTCCGGTAAGAGGCAATTGACCTTTGCGGAGCCGGGTGAGGTTTACGCTGATCCGAGTTTTTCCTTTTCTGAGCTAAGCAAGGTGCTTTATATACACTCCAAGGGTCTATCGGGGAGTTTTGATCTGTACATGATGGATGAAGATGGTGCAAACAAGAAACTGGTTCTCGAACACGATGAGACACTTTTGGCGATTAATGACCCGATGTTCTCTCCAAATGGAGATCGTATCATTTTTGAGGCCAAGGTGCGCGAATCAGGACCGGACGGCAATCCGGTGTATAATATTTTCACAGTTGATACCGACGGGGGCGATCTGAAGAGGATAACCCAGGATGACGGTGAGGCCGATGTCTTACCCCAATACTCCCCGGACGGAACCATGATCACGTATTATACCTGGGTGTTTGAAAATGGTGGCCGCACACATCGAATCAGGATCTCTAATGTTGATGGAAGTGGTGAAAAAATAATCTCGTCTTACCCCTGGGAGTCGTCTCCAAGCTGGATTCCGGTTGCTCCTGTTAATTAAGTCTCAACCTCGGTCATCAGCAGAAGGACTGGCCAATATTGAAGTTATTAGCACTAGCTACTCGAATTGACATCTGGCGATGCAAAACTTACTAACCATCGCCCACAACCCCTCAAGAGACTAACGTAACTCCAGCTGACCCTGTATCTCTGCCAGACCGGGGATTCTTCATGGGAGTTTTGCCCATGCCAGCAGAGAAACAATCTTTCGAAGACGCCTATCGACAAATACCTTCGCTGATTTCGTGCCCGTCTGGGGACGACCAACCCCTTTCTATTAGCTGACACAGGAGTTATCGGGAAGCTGGGGCCAAACATTTGTGGAGCAATATACTCGCAAGAACGGGATGTTCCTGATCCTGCCCTTAACAACTCAGATTGGAGAGAAACTTATAAACAAGCTGCACTTGATGTGGTCAGAGCAGCTTCACGACCGGTGAACTGCTTCCAGAAGTTGTAGTGCCTCAGTTCGTCCTGTGAGGTGCTTAAAAGGATTTCTTTCTCTATTTAATCGATTTTCAGGCAAGAATCGACCTTGCCTGATTCTGCAAAATGTCATAATTTTGTAATATTTCTCAATCAAGTTTTATGACTATTACACGAAGTAATAATTAAACTCTTAAGGGAGATTTATTGGTCCACACTAGCGAAATAAGAGGGGGTATCAAAAATGGCCAAAGTTGCAATTGAAATGGTTGAAAAAGCTGGAGTCAACGTAAAGGAATTATTGGAATTGCTCGTTGATAACGCTGCCGCAGAGTTAACAACTTACTATTATTACACAATTCTCAGGGCCAATCTAATTGGACTTCAGGGAGAAACCATAAAGGAAATAGCTGAGACTGCCCGGATAGAAGATCGTAATCATTTTGAAGCCCTCGTGCCGCGTATCTACGAACTTGGAGGCAAGTTGCCCGAGAGCATGGTGGATTTCCACAATTGCTCTGCCTGTCCTCCAGCCAGCTTACCCAAGGACCCGACAGATGTGAACGCAATGTTGACAGTACTCGTAGAGGCGGAGAGATGTGCAGTTCGAGGGTATACAAACATCTGCAACATTACTGCGGGCAAAGACCACCGCACCTATGAGCTTTCGCAGTCTATCCTTAACGAAGAGATTGAGCACGAGTCATGGTTTTCCGAATTCCTTGGTGAAGGCCCTTCCGGTCACTTCTTGCGACGCGGCGACACTTCTCCCTTCGTTTCCAAGTTTCTAAAGTAAGAAATGATGATGATCTATGGGGGGGCTTAGGCTAAACATAAGTCCCCCCACTATTTGTTGGCATTTGTGAAGTGTTTATTACGCTGTTTCAAAACCTTCACCCGGTTCTGCAAGGGTTCTTGGCGACCTGTTTTACCTGGGCGGTGACCGCTGCCGGAGCCGCCACTGTCTTTACAGCGAAGGACATAAGCCGTAGAGTGCTTGACTTCATGCTTGGTTTCGCCGGTGGAGTCATGATTGCCGCCAGTTACTGGTCTCTTCTGGCACCAGCGATCGAAATGTCAGAGGGCAAGAGTATTCCTGCCTGGGTACCGGCTGTCGTGGGATTCTTGATTGGCGGCATTTTCCTACGAATAGTTGATAGAGTGCTACCCCATCTCCACATCGGTTCTCGTATGGAGGAAGCCGAGGGTATTAAAACTAGCTGGCATCGGAGTACTCTGCTAGTTTTTGCTATCACCTTGCATAACATTCCTGAAGGCCTTGCGGTAGGGGTGGCTTTTGGAGCTATAGCTGCCGGGCTTCCCTCGGCCTCCTTGGGAGCTGCCATTGCTCTCGCAATTGGCATTGGAATTCAGAATTTCCCTGAGGGCCTGGCGGTCTCCCTGCCATTAAGACGTGAAGGTATGTCGCGAAGGAAGAGCTTCTGGTACGGACAGCTATCAGGGATCGTTGAACCGATTGCGGGGGTTATAGGTGCTGCAGTTGTTGTAATTGCCCAGCCTATGTTGCCGTATGCCCTGGCCTTCGCTGCCGGTGCTATGATATTTGTCGTGATTGAGGAGGTGGTACCTGAAGCTCAACGAGGCGGTAACAGCGACCTGGCCACGATGGGCGGTATGGGTGGCTTTGCCATAATGATGCTGCTTGACGTAGCCTTTGGATAGAGTAATTATGACATGAAAGTATTCACCCGGGAAGAACTACAGAAATACGATGGGAGGGACGGCATTGCCTACATCGCATATCGCGGTAAAGTGTATGATTTATCCTCCAGCTATCACTGGAGAACCGGTATCCATCATGCCATGCATCCCTGTGGTTGCGACCTCACAGAAGCGTTGGAGAAAGCTGCACCTCACAGTATCAGTCTTCTGGATAAGTTCCCGATAATTGGCGAGCTCAAATAAGAGAGCGATCTGGCAAAAACGGCATTTAATATACCTTCAAATTCGTTTCTATTGAAATTCTCGCAGACTACCATTCATTCATTTGGTAGTCTCTCAAGAAGTAGAATGTTACCTTCTGAATCAAAAGTACTGAAGACAACTATTCCACCTGCGGCTCGGTTTGGGATAAAAGTCATAGACACAACTTTCCCATCAGAGTAAAGTAAAACTAACAACTTGAGAGAAATATATCCCTTCTTTCACAAGCTTGAAGCGAGGTAACCAATCTGGGGAGGTCATAATGCCGGCCAAGTACTCTGAGGGTGCGAGGGTGAAAATTAAAATAAGGGGTCGCCGCGAACGGCCCGGATTACAGGCTCTCGAGAGGTATGAAAATCAAACAGGTAAAGTGTTGGGCTCAAAGGCAGTCGTGGCATATATGTTGCGTTCGATTGCAGCGGAAGTAGATGATAGTTCGACGATGACGCTTTATTTGTATACGGTTGAGCTTGAAAATGGTGTCACCTTGTCCGATGTTACGGAATTTCACCTGGAAGCGATTTGAAATCAGTCAAAAGCATACCGCCAGTTGAAAATATTATGGTTTGCCAGTCTGATATTACTCGACGGTTGCTGCCGATTAAAAGAGACACATGATATGTCCAATAGACTTATATTAGAAACAAGCCCGTATCTACTTCAACATGCCCAAAACCCGGTTGACTGGTATCCGTGGGGCAATGAGGCGTTTGAGAAAGCTGAAAGGGAAAATAGACCTGTCTTCCTGTCAATCGGATATTCGACCTGCCACTGGTGTCACGTAATGGCGCACGAGTCATTTGAAGACCAAAAGACAGCCGGCCTGATGAACGATGTCTTCGTTTCGATAAAAGTGGACCGTGAGGAGCGCCCTGACATTGATATGCTCTACATGACAGTCTGTCAGATGATGACTGGCAGTGGCGGTTGGCCTCTTACTATTATTATGACGCCAGAGAAGAAGCCGTTCTTTGCCGCTACGTATATTCCAAGGGAAACAAGGTTCGGACGACCGGGAATGTTAGACCTTATACCGCGTATAAAGGAGATCTGGGCAACACGAAGGAACGAAGTCCTGGCCTCAGCAAGTCAGATTACTGCGGCACTTCAAAAAGCCGCCTCACAAGAGGCGGGCGAAGAACTGGGTGAAGCCATGCTCCATCTAGCCTATGAGCAACTCAGAGATAAGTTTGATGAAGAGCGTGGCGGCTTTGGCGGAGCACCAAAATTTCCGACGGCACACAACATTGACTTTCTGCTCCGCTATTGGAGGCGGACCAAGGATGAGAAAGCTTTGGACATGGCAGAAAGGACTCTTCAAGAGATGAGACGCGGAGGTATTTATGACCATTTGGGCTTTGGCTTTCACCGATATTCGACGGACCGGCAATGGCTTGTGCCGCACTTTGAAAAGATGCTCTACGATCAAGCTTTGCTGGCCATGGCATACATCGAGACCTTTCAGGCGACCGGGAACGAGGAATATGCGCAGACAGCACGTGAGATTCTAACTTACGTGCTTCGCGACATGACCTCTCCAGAAGGCGGGTTCTACTCTGCAGAAGACGCTGACAGTGAGGGCCAGGAGGGGAAGTTTTACCTGTGGACGTATGATGAAATCAGACGAATACTTGCGCCTGATGAAGCGGACCTTTTGATAAAGCTGTCTGGCATGAGAGAGAGTGGCAACTTTAATGATGAAGTAGCCAGGGGCATAAGCGGGAGAAATATCCTTCACCTAGCCAAGCCGTTGCCAGAAATCTCTTCAGATCTTGGTGTGTCTGTGCCTGAGCTTCAAAAACGTCTGGAATCAATACGACAGAGACTGTTTGCCTACCGTGACAAACGTATCCACCCCCAGAAAGACGATAAAATCTTAACTGACTGGAACGGTCTGATGGTTGCTGCTCTCGCCAAAGCATCTCGGGTCCTTGATGAGCCAAAATATACCAGCGCTGCCAAGAAAACCGTGGACTTCATCCTGAGTAATACACTGATGTCCAATGGGCGGCTTTTTCACCGCTATAGAGATGGAGAAGCCGCGGTCCCGGCCCATCTGGACGATTACGCCTTTCTGATCTACGGAATGCTCGAATTGTACGAAACCACTTTTAGATTCGATTATCTGAAAAAGGCACTAAGCTTAAACCAACACTTACTTGAGCACTTCTGGGATAACAAGGACGGCGGATTCTATTTCACTGCGGACGATGGCGAAAGTTTTCTCACCCGCCAGAAGGAAATTTATGACGGAGCCATACCGTCGGGAAACTCGATAGCCATGCTGAATTTGCTCCGTCTGGGACGGATAACCGCCGACCCTACCCTGGAAGAGAAGGCCGCAAGAATAGGCCGCGCCTTTTTCCAGACCGTGAGACAATCACCATCAGCCTATACCCAGTTGATGACAGCGGTTGATTTTGCTGTGGGGCCATCCTATGAGGTGGTTATCATTGGCGACTCACAGAGTAGTGACACCAGGGAAATGCTGCGGGCAATTGGCCGCGAATTCATACCGAATAAGATAGTAATCTTCATTCTCCTGGAACGTGATTCTTCTGAAATCAAAGCTATCTCCCCGTTTACCGTACATCAGCGAAGTATTGACAATAAAGCCACGGCCTACGTCTGTGTCAACTACAATTGTAAATTGCCGACCACATACGTAGATACGATGCTTTCATTGCTCAACTCCAGCTAGCAGCCAGTTTGTGGTGATACCGGTCTTAAGGATATACTTTACTATCATGGGGTTCTGAATAACTATGTAACGGAGGTAAAGATGGTAGAAGGAGCCCCGGTGCTGCAAAAAAATCAGGGTGTCGGTTTGACTCGTGACTTGACACCTTGGTTCTTTTCAAGTTCCCGTTATTAATATTATGCTCTAGCATGCCTGAGTTGCCGTCTTGACATTTATTTACTTGCAAAGTTGGTTGCTTTGGTGTATTATTAGTTAATAGTTTCTGTTTAGGTTATTACAAGCTTCTTAGAATCCCCATAGATTGATATTAAGTATTGGATGACCGAAACTCCAACTAAAATTCCGAAGAGAGGAGGTCATCCAATGAGTTACCAGGACAAGTCGATCCAGTGTTCCGATTGTGGGACTACCTTCACCTTCAGCGCTGGGGAACAAGAGCAGTTTGCTTCCAGAGGCTATACCAACGAGCCCAAGCGCTGTCCCTCATGCCGCCAGGAAAGGAAGGCACGGCAGTACGGCAACAGTGGCAATAGCTATAGGAATGATAGCTATGGCTACCGGCCCCAACGCGAAATGTTTCCTGCGGTATGCGCTGAGTGTGGCAAAGATACCCAGGTTCCATTCCAGCCCCGCCAAGATCGGCCGGTGTATTGTAGCGATTGCTACAATAAGACCAGACCGAGCAGACCCCGCTAAGTGTTCTTGAAACATACACAGGTCAGGTATTCCTGACCTGTGTATGTCACTTCAACAGGGACTACACAATCTAAGGAGGGGAATCAAACATGAAAATCTATGTGGGTAACTTATCGTACGAGGTAACCGAAGAAGACTTACGGCAAGAATTCGGAGCTTTTGGAGAGGTAACGTCGGCAAACATAATAACAGACAAGTATAGTGGGCGACCCAAGGGGTTTGGCTTTGTTGAAATGGCCACAAAGGCTGAGGCTGAGGCCGCCATCACCGGCCTTAACGGGAAAACACTCAAAGAGCGGACTATTGTGGTCAATGAAGCTCGTCCTCGTACTGACAATAGAAGTGGTGGCTACCGTGATAGGAGAAGTGGCGGATTTGGTGGAGGAAGACAACGAAGATATTAGGCTGCCCCCTAACCCATATCTAACTACGAGAGCAAAATATATTCATAACTCCTGAGGGCTATTGGCAAAGCCTGGGTCATGGGTAACCCCATTGCCGAGAAAGGGGGCAATATGAATATCTATGTGGGTAACTTATCGCTCGAAGTGACCGAAGAGGAACTGCGACTAGAATTCATAGCCTTCGGAGAAGTGATATCTGTAATCATCATGAACGATAAGTATATTGGTAGTGGTCAACTGCGCGGTTACGGCTTTGTTGAAATGGCTTCAAAGGCTGAAGGTGAATTCGCAATTGCCACCCTCAATGAAAAAACGCTCAAGCATATGACAATTAATGTGGTTGAGGCCCTGCCTCTTTCAGACCACAAAGATAAGGGATTCCTGCATAGCAGAAGTCCAAGTCACTTCAGGGGAAGAGTCAGAGAAAGAAAATACTAAATCAGTTGAGTTGCCTGCCTTATCTTAAGAGCACGCGACTCTTAATTCTATTAAGGAGCCTTAATGAGTTTCGAAACTTTCAATTTTCATCCGAGCATCATGGCCGGTGTACATGCGCTCGGATATGTTACACCCACACCAATCCAGTTTAAAACAATCCCACCAATAATGCAGGGGCGGGATCTCATCGGTCTGGCTCAGACTGGGACTGGCAAGACCGCCGCTTTTATGCTACCAATTCTGCAACGTCTACTGGCAGGCCCGCGGGATGACGTACGAGCTCTCATAATCTCGCCCACCCGTGAGCTGGCGGAGCAAACGTCTGAAATGACAAATCAATTGGGAAAACAGACAGGACTCCGCAGTCTTGCCATTTATGGCGGTGTCAATATGGACCAGCAAAACTGGAGACTACGTAACGGGATTGAAATAATTGCCGGTTGTCCGGGCCGGTTACTCGATCACCTATGGAAGGGGACAATCAATCTGTCCCATCTGGAGGTTCTGGTAATCGATGAAGCGGACCGGATGTTTGATATGGGCTTTCTACCCAGCGTCAGGGGTGTTTTGGAGTGTATAATACACCGCCGACAGACACTCCTTTTCTCGGCCACCATGCCCGGTGATATCCGGCGACTGGTACAGGAAATCCTGCATGACCCAGTCACAGTGCAAATTGGCTACGCCGCACCGGCAGACACTGTATCACACGCGATATACCCGGTAAAGCAGCATCTCAAGACAGCTCTGCTCAAGGAGCTCCTGCGCAGTATAAAAACGGAGTCAGTACTTGTATTCACACGTACCAAGCACCGAACGGAGCGCGTGGCACAGCAACTGGTGAGAGCGGGCCTCAGCGCAACCTCACTGCAAGGTGATATGCCCCAGTACCGGCGCCAGGCTGCGCTTGACGGCTTCCGTGCCGGTTCGGTTAAGATTCTGGTGGCGACTGATATTGCCGCCCGAGGCATCGATGTTCTGGATATATCACACGTCGTTAACTACGACATGCCCGATAGTACTGATGCCTATACGCATCGCATCGGCCGCACCGGACGAATTGGTAAAAACGGTGAGGCATTCACATTTGTGACCGGCGAAGACACCGCAATGGTGCGGGCACTTGAACGCCTTCTCAAAAAACCGCTGGAGCGCCGCACGCTGCAAGGCTTTGACTACGCAAAGCCTGCGCCGGATAACGAAAACATCCGCTCTCAGCGCCAATCAGGAAGGCGCGCAGTACGAACTAGGTGGGTAGAAATAACTGCCACCTGACCAAGGCTATGAATTATCGCAGTGACATAAGAAACATCGCTATTATCGCCCATGTAGACCATGGGAAGACTACCCTGGTGGACGCCATGCTCAAGCAGAGCAAGGTGTTCCGGGATAACCAGGTAGTCGGTGAGCTGATAATGGACAGTAATGCCCTTGAGCGTGAAAAAGGGATTACGATTATGTCCAAGAATACCGCCGTGCTCTACAAAGGGGTCAAAATCAATATCATCGATACGCCGGGGCATGCCGATTTCAGCGGAGAGGTAGAGCGCGTTATCAGTATGGCTGACGGTTGTCTGCTTCTGGTGGACTCTGTAGAAGGCCCCATGTCCCAGACCAAGTTCGTACTGCGCCAGGCCATGGCCAAGGGCCTGAAGTCCATCGTGGTTATCAACAAAATAGACCGGGAAAACTCACGGATAGCGGAGGTAGTCCGGCTCACCCAGGACCTGTTCCTGGAATTGGCTACCAGTGTTGACCAGCTTGACTTCCAGTTACTATATGCCAGCGCCAGGGAGGGTATCGCGGTAACTGAGCTGGGGATGAAAGGCAAGGATATCTCCCCTCTCCTTGATTGCATACTGGAAAAAGTGCCCCCGCCTCAAATTAAGAGCGGTCCGTTCCAAATGCTGGTTTCTAACCTGGACTATGACAGCCATAAGGGTAGAATAGCCATCGGTAGAATCTGGAGAGGCAGAATCGCTCCTCGTGACTCCGTAGCCGTTTTAAGTTCTGATGGCGCGGTAACCTACTATGAAATCGGTGAAGTGTTTACCTATCTCGGTCTTAAACGTATGAAGGTTGAGGAAGCCGAGGCCGGCGACATAGTGGCAGTGACTGGTTTGGAAGAAGTCAGCATTGGCGATACTATTGCCAGTTTGGATATGCCTGAAGCTCTACCACGTATAGAGATTGGCGAGCCAACGATAGAGATGACCTTCGGAGTAAATACCTCGCCGTTCAGCGGCCGTGAGGGGCGTTTTTGTACTACCCGCCAGTTGCGGACACGGCTCTACCGGGAACTGGAAACTAATCTCAGTCTCCGCGTACAGGATACGGATAGCCCGGACACTTTTCTGGTAAAAGGCAGGGGAGAGCTGCATCTGGCTATCCTGATTGAGACCATGCGCCGGGAGGGTTATGAATTTGAGGTCTCCAGGCCAGAAGCTATCACCAGGATAGTGAACGGCAACCTTGTGGAACCCGTGGAGGCTCTTACTATTGATACCAAGAGTGAATATGTTGGGATTTTAACCGAGATGCTGAGCCAGCGACAGGCTCAACTTGGTAATATGCACAACGATGGTCGTGACAACATACGCTTAGAATTTCATATCCCCACAAAAGGACTTATTGGTTTCCGTAGTGCCTTTCTTACGGCTACCCGCGGTGACAGTATTATGAATACCATTTTTCTCGGCTATGAACCATGGCGGGGGGAAATCGTCACGACTCGTGGCGGCGTTCTGGTGGCATCGGAGCCGGGTATTGCTGTTACCTATGGCCTTAGTAACGCTCAGGAGAGAGGCGACACCTTCATCGAACCGGGAACCCCAGTCTACGAAGGTATGATAGTGGGTATGCATGCCCGGCTGCAGGACATACCTGTCAACGTATGCAAGGAAAAGAAGAAGACCAATATACGCTCATCTACCTCCGACATTGCCGTGAAGCTGACTCCTCCCATTTTATTTAGCCTGGAGCAGGCCATTGATTTCATCAACAATGATGAGCTGGTTGAGGTTACTCCCGAGAGTATCAGGCTGAGGAAGAAGTTATTAACTCATGCACAAAGGTTGAGGAGTATCTCCTCTGGTCGACGAAAGATAAAGATATAGGCTTCAGCCTAACAATGAAATTCTTCAAATTGGTAGAAACAGAAAAACAGGAGGGTGACTTGAAAGTACTTTTATTATACCCACGCTATCCAGATACATTATGGAGTTTTCGTCACGCAGTAAAAGTCAGTTCTAAGAAAGCGGTTTTTCCACCCCTGGGTTTATTGACCATAGGCTCGATGCTTCCTCAGGAATGGGATAAAAAGCTAATAGACATGAATGTCAGTAATCTAACTGATAAGGACATCCTTTGGGCTGACTACGTTTTTATTAGTGCTATGGTGGTACAAAGGGAATCAGTCAAAGATGTTATACAGAAATGCAAGAGGCTCGGAACCAAGATGGTTGCCGGCGGTCCTCTCTTTACCAGTGAACCTGAGGAATTTGAGGCGATAGACCATTTGGTGCTTGATGAAGCCGAGATTACCTTCCCGCCCTTCCTCGAAGACCTCAGTAAAGGCAGCCCTAAACACATCTATACAAGTCAAGAGCGGCCGGATATCACCAAAACACCACTTCCGATGTGGTCTCTCATCGATATGAAGAAATATACCGCCATGAGTCTCCAGTACTCCCGAGGCTGCCCTTTCGATTGCGACTTCTGCAACATCGCGGTTTTGAATGGTCGCAATGTGCGTACCAAGAGCAGAAGCCAGATTATGGGAGAGTTGGACGCATTATACGATCGGGGCTGGCGCTCGTCCGTTTTTATCGTAGACGACAACTTTATCGGTAAAAAAAAGAAATTAGAAGACGAGATTCTCCCGGCAATGATTGAGTGGCAGCAAAATAGAAAGTATCCGTTTTCGCTGTCTACTCAAGTCTCCATTAACCTGGCTGATGATGAAAAGTTAATTCGATTGCTGGTGACGGCGGGCTTCGACCGTGTCTTCATTGGTATTGAGAGTCCAAATGAAGAGAGTCTGGTCGAGTGCCACAAGCGTCAGAATGAACATCGTGACATAGTCGCCTCAGTGAAGAAGCTGCAGAATCACGGTCTGCAGGTGCAGGCTGGGTTTATTCTAGGGTTCGATAGTGACCCTATATCCATCTTCAAGAGTCAGATAAAACTGGTGCAGCAGAGTGGCATAGTCATGGCAATGGTCGGCCTGTTGAATGCGCCTCGTGGCACCAGACTCTACCAGCGTATGGCGAATGAGAAGCGCCTTACCGAAAAAAAAGCTAGCGGGGACAATACCGACTGCTCTATGAACTTCGTCCCCAAAATGGAACGCGCAACACTTGAAAGTGGCTACAAGGAAGTCATGACTACTCTCTATTCGCCGAGTCAGTACTACTCCCGGATCAATATTTTTTTGAAAGAATATCGACCTCAGAGAAGGCAGTCGATATCCCAGTTAAAGCTATGGCACCTCTGGGCATTGCTCAGGTCCGCTTGGTTCCTGGGCATTTCAGACTCGAACCGTATACACTATTGGAGATTTGTTCTCTTCACCTTGATGAGACGCCCCCGCTCTTTCTGGATATCGATGACCCTTGCTGTATGTGGCTTTCATCTCTGGACGGTTGCCCGTGGACTTTAGTACAGCTGGGCGGCTGCAGCTTTTCTTATGGTTCTGATGCAAGACCACACATCGTCAATCTGTTACCTGAAAAGGGAAATGAAAAGCGGGAAGCCTCTCCCCGGGATGGTCTTGATAGGTTAATTGCGGAACTCGGAAATTGTTGGTCATCTGCATGTCTTCACCTTTGTAGATTCCGGGGTACAGATCGATGAAATGCCAGCCGGGCTCACCCGTAGCCGGAAGATAAACGGTCACATCCCCCTGACTGTTGAAGCCGCAGGCGTAGCCAATATAGGCGTTATCATAGACCAAAGTATAGATATTAGCCGTCTCCGTCCAACCCACTCCTTTCAGGTGAATGGTGATGGTGGTGCCCGCCGGACCGGAGGCAGGCTCCGGATCAAAAGCTGAAGGCGTGATGCTGGAGCTGGTTTCGGCGACCTTCTGTCCATCGATTTGAGCTTCAATCCTGTGGGGCCCACCCAGATCATCTAACACCTGGAAGGGAAATGCTATTTTCCCGTTAGCATCAACGTTGATGGTACCAAGTGAAGTGGGTGCCTCTGCCCATCCCTGGCCGGATACCCGGCTTCCCTTCACCGTAAACCAGATAAGCTCCACAGATTTTCCGGCCGGTAGCCCGCTCCCTTTCAAAGTCACCGGAGTTCCCACGGAAGCAGAGAGCGGGTCTGTCCAGATTATCGGGGCGCCAGTTCTGTCTATTGGGTAGCCCTGCTCAGCCGCCAAGCCCTGGCTTTGAGCCGGTGGCGGGAGAACCGGCGGACCGGCGGTCATATTGAATTCAAAGGTCCATGACGGGCGTTCGGGTCGGGGCGATTGCTGCATGTTCATGTAGGGGAATGTCGCCGAGCCGTGGATGATCTGAATAACATGCTTGCCCGGTGCGCCGACGGCGGGTATGGCCACCTGTGCCTGACCGCCGGTGGTCACCGATGACATCCATCCGGTGAACTTGTTATCGTAGAGGACCATCCAGCTGTTTTCGAGTGGCCGCCAGCCGACACCATTAAGATCGATGGTAATGGGTGTGCCCACCGGCCCCGAAGAGGGCGAAAGCGATGCCTGCATGTTTACCTCGAAGGCGGCTTTGTTCAGGACAACGTTGTCTTTCATCACCAGAACATCATGGATAAAGCCAAAGCCCTCAGGAACTTTAAATGTGGTATCAAACTCACCATAAGTGTCAGTAGTGACGGTGGCTTCAGGTACGAGCTTATCCTGAAAGCCACGGCCATGGAACTCACCAGCGCTGTTGGTCTGCCAGGAACCCTGGAAGCCCTGCCAGACGATGTCCAGTTTGCTATCAGGCTCCAGTCCACTGCCGATCGCCTGTACTACCGTACCGGGATTTCCTTTTGAAGGATTCAGGGAAAACTGGCCAACGTACTTCACCTCGGTCGTTTCCTGTACCTGGCCCGTTTGTCCTTCGGTGTTTTCAACTGATGCACCTGCGGATGGTTGTCCCGAGTTACTCTGCCCCAACGCCATCTGGCACGCCGTGGCTATCACGGCTATGAGCGCCATGACAGCCACGAGAGCCACAAATCTGCCTTTTTTCATATGGGTCTCCTCTTGCTAGTTACTGCGCCGAGACCACTGTCAATAGTGCTGGGGCCACGTTAAACTCGCTGAACGTACCCGTCCGACCATCCTTGCTCTTAGCGGTAACAGTAAATGGCGCCGAGCCCGTAGGATAATCCGCGGGGATATTCCAGCCGACCGTCCAGAAGTGATCCGTTGCCGGGGGTTGTGGTTGACCGGGAGGTGCGCCGGGATGCGGTCCGTAAACCGCGTTCAAAGTCTGGCCGTCCGCGAGATTCACCGCAACGGAGTCAAGGGCTTGGTCATCCATAGTCTCGCCGCTCGTCGGGTCGTACACCTTGATCTGCCAGACCACTTCCTCGCCTTGCTGGAACCGGGTTGAGCCGATGCAGATATCTTGGGGACTCGGGGCACCGGCGGAGCCGGTAACCGTGTTCGCATCCACGATCAGCGTCTGGGCTGCTTTGGGGCCACTAGAGCAACCAGCCGCAGCCCCAACGATAAGCCCCACTAGAAGAATACCTGTCGCTGTCCTCCATAATCTTGACATTCGCATATATCGTCATCTCCTTTCCTGAATTTAAGTCTAAGATGTTACATTACTTACATTACTTACTTTGTGGAGCCATTGCCTCCATAGCCCGTCTCTGGTGTTTCTGGGTGGTCTCGAAGTCTACCAGGCCGTAAATTTCAGTATCGGAGAACGGTGCCCACGGGAACTCTGCCATCACTTCGTTCAACTCTTCAAGGGAGCCAACGTTGCCGATGCCACCCCCTCCTTGGAGACCGGCAAATCCCCAAATCTGCTCCAGTTTGCCATTTGATTTGTACTTCTCTGCCCATGCGTCAACTGCATTTAAAAGACCCAGTGCCATCTCAGGTGGCGGTGACATTTTGGCTTTTGTAACCACTAGGAACTTCATGTCTTTCCTCCTTCTATCCTTACTTCATTTCTAGCATCACTCGATGCCTATAGCTCGGCCCAGACGAGTTCACCTATCTCATCCCTCTTAAGCGACGGTACTGACGACATTATTGCCTGTTTATTCATTACTTAATTGATCAACCCTGCGAAGAACTACTAGTCGTGTTCCGTTGGCTCGCTGGGTGCCAGTTTGAGGAATGGCTCCGGCGAAGTCAGTGGCATCTGGAAACGTACGTAGGGGTGACCAGTAGCCACATGGCAGGAATTGCACCCTTCAATTGCCTCACTGTAAGCGCTATCAAATGCCACCTTGTCCTTTGCTTCAATGGCCTCGGCCAAAGGATCTAGGTAGCTATGCTCAAAGCTCGACAGCATGTCCGCGTTTCCAGGCCGGGTGGTTTCGCCGACCTCCTGAATCTCAATAGCCTCGTCTAACTGATACCCGGCCATGCCCCAGTCCGCGGCATCCGCAGCCAGCTTCACCATGGCAAAGCGCTTCCCGTATTCCTGCATCACCGTACCTAGGCCAGGCTGGATTTCAGCGAGTTGCCCAAGTGTGATGTCACCGTGTGAGGTTGTTATTTTTGTATCAGGACTTGCGGTTCCCACTGGCCCCGCTGGCCCCGCAGGACCTGCCGGACCGGTTGGCCCCGTTGATCCCGCCGGCCCGGCGCAGGCGGATGCCACTAGGAGTCCTACCAGTAAGAACACACCAAAAATTAACTTTTTCACGATCTTGCTCGCTCCTTTCCTGCATTCAATCGGTTGATACGCTCAAATTGATACTCTCAAGATTATTCTGTGTTCTAAACCTTACCTTTTCATCACCCCCTTCTCTCCACGCCTGCTCTTAAGACCAGTTTGCCGCCCGTTCTGTGGTTGCAGTCGACCACCTGCTTGTAAGATTTTCTAGCCGATTTGATTTAACAACTCGGCAACCTTATCAAACTCAGCTGATTTATCAAAGAAGAAGTCGGCGCCGGCCTCCATACATTTTCTGTGGTATTGGGGATAGGATTGATCAGTGAGAATGATCAGCAGGGGCGGCTTCTTTCCCTTCTTTACCTCCCGGAGCAGGTCTATTCCGCTTCCGCCTGGCATTTCTATATCGCCTATAACAACATCAGGATTCAGCTTGCCCAACAATTCTCTGGCTTCTTGTTGGTCCTTAGCCTCGCCAATGGCTTCAACCCCCGGAACTTCCGACAGCATGGATCTTAACCTTTCACGCACGATTTCCGAATCGTCCACAATTAGAATCTTCATGATGTCCCATTTTCTTCTATGAATGTAAGTCAGCCATCCATCATATACTCATATATCTACAACAACAGACACGCTCTGTATATCAGCATAAGTATGATTTCTTTGTAGTATCTTAACGCGCCCTATTGTGGATATTTCTACTACAGGCAGCCTAAGGAGATAGACACTGGCGGCAGAGATTGGAGACTGCCTCGTCCACATGGCGAAAGGTAGAAAGGGGAAAGTGCTCTAGTGACAGGCAAAGTCGTTGTGGGGATCTCGCTCATTATGCCGACGATAACTTTGGGAGGACGATACCGAATGGAGATTTGTGTTGCTACGCTTATCGCGTCTCACCTTAGTGAGAGACCGCCTTTCAAAGGGCACGAAGCAATGTTACCACATCGCTGTTAGTGAAGTCTTGCCGGGGATAGGTGAGGCGTGCAATATCTAAGGCCGTTAGTCTACCAACCGGTTTCTTATGGCATAATTGGCTAATTCAACGTTATTCTTCATCTTCATTTTCTGCAGGATACGGGATCGATACGTGCTGATGGTTTGGACACTCAGTAACAGTTGCTCGGCAATTTCGGTAACTGTTTTCCCTGCGACAATCATACGCATTACCTGATACTCCCGGTCGGAGAGAGTCTCATGAGGTAGCTGTTCCGCTTTTTGCACCACAAAGGCTAACTTTTCTGCCAAGGAAGAACTGATATACCTCCCACCTACCGACACCTTCCGAATGGCGGCTACTAATTCATCAGGTGTGCTTTCTTTGGTCAAGTACCCGGAGGCGCCGGCTCTTAAGGCTCGCACTGCGAACTGTTTCTCTGGATGCATGCTTACCACTAAAACAGGGAGTTTTGGCTTCTCATGTTTCAACTGAGTCAAAACATCCATGCCGTCCTTACCAGGCATGGTAATATCCAACAGAACCACGTCGTAGTTACCTGCTCTAATCTTGCTGAGTACTTCCCACCCATTGGTGGCTTCATCAGCGACAACCATATCGGGGGTTTCGGTAATTATTTGCTTTAGTCCCTGACGAACGACCGGGTGATCATCAGCGATTAATATTCTCAGCATCGGAATTCTTACCGCTCGTAATTGGAATATTTACCACAACTACCGTCCCTTTGCCAGGTGTACCATTTATTTTGACTTCGCCTCCCCAAGAGCGAGCACGTTCTCTCATACCAATTAGCCCAAAGGCTTTTGGATCGGATATGTGCTCCTCCTCAATTCCTTTACCATTATCTCTGACTATCAATGTGATTGTGCCTCGTTCTTCCTTCAAGGTTATTTTGACCTTGGTAGCATTGGCATGGCGAATGATGTTTGTCAGCGCCTCTTGGCAGATGCGGAAAATTGCGGTAGACCGATCACGGTCAAGGACTATCTCTGCGGGATTTGACTTGAACCCAAATCTAACATCTCCGTGCTTTTCTAATTCTTCCGCCTGCCATTCAATAGCCGCCGCAAGTCCAAGGTGGTCTAACACTCGCGGTCTCAATTCGGAGGACATTCTCTTTACCGTTTCAACAGATCTATCAATTAGTTCATTCATCGTTTTTATCTTATCTATGAGGGATTTTTCTCCTTCAGCAAGTCTCTTAGCCATCCAGGACATGTCTATTTTCAGTCCTGTCAATAGTTGTCCCAACTCATCATGAATTTCAAGTGCCAATTTCGTCCTTTCCTCTTCTCTGACCGATTCTAAATACCGCGAAAGGGCGCGTAACTGTTCTTGCGAGGCTCTCAATTGCTCTTCAGCCTCCTTGCGGTCGGTGATATCGGTAACCATGTGGAAGAAAATTCTTCCGCCGTCTTGGGTCAGTCTTTTAGTCGGGTAAATTGCAGACCTGATCCAGCGCCCTGATTTCTCATCAAGCGCCTCCAGTTCTACAGCTTGACTTTTTTTCACAGCTTCTTCTAAAGGACAAGCATACCAGGGCTTGTCTAGCCCATGTATCACCTCGGGGCAATACTTGCCGATAATCTCATTTGGTTCCATTTGCAGTAACGTTCGCACCGCGCTATTTGCACGCAAAATATGGTGATCTTCGTCTACCAGCATCACATAGAAGGGAAGAGCTTCCATCACATCTGAGATATCTAGTTGAAGGTTGTCATTTGTGCCACGAAGTTCGTTCTTTGTCGTAGTATGCTCAGCTTGTGATGCCTCAGTCTGTTTCCATCTGTCGACAGACCGAAAGTCGCTTTTTGCTTTATCTTTCATGTTAGTTGCTCTGTACAATGAATAGCTGTATTTTATAGGGACAATCTCCTGCTATGTAGCAATATTACTAGTCCTACTTCTTATGGTTATTTGTATTGGTCTCAGCCTACCCACGTTGTTACAATCATACAGCAATTCGAACCAGCTCACAACATGAATGGCAGCCATCTGTGCTTGATTTGGTAGATCCTTATAGACGGTATATCTAAACGCGCAAAACCTGTAACCAACTGCCAAATTGGTAGCGAGGGATGTGTGCTCATTGGAAGCCCACTATTTCTAGGTGACTATAGATCTTAAGTGGCCAGAGCAATGTGAAGAACCTGTTGCAGCTTTTTTCAACTGCTTTTGGGGAAAGCTCCGTACACATCGGCAATGACATCCTGATGCAATGACATCAATAATACGAGTAGATACCACTAGGCCCGTCTTGCATTTCATCATGCCAGGTAATGACATAGGGCTTAACAAAAGTAGATTGTGACCTTTGGAGAATTCAAGTGAAGGTCGCTTGAAATTTTGGCTAAAAAACAATAAAATCAGGGTGTCGGTTTGACTCGTGACTTGACACCCTGATTCTTCTTAAAACTCCCTGAAAGGGCCGGCCTTCTGGCTTTAGTAGGCCGTGCAGGTCTCGAACCTGCGACACCCTGATTAAAAGATACAAGAGGTTTGTCCCTGAGAGTGGAAATAAGTAATTATTGATACTTCCTTATTGGTGAAATGGCTTGAGGTGGTACTTTTTAGTACCACCTGATCATTTATGGTGGTGGAAAGGTCGTTAGCAAAAATGTTAGCAAGACACGGAACCAAAGGGATACCAAAGCTAGCCGGGTTACACTTTTTGGTTTCCTGTTCAATGCTTGTTATGCAACCGAAGGCTAGTCTGACATTTTAGACAGTTCGAACATTTCCGATTTCTGTTTAAGCCCTTATTCAATTACGAACGAATTTATGGCATTGTCAAACGTAGCCGCATATTTATCAAACAAGTCCACCGAGGTAGAACAAGTTATCAAGTAGTACTTGTCATTAACAAAAAATACTACCATCCTCTCTTTTGCCAACGGTATCGGTTGCATGATCACCTCATATCCCTCTCTACCATTTATTACTATAGCTTTTGCTCCTGTATCTTTGAATCTTTCAATATCGAACTCTGAGAGTATCGAGACAAGAATAGTACTGGGCGTGTCAGGCTCTCTAAAGAATTGGGCACTTTCTGTGCCTTCGCCTAGCGGAGCTATATCTTCCTTCGGCACTACAGTCCAATCTTCCGGATAACTAATCATATAGCCGAATTCATCGTCATAGTACCAGTTATGCCCTTCTGGCAGTAGTGGCCTTGGTGCAGGTGGCCTTGGTGCAGGTGGCTTTGGAGGAGGTGGTGGTTCCGTTGGTGTAGAGGGTGATGCAGGTGGCTCTGCGGGAGTCGTATTCGTTGGAGTTTCCGTTGCTTTAGCACAGCCAGCAACCAAAAAGGCCACAATTAGTAGGATTGTCAGTATCTTCTTCATTATGCCGTCTCCATTTCCGTAACTATCCTTAATTCAGTTGATTTATGACCAAATCAGATATGGACTATATCTATGATTACTGATCTTCCCCCATAAAGGATACCACATCCTAAGTTAGAGTAACGGGGGTCTTGGCCTCAGGAGCTGGTGGTTGATAGCGTAAAGACTAAAGGTAATTGAGAGACATACCAAGGAATACTCACCGTTTGAAGTGTATGCCTGATCTGCCCTGACAGTTGTGACAAGGTGTAGAAACTATATCTTTGCACCAAATGGGCTGGAATTCTCCTAAAGAAGCGCCCCCTGCTTGACCAAGAAGAGCTAGTTGCTATAATCTATTTTCGGCTGTACTGAAGAACAGTCAACTTTTTAAACGCAACCTGACGACTACACTGCACTGATAAATCGGGTAGCGTTCGAGAGAGTATTGTTCATCAAAAGTAAAATTACTTACCAGGAGGTCTATTGTGAAGCAAGAAATTGTTGAGGCGGATGTTCTGTGTGTCGGCGGTGGCATCGCTGGCCTAATGGCTGCTATCCGGGCAAGTGAGCTGGGAGCTAGGGTTGTGATCGCTGAGAAAGCGAACATATTACATAGCGGTAGTGCGGGTGCCGGTAATGATCACTTCCTTGCCTACATTCCAGAAATTCATGGACCAGATAAGCGTGCGTTCATCAAAGCAATGATGGAGACCCAACTCCGGACATTCTTCTGGGGTGTGAGTAGGGATATGTTAAATGCGGTGGTGGACAAGTCTTTTGATATGCTTAAGTTGTGGGAGAGCTGGGGCATCCAGATGAAGTACAAAGGAAAATACGAGTTTGCCGGACATGCGTTCCCTGGGCGTCCCCTAGTGCACGTTAGATACGAGGGACGACGGCAGAAATATATCTTAACCGAGCAAGTGCAGAAGAGGGGAGTTCAGATAATCAATAGGGTTATGGTATTTGACCTGCTAGATAACGACGGCATCACTGGAGCCCTAGGCAGCTATACCAGAGACGACGGCCTGATAGTCTTTAAGGCCAAATGTGTGATCCTAGCTACAGGTTGCTGTTCCAGGCTGTATCCAAGCCTAACCCCGGGATCGATGTTTAATCTACCGGTGGCACCGAGTAATACAGGGGACGGAAGGGCGATCGCCGCTAGGGCGGGGGCTGAGCTTATCGGCTTAGAGTTCATCGGTAGTCACTTCGGCCCCAAGTACTTCGCCAGACCAGGACAGGCAACATGGATAGGCGTCTATCGAGACCCACAGGGCAGGCCGATAGGCCCGTTTGTCGCTAAGCCTGATAGGAGATATGGCGACATAACACCCGAAGTAGATAAGTCAATATTCGAAGACTACGCCAGGGCGGGTAGGGGGCCTGTCTACATGGATTGTGCGGGCATTTCGGATGAAGACTATGAGTATATGCTGCATTGGTTAGAGCACGAAGGAAACGTTGCTCTCGTAAACCATTTGAAGGAGGAGGGCATTGATCCAAGGGAGAATCCTATTGAATTTGTGCCGTATGGGTACCTTACTGGAGCAAGAATAAGACAAGGTGCAAAAGGTGAAACCACGGTAAAGGGGCTGTACGTTGCCGGTGATGAATCAATGTTTGGCATATGCCAAGCAGCGGTATCTGGCTGGGTTGCTGGAGAGAATGCAGCGAATTATGGAAAAGCGGTGGAAGCTGCCAGTATCAGAAATGTGGAGACGAAAATCGAGGACAGAACAAAGCTAATTAGGCAACTCCGGGGCCGCAAGGATGGACCTGACTGGAAGGAGATTAACTACGCTCTTCAACAGACAATGCATGACTATGCTGGTTATGTTCGCTCTGAGGCGGTGCTCGAGCAAGGTCAGAAGCACTTGAAGAGGGTGAAGAATAAAGCATATGCAACGATGATGGCCAGAAACCCACATGAGTCTTCACGTTGCCTAGAGGTATTAAACCTGCTAGATATCGCGGAGTTGGTATTTGCTGCATCTCGTGAGAGAAAGGAATCAAGGGGAAACGTCCGTCGCTACGATTACCCCCTTGCCAATCCGCTGACGAGTGACAAATTACTGGCTGCGAGATATGTAGATGGAAAGCCAGCCGTGGAATGGCACGCAAGATAGGCTCGAGAGGAGGGAAATTTATGCCACCGATAATAGATTCAGAGAAGTGTGCTGGTTGCGGTAAGTGCGCCGATATTTGCCCAGAGGATGTATTCTTTGGCTCAGACAAAGGGCAGGTTCCGCTTGTAACCTATCCTGAGGAGTGTAACCACTTCAACTGCTGTGTGTCGGTGTGTCCCAAAGAAGGTGCAATCAGGCTGAGGATTCCGGTCCCAATGATAATCGTCTATAAATAGTCTCTTAGTTGGGAGTGTCGCCTAGCTGGAGGAGGTGCGGTGGGATTTGAAGCTTGTTGAACCTCCGTTTAAGACATTATGAAATGGCCTGCACCGCATTCAACAGAGCCTCTCAATTCAGAGCGTTGACAGCATCGCGTACAAAAATTATAATAAGTTCCGACTTTCGATGTCGTAAAACAGGATACACTAGTGGGTTAAGGAAATAGGGGTGAAAAAGGAGGCTGGAATCGCTAAACAACATGACTCTGGCCAGTGCCCCTCTTTTAAGCTTTATCTTGAAGTTCCATCTCAAGGTTAAGAAGAGTAAATTATAGTGTTTGATGATCTGAGACAGTTTCTAAAGAGCGCCGAAGATTTAGACCAATGTAACCTGATTGAGGGTGCAAACTGGGATTTAGAGATTGGACGCATCACGGAGCTACAGCTACATGTTCCCAATGCACCATTACTTCTATTTGACAAGATCAAAGGCTATAAACCTGGATACCGGGTCGTCACGAACTTCCTTAATACAGCTAAACTGGTAGCACTAGCTTTTGGCCTGCCCTCAGAAGCCAAAGATATGGAGATAGTGCAGTTTTGGCGGGACAGGTTTAAGCAAGAATTCAAGCCGGTACCCCCAATAGAAGTCGAGACGGGACCTGTAATGCAAAATATCCATATTGCTAATGAGGTTGACCTCTTTGAGTTTCCAATCCCGAGGTGGGCAGAACTTGACGGCGGCAGATACATCGGCACCGCTGACACGGTTATCATGAGAGACCCTGATGAAGGTTGGGTAAATTTGGGTACATATAGGGTGCAGGTTCATGACAAGACTACTGCGACTGTCTACATAGTGCCTGGGAGGCAGGGTCATATAATCAGAAGGAAATATTGGGATAAAGGGCTGAGCTGCCCCGTGGCTGTAGTATGTGGAGGAGAGCCGTTATTGTGGTTTGTGTCTCATAGTGGGGTTCAATGGGGGGTTAGTGAATACGATTATGCGGGATGGCTGAGAAACAAACCTGTGGAAGTGATAAGAGGCAAGGCCACCGGCTTGCCCATTCCAGCTACTGCTGAGATTGTTTTGGAGGGTGAACTTGTGCCACCCGGGGGCGAGATGAGAACAGAGGGCCCCTTTGCCGAGTATACTGCGTATTATGCCACTGGTGCCACTGAAGATGAACCAGTCTTCAAGGTTAAGTCTGTTCTGCATAGGAATGACCCTGTGATTCTGGGAGCTCCGCCTCAACACGGGCCTTTCGACTATCAATACGGCAGACCTCTCTCGCAAGCTGCAAAGATATGGGACGAACTGGATAAACAATTCCCTGGTGTCAAGGGGGTATGGCTTGTCATGGAGTCCAAAGGCTCCCTTATCATGGTTATATCAATCGAGCAGCGATTTGGGGGGCATGCCAAACAGGTAGCAATGGTGGCTGCCGGATGCTACCCACTGGGCAATCTGTGCCGATTCGTAATACTGGTCGATGATGACATAGATCCATCCAATATGTCCGAGGTTCTTTGGGCAATGGCTACCAGGTGTGATCCAGCAACATCACTTGATATCATGAGAGATTGTTGGGGCACCCCAGTAGATCCACGGTTGACTCCTGAGAAGAGGCGTCATGGCGATTTTACCGCTTCAAGGGCGATCATTGATGCCTGTAAGCCTTATCACTGGATGAAGGATTTTCCGCCCTCAAGCAGGAGTAGTCCCGAAGCTTTAAAGAAAACAAAGGAGAAGTGGGGAAAGGTTCTCTATGGCCACGGATAATAAAACCCTATGACTATCCCGGCTTCAGCACTCTCAGGGCACGGGTAGCGACTATTACATTGTGGCACAAGTGGGGCGAAACATGGTATATTCTCTAGGCTGCTGGACAGATGACGATGAAGAGGAGGCTATAATGGCACTCAAGGGAGAGCACTATAATACTGGTGAAAAGCTCGCCAGGGAGAAGGTGAGAGTCTAGGCAGCAACTAAAAGATTGACTGCCACCCGGTACATAGGTAGTGAATGGAGGTGAGATATGACATAGGGGCGAGGTATTATCCATACTGTGACTAAGCTTTAGGAGAAAAACTGTGAAAAGAGTTTTGATATTCATATTGATGGCAATAAGTTTACTGGTGGCCTGTGCTGCACCTGCACCTACAACTGCGCCGTCTCCAACACCCACACCTTCGCCTACTCCAACACCGACACCACCACCCCCAGCAAAGACTAAGCTGATTATGGCGAGTGTGGAGCCAACTATGGCGTGGTATGCTGACCATGTTGCCCTGGCGGACTTCATAAATAGGAACTCTAACCTTGATATAACAGTAGTGACCCCTGGTGGTTCACAGATTCTCCCTGATGTAATTGAGGCCGGGCAAGCCGACCTAGCCGGGACTATGGGTGCATCTTTTGTTGCTCAGGCTTACCAGGGGGTAAAAACCTATGATAAGCCGCATAAGTCAGTGCGTCTAGCGATAAATCTGGCGAGGACACCTTACGACTTTTGGACAGTGCCTCGCACCGGCATCAAGTCTATAGAAGATTTCCGGGGTAAGAGGGTGCCTAATTACACTGGAGTCCCCATGACATTCTGGACGGCAGTGCTAGAGGCACATGGGATAAGCTGGCCTGACGATGTTAAGGCAGTACCCCTGGAAAATCCGGGGGTAGGCTGCAAAGAGTTGGGCCTGGGGAGAGTTGACGTAGCCATGGGAACCATTGAGGGTAGCAAAATAATCGAGCTTGCGGATGTGGCTGATGGTGTGGTTGCTATCCCGATAGAGCCAGATAAGTTTGCCCTCGGCAAAGCTAAGGACCCGCTGACATTTCTGGGTATCAGCAGTGGTCTACTTAATCCGGGAGACAGCACGGGGGTTATAAATGAAGAGCCAGTACCAATTATGACATCGGCGTTTAGTATGATGGCCAGTAAAGATACTGATGAGGAAGCGATATACACATTTGTTAAGGTTATACTCGACCGAGCACCAGAGATTGTAGAACTAGGCTCATCGATTAAGTCATACCGGATAGAAAACGCGGCAGTTCCCGGACTTGGAGTCCCTTATCACCCAGGCGCTGTCAGGGCCTTTAAGGAAAAAGGATTGTGGACTGACGAATTAGAGCGGGACCAGCAAGAGGCTCTGAAATCTTAGAGGGTTGTTGAGGTAGGTCACAGAGCTAGGTTTTAATCTGGAATGCAGGAAAACAGCGGTCGTCAGCGAGGAACTGAGAGACTCGGAGGACTTGCCGTTGCTGTAGCGAGGGTATTGGCGGCTGGCCTAACCTTGTTCTGCTTGCTCTGGACAGTCGGCGTCTTGTCCCAAGTTGGGATATACTTCCTGGCCATGCGGGTGAGCGCCATCTTCTTAACGGTGATTTCAGTACTGGTCTTCTTGCTTGTCCCAGCCAAGGCAGGAGAATCAGGACGTCCGTTGCCGTGGTATGACATTCTATTAATCCTATTGAGTCTGTGCAGTCATCTATACGTGCTCATCAACGCTTCCAATCTAACCAATGTCGGGAGGATAACTGCTAGCCCGGTAGAAATCGCCCTAGGTTTGGCCGGCGTCATCACATTAATAGAAGCGATGAGGCGTCTCACCGGCTGGGCCCTGCCAATACTGGCTATTGTTCTCTTGCTCTATGCCAAATTTGGCTATCTACTGCCGGGAGCATTCGGTATTCCTCAGTTTTCCTGGTCTAGGTTAATGGCCCTAATCTACTTATCGCCGACAGGGATATACAGTGGAATCGTCAATCTTGCTTCCGGCATCATTATCGCCTTTATCGCTTTTGGTGTTTTCTTTGTGGCGGCAGGTGGAGGAGATTTCTTCTACAACCTGGCTGCTTCAAGCGTGAGCTGGATGCGGGGTGGACCTGCCAAAGCGGCTATTGTGGGTAGTGCCATATTCGGCACTGTGTCCGGGAGTGCGGTCGCAAATGTGAGTGTCACTGGCGCAGTCACCATTCCGTTGATGAAGCGAATAGGCTATGAGCCTGCATTCGCTGGTGCGATAGAAAGTGTTGCCTCAACAGGGGGTATACTTATGCCTCCGATAATGGGGGCGATAGCCTTTGTTATGGCTCAATTTTTAGGTGTGCCCTATCGCGCCATAGTCTTAGCAGCAATCATACCCGCCATCCTTTACTTTGTTGCCCTATTCTTTCAGACAGACCTGCGAGCCGCCAGAAAGGGACTCAAAGGGATACCACGCTCTGAACTACCACCGATTTTCCCCACCATCAAGGCAGGCTGGCAATTCGTGATACCCTTTGCAGTATTGATTGGCCTCCTGTTTGTCTTAAGGTATCCTGCCGGGATGGCAGCCGTATATTCTATCGGTGCTCTAATAGTGATCGGGATGTTCAAAAAGAAGACGCGATTTACTCCGGGCAGGATTGTGAATGCCTTGAGTAATAGCACCGAGGCAATGTTTTCCGTGGGTATATTGTGTGGCGTTGCTGGAATTTTGCTTGGGGTGCTGTCGGGGTCGGGCCTGGGCCCCAAGATAAGCAGCCTAATGGTGGACTTGGCTGGTGGGCAATTGGTGACATTGGTAATCTTGGCAGCAGTGATCTGCTATATCATGGGTATGGGGGTATCAATTCTAGTTAGCTACATATTACTAGCTGCTTTAGTAGCTCCGACACTGGAAAAGTTTGGTATACCCCCGATGGTAGCACACTTCTTTATATTGTACATGGGCTCGGCTACTTTCTTTACGCCTCCATTTTGCCCTGCGGCGTTCGTTGCCTCCTCGATTTCCGGTGCCAAACCATTCAGTATCGGCTTTCAGGCTATGCGGCTGGGTATTGTGGTGTTCATTGTCCCGTTTATTTTCATATACAACCCGGCATTGCTACTTATCGGTTCAGCAACTGAGATAGTCTTGGGTGCGCTGACAGCTATTGTGGGAGTCTTCGCTATGTCTGTAGCATTAGAAGGATATCTACTGATTGAATGCAACTGGTTGCAACGAGTACTTGCTGGTCTAGCCGGGATCACTATGATTGTTCCTGGCGGGTTATCTGATATCTTTGGTATTGGTCTACTGGCCGTAGTAGTGCTCTGGCAGTTGTGGGCCAAAAAGCGCGCAGTCGCTCTAAAGGCTGGGAAACAGATGGCAAATGCTGCCGATACCGATGCTCTAGTGGACTAAATTGGGTGCGGCAGTGCTGGTGATGAGTTGACCTTGTGACAGCAGCCTGCTCATGACCGTAACTTATGTAATCGATCGGAGGTCTGGAGCAAGAGCTGACCGAAAGGTTTAATTTGGAACCAAACTGTATGACGGTGACGCAGATGTCAGGAGGCGTGAATGGATGATACAAGCATGGAGATGAACGAAACAGGTACCGATGTTCTGGTTATTGGAGGAGGGGCTGCTGGCCTCTGGGCAGCCATCAGGGCAAAGGACTTCTGCCCAAGGGTTACTGTAGTGGATAAGGGCAAGGTGGCAAGCAGTGGGGCCAGTGCCTTTACCCACTCTATCGTAGCTCCCGTAGCCAAAAGAGATATACCGGCTATGATGGAACAGCTAGTCAACGACGGACAGTATATGTGTGATCAAAAGCTGCTTGAGGCATTGTTGAAGCAGCATGGTGACCGCATCACCGAAATGGAGAGGTGGAACGTACCCTTCGAGCGGGACAGCTCGGGGCAGCTATACACTGCAGCCGATCGAAGAGGGAAAGTACATCGCAATATCTTCGTGCTCGGCACGGCGATGATGCAGAGAATGAAAGCCCACGCCCTTAACAAGGGGGTAGACTTCGCTGAGAAGATAATGGTAACAGACCTCCTAACATCGGATGGTCAACACCCTACCAATGGGAAAGTGACCGGGGCGCTGGGTTTCCACATAAGGACGGGGCAGCTTCACGTTTTCAGAGCTAAAGCGGTAATAATCTCCACTGGCCCTACTGGTAGTGCCAAGCTCTATACCTCGTCTGTAGACAACTTGACCGGAGATGGGCAAGCCATAGCCTATAGGGCTGGCGCAGAATTATCAGGCATGGAATTTGTCATGATGCCTAAGTTTCCTTTGTGGGAGAGAAAATTCTTCGGTTTAGCTCCTTCTGTATTTGCTCAATATAAGGCCAAGATTATCAACAATGCCGGGGAAACAATCCTGGAGAAGTACTTCCCTGGTCAGAATATACAAACGCTGGGGAGAGTTGAGATCAGCTACGCTATGGCAAAAGAGGCCCTGGAAGGACGGGGCCCCATCTGTTTTGATATGACGCATTGGAGCGATGAGTCTATCGAACAGATAAGAAGTGTAATGCCCCGGCGGATGAGGGCCGTGGATGAGATTGGCATTGACCTGAGAAAGGAGCCGCTCGAGAGTATGCCAATGCTCAGTGTCATGGGCGGATATGGACAAGGAGGGATAAGAATTGACGACTCATGGAAGTCGAGCATACCAGGGCTATACGCTGCTGGTTCCGCAGCCCACGCACCCATGAACTACGCAGACATTGGGGGCTTAGGTCAAGCCATCTGCTATTTTAGTGGCTACAGGTCTGGTGAAGAAGCAGCGAAGACTGCTCTAGGTCTAGACAGTGTGGAAATAGATCGTAAGCAAGCAGAGTTACTCAGGCAGGAAATGGTCTTGCCTCTTGCGCGCACCAGTGGGCCGAGCCCTGACAGTATTTTTCTGGCTATTAACCGGGTGACGGTACCCGCCCAACTGAGTTTTTTCAAGCATGAGAGAAGGATAAGAACTACCCTTGCGGAAATGAGAAGGATACAGAAAGAGGAGATACCCAGGGTGAGAGCTAAAGACATACATGATCTCGCCAAAGCAAATGAAGCCAGGAATATTACAACCGCAGTCGAAGTAATCTACAGGAGTGCCTTGGAAAGAAAAGAGAGCAGGCTCACCCATTACCGGGAAGACTTTCCCTACCGGGATGATATAGACTGGTTGAAATGGGTTATCGTGAGGAAGGATAGACGAGAGGGCATGGCAGTCAGGTTTGAACCGATACCAATTGACGAGTATCCAATAAAGCCAGCCCAACGTTTGAGAATTCCTGCCCCTATTCAGTTTTCTTGGAGCACACGGGAGGGGAGTGAGTAATGGTAGTAAAGGGAATTAACAAAGATTTATGTGGGGATTGCAAACTTCGGTTGGAGGAAGGCTGCCCGATCGAAGATACCTGCCCTATGGATGTTTGGAGGCTGGATGAGGAAGGTAAGCCATTTGTGGCCTACCCGGAGGACTGCCAGGCTTGCTTTCTGTGCTACATGGATTGCCCACTGGAAGCTATTGAGATCTCACCTGTGATAGTTTTCCACGTCCTTCCCTATTAGAAGATCCCTGAGGGCCAAGGTGCCCGACCAAGTACCCCAGGAAATGGTAGCAATAGATTTCGGCTGGGGTAACCCTTGGGATTGCGGTGCCCTAGAGAAAGTTGGGCATGATAAAGTTGACAAAGCTCCTGGTTAGTTTTCCGCTCAATCTCATTTTCCTCTTCCCCTCACTCCCCAAGAGAACCTCCAGCACTTCCTAATGTCAAAATTTTCTTGCAGAAAGTCGTTGGTTCTGGGCTCGGCAGGACTCGAACCTGCGACCAAACGGTTATGAGCCGTCCGCTCTGCCACTGAGCTACGAGCCCAAGGACTGTCAATTTAGCAATCTTATGTCAACTTCCCCTACTTGTCAACCCTCAATCGTCGGAGCTGATAACCAATCGGTTATGAGCCGACCGCTCTGCCACTGAGCTACGAGCCCACTAAACTAGAAGTAGGGCTCAAATACACCACTACCCGGTTTGGCAACCGCCCTGAGATAAGTTGATATACACCTGCCAGGCTGCTTGCCCTCTTTTCAAGAGGATTATACTTGACTCAGGACACGGCGTCAAATAGGCAACTTGGGGAAGCTATTAATTATTTACGGAGCTTGAAAGAGTATAATATAATAAAGATGCGTAAAGACATGGTGAAAAGGGTTATTGATGAATGTCGAGGCCCTCATACTTTAGAAAGTCGTACAGTCAGACGGTGAGCTAATGGGAATTATACTTCATAAGGAGCCGGAACTGGAAAATGCCGAGCTTATCGCCGCCTGGCCCGGCATTGGCAATGTCGGGCTAATTGTGGTTGATACTCTGAAGAGTATGCTCCAAGCAGAGCAGTTTGCTGAGCTGGAACCCTGGGATTTTTTCTATCCGTATAAGGTTTCAATCACAGACGGCGAACTGAAGAACCTGGAGTTTCCCGGGAGCAGGTTCTATTTTAAGAAGACGAGCACCAGGGATCTGATATTTTTTATCGGCGAAGAGCAACCTGTTGAGGCAAGAAGAAGCTACGAGATGGCTAGTCTAGTACTGGAGGTCGCTTCCCGTTTCGGATGCCGGAAGGTCTATACCGCAGCTGCGGCTGTCGCTCCGATTCACCACACACTCAGACCCAGGGTCTGGGTGGTGCCCAATCGGAAGGAGTTGATAGATGAGGCAAAAATCCATGGCAACACCATCCTTATGAGTGAGGTGGAGAGTAGGAGCGGTCAGGGCAATATAACCGGACTTAACGGTCTTTTGCTGGGAGTTGCCCGAAGAAGGGGTCTGGATGGTATCTGTTTGCTGGGCGAAATACCGGTCTACGTGGCTCAGCTGCCCACCCTGTACCCCAGAGCCTCAAGGTCAATCCTGGAAGTCTTAACGGCTAACCTGGGGCTCACCATAGACCTGAGCCGTCTTGACGACCTGAGCCAAGAGGTAGACAGCCGCATTGAGAATCTCTACCAGAAATTCCCGCCCGAAGTACAGCGGATGATTGATCAGCTAAAGCAGGTCAGTTACCCGGAAGAAGAGAAGCCGGGATTAATAACCGATGAAGATAAGAAGAGAATGCTGCAGGAGATTGATGAGTTCTTTAAGAAGGGGGACAGAGAACAGTGATTGAGGGGCAGCCATATCGAGTGTATCGGCCGCCCCAACTCCAGAACCCGTCCTTGATTGTAGGTTGGAGCCAGGATGCCGGGCGGTTAGGGCCGATGGTGGTTGACTTCTTAAACAAGAAACTTGAGGCCGAGGACTCCGGCGAGATTGAACCGTGGCCCTTTTTTAATCTCGGCGGGGTCTTGATTGTGAATGATGTCCTCTGGTTTCCGGAAAGTAAATTCTACTGGTGCCAGGAAAAGAACCTGCTAATCTTCAAGAGCAGTGCCCCCGATAGGGAATACTACAGGTTCTTATCCACCATTATCGATATTGCCCAGAATCATTATCGGGTGAATGAGTTATATACCATTGGGGGCATTATTTCAGCGACGTCCCATAGCAACCCGGGCAAGGTATTTGCCACAGTTAATCGGCCAGAGCTCAAAAAAGCACTGCTATCCTGTGGTGCCGAGACTGGTTTGGACTACCACACCCCTCCTGGAGGTCGGCCGACGCTGAGCAGTTTCCTGCTCTGGGTTGCGAAACGGAGAGAGGTTGCTGGAGCAAGTCTTTGGGGAGAAGTGCCGTTTTACCTTGCGGCGACTGAAGACCCGAGAGCCGGCAAACAAATGCTTGCCGTCCTTAATAAGAGATTTGACCTGGGTATGGACCTGGGAGAACTTGATCGGGCAATAGAAGAACAAAATGAGAAAATAGAAGAGCTAAAGCGGCAAAACGCCGCCATCAGCAGGTTCATCGAAATGTTAGACCGAGGAATCGCGATTAGCGAGACCGAGACGGAACAACTGGCGAGAGAGGTGACCGAATTCCTCGAAAAAGGTGCCTAATGCTGCCTCAACTACTCCCCCAGCTCACTATTGTCTTGGTAATTGGTGTCATGTATAATGAAGTATCCGTAACTTGGTTGACGGGTTAAATGGATAATACTTCACCAGACACTCATCGAGTCGCCACCAGCGGTGATATTGAAGTCTCCACCTATCTGGAGATTGCCAAGGAGATAGGTGGCGAGCAGCCGGTTACACCAGAGGAAGCTGTGTCCCCGGCTGAGCGCGAGGCGATAATCGTCTTTGACTTTGGTTCACAATATAGCATGCTGATTGCCCGGCGGATACGCGAGTGCCAAGTATATTGTGAATTGGTGCCCCATGATACCCCCTGGGAGAAGATTGCCCAGCTAAACCCTAAGGGATTTGTCCTCTCTGGAGGGCCAGCCAGTGTCTATGATTCTGAGGCACCTCTAGCTCCCACCTATATCTATGAGCGCCATTTGCCAATACTGGGCATATGCTATGGGATGCAGGTTCTCGCCAAACAGCTGGGCGGTCAGGTTATCGCAGGAGCAAAGCAGGAATATGGTCACGCCATCCTTCACCTGGGTGATGTAGATTCACCACTGTTCGCTGACTTAGCTTCCCCATCCACGGTATGGATGAGTCATGGAGATAGAATCGAGGAAGTGCCTCCCGGTTTCAGAACCCTGGCCTACACCGAAAACTCACCGATCGCCGTAATGGGCAATGATGACGGGATATTCGGACTCCAGTTCCACCCCGAGGTCGCCCACACCCCTGAGGGAAAGACCATCCTTAGAAACTTTGCCTACCGGGTATGCGGCTGCAAGGGTAACTGGACAATGGGTAACTTTATCAATGAGAGCATGTCCCGGATTAAGGAGCAGGTAGGTGACGGCAGGGTCGTTAGTGCCCTCTCCGGTGGGGTTGATTCGTCGGTAGTGGCCACTATCATCCACCGTGCCATCGGCAACCAGCTAACCTGTATCTTTGTGAACAATGGTCTGCTGCGCCGTGAAGAAGTAGAAAGAACCTTTAATACCTTCCGCCTCAACCTGGGTATGAATATCATCTATGTTGACGCCAGTGAACGCTTCCTCGACGGCTTGAAAGGGGTTACTGACCCGGAGCGGAAGCGGAAGGTCATCGGTGAGGAATTTATCAAGGTATTTGAGGAGGAAGCCACTAAAATTGGCAAGGTCGATTTTCTGGCCCAGGGAACCCTTTATCCTGATGTCATTGAGAGCACTTCCTCGGTAAGCACTGCCTCAGCCAAGATAAAGACACATCATAACGTCGGCGGCTTGCCTGCCAAGATGACACTGCAACTCCTTGAGCCACTGCGCTACCTCTTCAAGGATGAGGTGCGTCAGGTTGGACTGAAACTGGGTCTTCCTGAAGAGATGGTATGGCGCCAGCCCTTCCCCGGGCCAGGTCTGGCGATCCGTATTATCGGTGAGGTAAACAAGGAAAAGCTGGAAATATTGCGAGCCGCTGACTGGGTTGTGATGAACGAGATTAAGAAGGCAAAGCTATACCGCCAGGTATGGCAGAGCTTTGCCGTCCTCACCGATGTCAAAAGCGTTGGGGTGATGGGTGACTACAGGACCTATGGCTATCTTATTGCAGTCCGTGCCGTCAACAGCGATGATGCCATGACCGCCGACTGGTCGCGTCTCCCCTACGATGTTCTGGCCCGGATTTCCAACCGCATCGTCAATGAAGTCCCCGGCGTCAACCGGGTCGTCTATGATATAACCTCCAAACCCCCCTCAACTATTGAGTGGGAGTGAGGGGTAGCAGTTTGAAGGGGCTTCGCTCCCTTCAAAACCAATCCTTCCCCCTCTCCTTTGAAGGAGGTTATACTGACGGGAGTGTTAAAGAGGGGCGGAGCGCCTCTGAAAATAAGTTCCCCTTCCCCTTGACAAGGGGAAGGGGATAAAGGGGATAGGGTTCAATAAAATCTAAGGGGGTGAGGTAGATAAAAATACTGGTTGTTGGTGGTGGGGCCAGAGAGCATACCCTGGTCTGGAAGCTAGCCCAGAGCCCCAAAGTCAAGGAAGTTTATGTGGCTCCGGGTAATGCCGGCACCGCTCAAATCGCCCATAACCTGGATATTAGCCCGACAAATATCGAGTCGCTGGTCAGGATAGCCCGGGAGAAGAGAATTGACCTTACCGTCATCGGGCCGGAGGCACCGTTAGCCAACGGCATTGTTGACCAGTTCCTGGTCAGAGGTATGGCTATTTTTGGTGCCACCAAGAAAGCCACCGAGATAGAGTCAAGCAAGGTATTCGCCAAAAAGCTAATGCTGAAGTATAATATCCCCTGTGCCCGAAGCACCAGCTTTGCGGAATATCGCCACGCAAAAGAATACATCCTGAAGCAGCCGCTGCCTGTGGTCATCAAGGCTGACGGGCTGGCGGCAGGTAAAGGGGTAACTGTCGCCTATACAACCGAACAGGCCCTGGAATCCCTTGCCAGCATCATGGAGTCTAAAACCTTCGGGGCTGCCGGTGACAGGGTGGTTGTCGAGGAGCATCTATCGGGCACAGAGATGAGCGCCTTTGCTTTTACCGATGCCCATACCGTAGTCGCGATGGTGCCGGCCTGTGATTATAAACCGGTCTTTGATGACAACCAGGGCCCTAATACTGGCGGTATGGGTAGCTATAGCCCGCCATACTTCTACAGTCCGGCACTGGCGAAGGCAGTAACCAAAACTATCATGGAGCCGGCGGTGACCGCAATGCACGAGGAGAGGAGGCCGTATAAAGGAGTCCTGTACGGTGGCTTAATGGTTACCGGCGACGGCCCTAAGGTGCTGGAGTTTAATGCCCGGTTTGGCGACCCGGAAGCTCAGGTCACCCTACCTCGGCTCAAGACCGACCTTGTAGATATCATGATGGCAGTGGTTGACAACAACCTTGACCAGATAAATGTGGAGTGGAGCGAAGATGCCTGTGTTGGTGTCGTCATGGCATCAGCCGGCTACCCCGGTAGTTATAAGACAGGCTTCCCCATTACCGGACTCGACGATTTAGATAAAGAAGTCCTTGTATTTCATGCCGGAACCAAGGTAGAATCAGGACAAATACTGACCAGTGGGGGGCGGGTGCTTACAGTAGCCGCGATGGGTAAGACGATCGCTGAGGCGAGGGAAAGGGTTTATGCCAATATCCCGCGAATTCACTTTGAGGGTTGTCACTACCGTAAAGATATTGCTCTTGCTGTAGAAGGTCAATAAAGATGCTTGAAGGGGTGAAACCCCTTCAAAAACTTCCTTCCCCCTCTCCTTTGAAGGAGAGGGGGATACAGGGGGTGAGGTCGATAAGATGTCATTGGTAGCCGTAGTTATGGGCTCCAAATCTGATGCTCAGGTGATGCAGGCAACACTGGAGGTGCTAGACAGCCTTGGCATCAGCTACGAGGTCGGTGTAATCTCGGCGCACCGTAATCCTGAGAAGGCACGGCAATTTGCCCTGGATGCCCGAAGTCGGGGGATCGAGGTAATCATTGCCGGAGCGGGTGGGGCTGCGCACCTGCCCGGGGTTCTGGCAAGCTGGACTGGCCTGCCTGTCATCGGTGTGCCACTCGCCACCAGTGAACTAAAGGGTATCGATGCCCTACTATCTATAGCCCAGATGCCGGCTGGAATACCGGTAGCTACAGTAGGTGTGGGGATGGCCGGAGCCAAGAATGCCGCCTATCTGGCGGCAGAAATCCTGGGCTTAAAGTATGATAAGATTCAGGATGCTTATGAGAAGTACCGAAGCGAGTGGCAAGGAGAGACCAAATGATTGAGCGTTATTCCCGCCCCGAGATGAAACGGATATGGTCAGATGAGAGCAAATACAATAAGTGGCTTGACGTAGAGATTGCCGTCTGCGATGCCTGGGCGGAACGGGGTGTTATCCCTCGGAAAGCCGTACCCAAGATAAAGCTTGCCCGATGCAACCTCAAACGCATGGAGGAGATTCTCCAAGAGACTCACCACGATATGACGGCCTTTCTCGGCTCCATATCAGAGAGTCTGGGTGATGAATCGCGGTTCATTCACCTTGGTCTTACCTCATCTGACGTGATAGATACTGCGCTCAGCCTCCAGATGGTTGAAGCCGCCGAGCTACTAAATCAGGATATAAAGGGACTCATCTCAGTACTGGCACAAAAGGCAATCGAACACAAGTATACGGCAATGATAGGGCGCACCCACGGCGTTCATGCCGAACCGATTTCCTTCGGGTTGAAGCTAGCGCTGTGGACTGATGAGATGAGGCGCAATCAACAGCGGCTTACTGAAGCCAAAAGGGCAATTGAGGTGGGCAAAATTTCTGGAGCCGTCGGCACTTATGCTACCGTGCCCCCTGAAGTCGAGGCAAAGGCCTGTGCCAAGCTGGGGCTTGCCCCAGCTCCGGTATCCAACCAGATTCTACAACGTGACCGTCATGCCCAGTTCATCACTACTTTGGCGATAGTCTCCAGTTCACTGGAGAAATTTGCCACCGAAATTAGAGCACTGCAAAAAACCGAGACGCGAGAGGTTGAAGAACCGTTCAGCGCCGGTCAGACGGGCTCATCAGCCATGCCCCACAAACGGAATCCAGAGCTTTGTGAGCGAATCTCTGGCTTAGCCCGACTGGTCCGAGGCTACGCTCTAACCTCGATGGAAAATATTGCTCTGTGGCATGAGCGTGACATCTCTCACTCCTCCACCGAACGCATCATCCTGCCTGATTCCTGCCTTCTACTGGAC
>CAZNSC010000009.1:0-42659 GCA_964575695.1 uncultured Dehalococcoidales bacterium
ATCTTGCCCAGGTCCCAGCAGTGAGAGACGATCTCCCTCGGGTCAGTACTGCTCTGATGTTGGGCGCTGAAGATATGAACATATTCCTCAATATTGAGCGTCCGCAACAGGTTCTTCACCTCTCTCGTCAGGTCATAGGGTGAGATCCAGGTGGCCTCGCCTAGAGCCCCGTAGCCCATCCAACCCAACTCAAGGCGCAACCTGTCCCTTGCCTGCCGCATGCGTTCCGGTATGGAGTAGGTAACAATATTCCACTTGCCGTCCCACTGAGATTTCTTGCGCTGGAAAATGCGCCGAGCTCCCTCGGTCAGCAAGCTATGCCCCTCGGCGGTCAGCGAGTAGTAACTTTTACGGTTGGTACGCCTTGCTTTCAGGAGACCAGAACGGCACATCCTTGAAACCGCTGACCTGATAGCCTGTTCCGACAGACCAAAATTGCTGAGCAGTCTGACCAGACTGCCAATTCCAATCTCACCACCCCTATGCAACACGTAATCACCATAGAGGGTAAGCATGGCGGCTCTAGGACGAAACATCGGTATGTCTCATATTTGGTATTGCGTTATTTTAACGCCATATTAATTTTATCATCTACCGACTGCCCTGTCAAGCCGCCAAAAAGCCCCGCTGTGAGAATTCTCAGGGCCTCCGGTATTTATAGAAGGGTTGTCAAACTGATTGTCTAAAAACTCAATAATTTTCGGGCCGATCCCGGCTTTAAAAACGGTTCAAACCCTGTGAAAATGTCAGCCTGATTTTTGATCAGGGTGCCGCAGGTTCGAGACCTGCACAGCCTCTAGCTTCAGAAAGCCTACCCATCTCGGGGAATTTTGAAAGAACCAAGGTGTCAAGACACCAGGTCAACTGACACCCTGATTTTAACGTTTACAGGATAGAATTTCAATAGTATAGCACCAGCAAGCCTTCAGAGGTAGCGTTAACACTGTGCCCAATGCCAGGAACCCAATATCAAAATTGTGGTCACCCTCCCTGCGGCACTTCCGGTTCAGCCCACTTTGTAGCGGCTGGAATGGGGTTATAGGTCACGCCCACATAGATACTGGTTACAGCGGCCACTCGGCCAGGAATAAAAACCGCCAGGCCATAAGCTTTCCGTTCAAGGTCACTCGGAAAGGTGATATCAACAGGGAAAACTTCCTTGGACGCGGGATCTACTGTGATCGGAGCTTCATACAGCGTCTTGACGACAGCCATTTCGTCTACGAGCTGGATGAAATAGTGGTCATTCCAGGGTTCGGTGCCACTATTTATGAGGGTAACCACGAATTCAGATGACTCTCCGGGTATGTGTCCGGCAGCGTTACCACTGAACCCAATAACATACCCCTGCCCCAGCATATACTGCACCTCGAAGGGGTAATCCGGCTCTATCTTTTCAGCGCTGCTGCAGCCGGCAAGAATGAGAAGCATGCATGCCAATAGGTAGAGTATTTTGTTCATGGCAGTACTCCTTTATAGAACACATTTGTCTTCGCCCTTTTTATCTTCCACTGCGATTGAATACTCTAGATGCCGCTATCTCTGGAGTTCGGCGCGGGTATTGACAAAGTTGATTATATTGTCACGACCGATCATGCCGACGACTTTCCCTTCATATATGACCGGCACTTGGTTGATGTCGTTCTGGGTTAGAATCTGCATCACTGTATTCAAATCTTCATTAGGCCCTACGGACTTCAAGTCATCAAGTAACGTCATGGCTTCACGCACCAGCTTTGTACCCCACAGGCCACGTGGCACCGCCCGAATATTGTGCATTGTAATCAGGCCCTCGGCCCGGTCGTTGGATATTACCGGGAAACAGCGGCGGCCAGAAGTCAGTATATTCTCGTTTACCAGCCGCTCAATGGTAATATCGGGAGGCACTACCATACAGTCCTGCGACATTACGTCACTGGCCACATGGCCCTTCAACATGTCCTGAAGCAGCATCTGCCGGTAGCTGCCAACAGCGGCACTTTCCAGGAACCAGCCGATGAGGGCCAGCCAGATCCCATTGAAGAAGTTGCCCGAAAAAATTAGCCATATACCGCCAAAGATGAAAAGAAAACCTACCCCACGGCCAATGTTTGAGGAGACTCTGGTGGCACTCCGGAGGTTTTTGCCCCGCCACCACAGCAATGATCTCAATACGCGTCCTCCGTCCAGGGGAAAGCCGGGTATTAGATTGAACACACCAAGCAGGATGTTGATGAATCCGAGGTAGTAGGCGATAGCAGCTCCGAACTGTGCCGTTTCTGTGGTTGTGCCGCGTAGTGCGAAATATATCCAAAGGAAGATGCCTCCCAGTACCAGGCTGCTCAGTGGGCCGGCACCCGCCATACTAAACTCGTCCTTAGCTGTCTTGGGTTCCCCGGTGAGCTGCGAGACACCACCGAGGATGAATAATGTTATGGACTGGATCTGGATTCCCTCCCTTAAAGCGACAAGGCTGTGCATAAGCTCGTGAAGCAACACCGAGCCAAAGAACAAGAGGCTCGTTAGCAAGCCGGCGCCGATTTTCATTGAAAGGCTCCAGTTCGGATAAGTGGCCGGGAAGTAATTGGCGGCCAGTGCCCAAGTTACCAGGGCAAAGATGAAGAACCAGGAATAATGGAGCCTTATAGATATCCCGAATAACTTTCCTATTGGCATGCTACCTCTTAACACCTGTGTGCTCCTTTCCGGAAGCCATACAACATACTCCCCGCAGCTTTAACATGACATCAAGAGCAGACCCGTGAACGCTGCTCGACGCTTCCGGGTCTTTTAGAATGCCCTATTCTCCACCGGCACCATCCCCTTCTTTCAAGGAATACTGGCCATAAGACTATTAATTACTGGCATGGCCTCGTTGATGCTGATGGCGTAACCAAAATTCTCCACGTCCAGGTTCGGGTCCTCTAAACCGACGCTGGGAATACCTACCACTCCACCCAGTATATTAATGAGTACACCGCCACTATTGCCCGGATTGATGGCGGCGTCCGTTTCAATCAGACCGGTAAGCGATATGCCATCGTAGCTTGCCGGAACATTGAGCTGGCTAACCACACCCATTGTAACCCGGATACCCAGATTCAAAGCATTGCCTATGGCGACAACCGGCTGCCCGAGCTTAAGTTGCGAGGAATCACCGATGACAACAGCCGGCAGTTTCTGAGCCGCTATCTTGACCACCGCCAGGTCTTTCGCCGGATTAGCCTGGACAGCAATCGCCGTCTGCTTTGTTCCATCTGGAAGTATGACCGTTATGGTCTGGGCGCTATCCACAACGTGGTTATTGGTCACGATAAGTCCGTCTCCCCTTATGACCCAGCCCGTACCGGCAGCTCCCTGAGCACGCGGATTCCCGGGAGCACCCTGCGGTCCGTATGTAACCTCAATTTCCATCACCGATGGCATTACCTTTTGAACCGCCGCAATAAAGTCATATGATGCGCTCTGCTCAGGAACAGGAGTTGGCGTCGGGGTCGGCGTAGGAGTAGGAGTTGGTGCAGGTGTGGGATTGGGAGTTGGTGCAGGCGTAGGCGTCGGAGTTGCCGAACTACACCCCGGAATTGTGAGAAGCGCAAAAACCACGAATACAGCCAGCGATTGTTTCCAAAAAGACGTGTACTTCATCAATATTGCCTCCTTTTCATTATAAGGACAGGTAAGGCTTATAATGCAAACCAGCAGTGCATCTTATGACAACGGCTAAAGCTACTCCTGCTTCTCAGGCCGGAGAGTGTAGACCAGATCGAGTATCTCGATCCTTGGTTGACCAACAATCTTGTATGCCTCCGGAATACTGCGAGATAGCTCAGACTGCTCAAATTCCTGCATCGACCTCATCGAGTCCCAGAGATAAACCGCACCGTGCTCGCCGGTCTGCTTATCCTTGATGTAATACTTCTGAAGCAGCCCCGGCAGCTTGCGGTACTGTGATGCACGCTGCTCGTAGAGCTTCAGCACTTCCGAATCAGACAAGGCACTTTTGAACTTGACGAATCTGATAATCACATTTCGCCCTTCTGAGAAGGTTTTCCCCCTCGTGGCATAATCTTACTCTGATGTCGAGGCATTATGTGAACATTGCCTGTGACCTCGCTAGTCTTGATCGTTTACTCCCAAGCGGGAAAAGCGTTAACCTGCTTGACCTTCCTCCGCGTCAGATGCTTCAGCCGGCCTTTTTCAAGGCACTCATGTTACGGTTCACAACCTCCATGGTCTTCTGATATTCACCCTTCGGGCTGAACTCCACAAGTTCACTATCCTCCTCTACGATGGGGATGTGCCCGGGTGGCAAGAAGTAGACCTCGCCTGCGTTGACTATTTCATCATGGTCGCGGTATTTGACCCGCATTCTCCCCTTAATCAGGTACCCCCAGTGTGGGCACTGACACCGGTCGTCGGGGAGCCCTTTGAACAACGGGGTAGCGTCCATGCCGGCAGCCCAGCCTTCCCAGGCGACATTCATATCCCCCCACTCAACATCGCGGCTGTACGATTTGTTGTCCTGGAATGCCACCGGTATATCTTTCTTCTTGGCTCGCACTATCAACCTCCTGACCCGTTCCTCTGTTTTTCACTCGACGGCTGCATCTTATCAGTTCGACTATTAAATAATCATAAAACCGGGACAAAAATAGTTACAGAATTATGACATTTTCCTGCGTTGGGAATTCCAGAATGTTAGACGGCTATCCAGGACTGCTCAGACGCCCGGGATATTCCCTTGCTTCTGTTAACTCGGGATTCCGCGAATTCGCCTCTCAGAGATTAGAGGAAAGCAGGCATGCCTGTCGCCGGGGAACCGTTAATCAGTTCAGGGCAGTCGTTCCCAAGGAGTTGCAGCTACGTGAGACTGCCCCTCTACCCTTTCATCCGGGGAAATCGTCCCATTTTCCCCCTGATGTCGAACACACAGAGGGTCACGGTCGGCGTGAAAGCGCGACAGTTACGAGAGCATTAATCACCCAGTGAGTAACCATCGACCCTACAAGACTAGACGTCTGGGTACGCAATAATCCCAGGAGTGCACCGCCCAGGAATGTACCTGTGGTGACACCAAGGAAGGTCAGTAACATGGAAGACACAGTTGGCGTGGAGACACTAAGACCTCGCAACAGTAAGCCAACGTGCCACAAGGCAAACACCAAACTCTGTAGGGCGACAGCTTGATTAGTCCGTGATACTCGCAAAAAAAGCTGGAAAAGAACTCCACGGAAGGCAATCTCTTCAAGCACTACTGTGCCCAGCGGGATGCGAACTCCGACACGATAGAGCAAATCCAAAACACCAGAACTGTGAAACTCGGCAGGTACTCTTAGCAAAAACTGTGGCTCAAAGAGAATCATAACCGCAAAAGCAAGCCCGCCCACCACAAGACCGACTAGCGCTCCCCACAGCGCACTCGTTAACATCGTCTTGCCACCAAATCCAAGCTCCTCAAGCGACAGCCCAGCCCCCCTCTGTGCCCAAAATAAGAGAAATCCGGTCGCAACAAGGTTCAGTGGAACGTAAACAATCGTTTGTACCCTGTTGGGCAGGAGGCTGAGAATCACATTGTATGCAATCAAGATCAAGGATAGTGCAAGAACTGTTATCGAATCCTTCACCTTTTGTTCCTTTCCTGAGAGCGACAAGCCACTTGTCGAAAACTCGCTCACACTCCGTCCGAACCAGGAGCGGTAGTTTCAGCCTTCATTTTCCTGATCTCTTTCAGCTTTCGGTGCTAGCCGCAGTATTCTGTAGAGCCAGGGAGCACCTAAAGTCACCCATATGCCGATGATGCCGGAGCCTATGAAGCGGAGAGCCAGGTAAAACGCCGTTCCATCCTCACCTGGGAAAACTACCCTGAGGCCCAGGTTGAGGGCAAATAAAACCGCACCCCCGATGAGAAAACGAAAAGCTCGATGCCACCACGGTCCATGGACTCCCCACGAGATATATCGATGTGCCAATGCCAATCCCAAGATTATGCCGGCCAGTATTCCCATTAAATAGGCGATTTGATCTACAGGATGGATTAGCAGTAAGACTGAGGGTACAGCAAGTGCCAGTAGGACTTGAAAACGTAGGCTCAGTTGTGCCAGTCTCCGACTGATTCTGGGTTCAAGAACGAGGTAGAGAGCCAACAAAGCACCACCGATTAACCAGCCAGCCAGCACATCTGTGGGGAAATGCACACCCAGATAAATTCGCGAGAAGCCAATCATTAAAATAAGCCCAATTGCCACTACCGTGAACCACGTCTTATGTACCCGAAGGGCGATAGCCGCCCAAAAGACAGTTGAAGTTTGGGCATGGCCGCTGGGCAGCCCATATCCCTCGACATCGGAAAGCTGCACGTTCGGGTTAATATCGAAGGGGCGCGGTTGCCGGAACAGGTCCTTCAGATCAACATTGAGGTAGGTCGAGAACAGAACTAGCATGGCAAGACGAGCGCCCAGTCCCGAGTCCACACACCAGAAGATCAGGGGTAAGAGAAGTAGGTAGAAATCGGCTTCTCCCAGAAAAGTGATCGCTCGGAAAATGCTATCTAAAACTGGGCCGCGAACTTGTTGAATAGCAATGATTAGGTCAATACCCCATTGCAAAACAGATTCCACCAGTATTCTCCATGGCCGCCTTAATTTGGTAGATGGCCCGTCCTAACTCTCCGGCATAAGATTCAAGTAATCAGCAATTCCTCAATCCTGCTCTCTTCTGCATCGCCACATTCCCGGTCGAGTTTGCCAAGATGAGGCAGCTGCCTCATTATCAACCGGCATAGGCCGACTGTCAAGACTTAGCCTGCCCAGGCAGCGCTTGTTCCTTCAGCTACTGCCCAACAGACAGCAGGCAATAGAGGACTGTGAAACTGGAGAACCAGAGAAAGACGAGCGATGTCCCTTGTCCCCCGTGAGGTTGGATGTACGGTTGACTTCCCGATACGCGACCAGAATATGCCCGGCGTCTCGACCATGCAGCAGCTCGAGACAGACTTATCTCAGTGCGCAGGCTATCAAGGATTCTCTGCTACGTCTATTGCCTGTTGCCATCCCTTTCCTCTGTTCAGTTCATCCAGCAGCGAGAGAATCTCCTCATCCCGGGGAATGTCACTCATGGACTCCCCATAGTGACGGTACCGTATCTTGCCATCCATATCTACCACAACCAGGGCCGGCATGCGTCCTAATTTCAGAAGTTTAACTTGCTGGCCATATGTTTTAGCAATAACGTGCTCAGGGTCAGGGATACCTGGAAACGGCATGTGCTCACTGTGCCACCAATCGGCAAACGATCTGGCGTCTTCGGGGCCAATGGCGATGACCTCGGTGTTTCGGTTGGCAAACTTCTGATAATCCTGGCGCAACTGCGCCATGTGTTTGCGGCAGTAGGGTCAGGCAAAACCTCGATTGAGCACCAAGACAACATTCTTTTTGCCTCTGTAGTCAGAGAGCCGTACTACCCGGCCGTCGCTATCCTTCATGCTGAAATCTGGGGCTACAGAAGTTTGCTTTTTGGCTATCACAGGTCTCCACCTCCTGTTTAATTTACGCTGATAACCATACAGCCGCCCCGGTGCTGCACTGAAGCACCCCAACCCGAGACGGCGGGTCGGGGCCGAGGCACTATGGGAAGACAATGAGCGGCTTTATTATTCCATCTTCTTTAGTCTGCATAAGGCGAAAGGCCCTTTCCATCTCATCAAATTTAAACGTATGCGTCGTCAACGGCGTGGGGTCAACACGACCATTTTGAATCAACCGGAACAGCCGCTTCATGCGCTCTTTGCCTCCGGGGCAAAGGCCCGTCCTGATAGTCTTGTCACTCATACCCACGCCCCACTCGATGCGTGGTATCATCACATAGTCCCCCTCACCGTGATAACCGACATTAGAGATAGTCCCTCCAGGACGCGTTACCTTGATGCAGTCTTCAAATGACTTCTGTGCGCCGAGAGCCTCTATGGCCGAATCGACACCCTGGCCTTCCGTCAATCGCAGTATTTCGTCCACCGGGTCCACTTTTTTAAAATCAACTACGACATCAGCGCCGAAATGCCTGGCCAGCTCCTGCCGTTTCGGGACAGTTTCAACAGCAATAATCAGTCCGGCACCGAGCAACTTCGACCCGACGGTAGCCATGAGCCCCACCGGCCCCTGGGCAAAGATGGCCACACTCCCACCGATAGGCATGTTCGCGTGTTCGGCGGCCATGAAGCCGGTGGACATCATGTCGGTGGCGTAAACGGCCGCCTCGTCAGGTATGGAATCCGGGATTGGCGCCAGGTTTGCCTCAGCATCGTTTACATGAAAGTATTCCGCGAAGCTGCCATCCTTGACATTGGCGAACTTCCAGCCGCCAAGCGCCTGGGTGCACTGTGACGTGTAACATCGCAGACAGTTCTCACACTTGTAGTCAGGAGTTATCGCATTTACCGCGACACGGTCGCCCACTTTCACTCCCGTTACCTCACTGCCGAGTTTGTAGACGATGCCAACGGCCTCATGTCCCAGTGTCAGGTCTTTTCGGTCACCGATTGCGCCTGCCACAGTGTGAGCATCAGAGGTGCAGACCAGAGCCCGGGTAGTCTTAATGATGGCATCATTCGGCCCCGGCTCAGCCGGCGCGCGCTTTTCCATGAAACCCACCCCGCCAATAGACCTCATCACAAAAGCTTTCATTTATTCGTACTCCTTTACCGGTTAATATTCACCCCGTTACAGCCGGAGATATTCAGGTTCATGTTGCCTTCAGCCTTCTTGCCCAAGCAATCAGAGCATCAAGCAGTTCTCTCATAAATTCTTTAGTCTTCTCGTCGAGTAATCTCCCTTTATCATCGAATTTCTGAGGGGCAAAAGTAACAAACACCTCCGGCTTATTTACCGGGTACATATTGAGAAAGATAAATGACTGGCGGAGGTGATACTGGGCCCGGGCTCCTCCCAGCATACCTGTCGATGCGCTCATCATGGCCACAGGCTTGCCTTCAAAGGCGTTGTCTCCATAGGGCCTTGAGGCCCAGTCGATGGCATTCTTCAGAACACCCGGTATCGAATAGTTGTATTCCGGCGTCACGATTAATAGTGCGTCAACCGCCCTTATCTTTCGCTTAAATTCCGCTACCCTTTCCGGCGGCGAAGATTCCAGGTCCTGATTAAAGGGGGGGATACCATCGAGCTCGAACGTTTCGAGGTTCGCACCATCTGGCACGAGCTCAACGGCCGCCCGCAGGAGCGCCCGGTTATAGGAGCCCTGGCGTAGACTCCCGGCAAAACCAAGGATGCTTATTTGTTGGGTCATATCAACCTCCGGTCTGGCCAAATCGGCGTTTTGGTGTCGTCCACATAGGTTGCTCTAAGCCGCTGTGGGCACCTTTGTCGGCCTCCACCAAGGACTTTGCCATCCTCCACTTTTACCCTACGGGTATTCACCGGCCCGGGTGATTTAAATTCATCAATCAATACTCCTTTCATGCCGGCCGGGTCCGGCATGAAATCTACACGCAGAAACAGGTAGGCCAAAGCCACCCGATGCTATCGACATCACCAGACCCATGATGAGCATGTGATGCCAGTCTTCCAGACGCCGTCCGGTTCCCTTCCGCCATTGATGATCAACAGCTTACCTTCAGTCTGATCTTATGTGACTCCTTTTATTGAACTATAAATGTCCCCGTCATGATGGTCGGATGCACGTCACAGCGGAAGAAGTAGTTCCCCGGTGCGGTTGGCGCCGTGAACGTGTAGGTAATGGTCTTGGGCCCGGTGATTATCTGCCCGACGAAGATCGACGTTGTCGCACTGGAGTTCGTATATACGGCGAAGTTATGCGGTATGCCGCTATCCTGGTTGTCAAAATTGACGGTAACCTCAGCCCCGGCCGGAACGGTTATAGTGCTCTTGTCAAAAGCGATATTCTTGGCCACCAGGTCGATAGTAACACTGTTGCCCGAGGGTGAGGGAGTAGGACTGGGTGTGGGAGTCGGTGTGGGCGATGGCGTCGGGGTAGGTGTAGGTGTGGGAGTCGGTGTGGGCGTAGGCGTTGGTGATGGTGTTGGCGAGGGTGTCGGCGCCGGTGCTGATGTGCATGCCACCAGACCCACAATGGTAATAATGGCTAAAAGCAGTACGGTCAAACCAAGTAGATTCCTTTTCATTCTATCCCCCCTTATTAATGACATTGGATACTGATTCCGGTTTGTCGGGGTGCCAACGCCTTACTGGTTTTCCTGGCACCCCGACAATTAGAGCCGGTTATGATTGATTACTACTGGCTTCCCAAACCCCCGATGTAGAATGCAACTATACCCTGAACCTTGGCTACGACCGGCGGGCTTAGCGGGGTGTGATCGTTATTTACCAGCTCCACCGAGAAGGTTATCGGATTGGTCGGTTTCACGTCCTTCCAGGTGTAGGAAGTGGCAGTGGTCGCCGCATATGTTCCGGAAGCAGTTACCGCTGGCTGACCGGGAGCGGTCGGTGCCTCAACATTCAGGTAATAGTGGATATGTCCCTCCCCGGGAACTGCTGGCTGCCCCAGCTTGTCCACCAGGTTGAAGTTGGTGACCTCCACAGCTATGGTTATGTCACCGCTCTTCAAAACAGCCCCGTTTGCCGGGGTCACGATACGTATCCTTGGATTTGTATCCGTAGTGAAGCTGATTTTGTGCACCACTGGCGGGTTAAGCGGAGTGTGGTCGTTATTTACCAGCTCCACCGAGATGGTGTGCTCACCGGGAGGTACCGCCTTGAAGGTATAGCTGGTATCAGAAGTTGCCGCCCAGACACTGCCCTGGGGAGGAATGGCCGGCTTTCCTGCCGCAGTGGGGGCCTCCACATCGAGAAAGTAGTGGAGGTGTCCTTCCCCTGGAACCGCTGCCTGTCCCAGCTTGTCCACCAGGTTTAAGTTCAGAGCCTCGACCTGTACCGTTACGTCTCCGGCCGCGATGGCCGACCCATCAATGGGTGTTACTACTTGCACCTGTGGAGCGGTGGCTCCCAGGCGGAAAGCGACTACGGAGGCAGGACCACCGGGACCGGCAATTGGCCAGACTATGGTATCGCCGCTGACTGCCGGCCACGCGTTCACTCCGGCCGGTGCCTTATAGCTCCAGACCTGCTCTCCGGTATCCCGTTTGAAGGCGTAGAGCATACCGTCAAAGGTAGCCGTAAATATCAGGTCGTTAACTACGGTAGCCCCGCCAACGTTAATCGAGTCAAAATGCTTTACCCAGGCAACTTTCCCGAGGCTAACATCAATGGCCACCAACTCTCCGGTACCCTGGGTGAAGGGCCTAAGGTTAAATGTGGTGCCGGTACCATCGGCACCCAGATTCACCACAGGTACGTAAAGCATACCATCGGCGTATGCCATCGGTGTCTCCACCCCACCGAGAGGACCCGGTATAGCATAGAGAGAACTGCCATCAGTGGGGAATTCTTCGATATAGCTGTTCTCGTTGTGCTCGCCTACCGGTACGTCCCACAGCAGCGCCCCGGTCTCGCGGTTAAAGGCATATACATGTCCCATTTTACCGGCGCCGAGAACGATGTCCTGCTGCTTTCCGTGGATGTTAGCACTGGCAAGAATTGGAGAAATCTGCAGGTCGTAGTCCTTGATGTCATGCGGCCATACCTGTGTGAACCAGTCCAGATTTCCGGTGGCGTGGTCCAGCTGGATCATGGAGTTTGTATACAGATTCGGGCCCGGGCGGCTGGTTCCGTTTGGCCAGTCACCCTGGATGGCCGGCTCCTGCTCGTGGCTGATTCCCGGGAAAGGCCCCGGATTGGCCACGCCCCAGTAGGTCCTCCCGGTCTCCGTGTCAACTGCCGGGGGATACCAGCACCCCCCACCGCTGTTGATGTCCTTGTGTCCCCACAGGTCAGGGGTGTCAACCGTGGCAAACTCCCATTTCTTGGCACCATCGTCCTCCCCCAGAGCATAGGCGACACCGATGCCGCCGCTTGCATAAAAGCTGGGAAGGCTCGCACCCGGAACCGTCGCTATGTAGACCATGCCGTCATATACCGTCGGCTGCATATCAATGCCTACAGAGCCCGTCTCCAGGCTGGAAAGGTCAGTCTCCCACAACTTGTCGCCCGAGTCCATATCCCAGGCAGCCATGGTATATGGGCCGGAGCTGGCAAAGACTTTACCCCACCCCACCGCAGGACCGTTGGGCCCCAGATTCTGTATGTTGTCTATCTGGGTCCATTTAACGGAGCCGTCCTGCAGGTTCAGTGAGTATATATTATTGCCCAGGTCCTGGAAGAAGACCGTGTCACCGAGGATTATAGGCACGCTGGAAGCTTTACCGAAAGTACTCTGGCCCTGTGGAATATGAAACGCCCACTCGATCCCGAGGGTATCGATATTACTGGAATTTATGCTGGAATCAGTGGTGGCGCGGCTGTTGGCATAGTCCTTATGAGGAAGCGGCCAGTCCGCGGCATACTGTGCCACCTCGGGCGGAATGGCTGCGGTAGGCGTCGGTGTTGGAGTGGGTGTCGGTGTTGGGGAGGGTGTCGGTGTTGGGGAGGGTGTCGGCGCTGGCGATGTGCATGCCGGAAGCACCAGTAGCAATATAATCAACACGCCCAATAATCTGGCGCTGAAATTTAAGAATCTTCCCTTCATTTTAATATTCCTCCGTATTTTTTCCTTTGTCTTCCGTATTCGGGTTTGGCAGTTCACATGCATCTCACCACCTTTCTCATGCCTTGCTCCTCGACTTCCTTGCTTGCCAGTAGTAAAATATAAATGGCGTCTGGCTAATCCCAACGCTGGGAGGTCCCTGTCAGCTTTGCGGGTCGGCGGGGGTCTCCTTTATTTACATCTATTTTCGACTCTTGCCTATCAAATAGTCATAAAATCGAACCCAAAAAAGTTACAAAACTATGACAATTTGTGTTTACCAAATTCGCTTGCTCGAGCCGCGGCTAACCGGTCATCCCTAGCATCTTTCATTCCGACTAGAAGACCGCAGTGCGAACTGACCTCATCTGCCAGCGGTTGCATCATCCTTGTTAAAGGGTCGTCAATAAAGAGGGCGGCCGAAGGTGAATAATTGCATCTCATTGCCCAGTTTATTACGCCGGGCAAAGCAGAGGACTTTATATGAACCGCTCGAATCGGTCTTTCCTGGCCTTGCACACCGGACATACCTCCGGTGGTTGTTCCCTGGCGCAAAGGTAGCCGCACACCCTGCAACGCCACACGAGCAGGGAGAGTTTGAGAGGTGTCCCGGTTCGGGATTCGGTCTTTCGTTTCCCCCCTTTTGCCGGTGGGGGCCTCCTCTCAGGAATACTCCCAATCTCCCTCTCTCCATTCAAGGCTGCTTCGGATACGTATAGAGCGCAATAGCAAGCATCATAATCATTTAGATCAGGATCTCTATAATCACACGGGCAGATAATATCCAGATCATCCTGTTTATTCCCCGAAGCCAGACGGCACGGACACGCCCGATGGCCATATCTCCGCTCGTTTATGATCAGGCTCTTAACCAGCCCCCCTGTAAACTCCGCGTCTGGATTAAGATGATAGCCAGCGGCTTCGGCTTCCCTGCCCAGTTTCTCATGCAGCTTATCAATCTCAGTCGTAGTTACCTCTTGCTCATTCACTTCCCCAGTGCCTCCCTGATCTCGTTCTCCCTATAGCCAACGATGCATTTCTCATTATCTATAACCAGGGTCGGAAAGGAGCAACTGGGGTTCCAGTTTTTTATCTCCTGGATGGCTTGTTCTTTCTTCTCACCCTGAAGATGGTCGACATATTCAAAGTCATACCCCACGCCTAGATCATCAAGCAATCTCTTCGTCTTAACACACCACCCGCAGGTGCTCAAGGCATAAAGCATAATAGGGCCAACGTTCTTGCCCGGGACGTGAACTACATTCATCTTTCTGTACTCCTCTCCCTACCTAAGGATACTCATATTATGTCCTTTACTGCACCATCGACGAAAATGACGGCAAAAGGCCGCCCGGAGTTCCCCAAAGTACCGCTCAAGGCACTTACTTCCTTCTCAAGCAGCAAGCCAGCTACCGCCAGCTAATGGGTGATGCCCGCTATGGAAGCACACCGTTTTGCCTTTGGGCCGGCCTAAATGAGAGCACAAGATGGTCTTGGTTGTGCGTGTGTCATTTTCTTGCGCCGTGCAGCTCTACAGTTAGCGTAGATGCTGTAGCATTCTTGGTTCGTCCTGAATCACCCTGTAGAAATAGTCTCTCAGCTTAGGGCCGATGTCTGGTTCCCTCAATGCTACTGCTATTGTCGTTTCCAGCCACCCCTGAAGTGTACCTGCATCCCACCTTTCACCTTCGAACTCAAGCGCGTACACAGGGTGCCGCCTGAGCAGCCCCCTTAGCGCATCCGTCAGCTGAATCTCCCCGTTCCTTCCCGGCAGCGTTTGTTGAATGGCGGCAAAGATTTCGGGAACAAGTATATACCTCCCCATAATAGCCAGGCTGGAAGGAGCATCCCCAATTTTAGGCTTTTCCACGAGGTCTGTTACCTGATAGAGGCGGTCCGCTACCTGTCGGCACTCGATGATCCCGTATCTACTGACTTCGTCTTCAGGCACATTCTTCACAGCAACTACACTGCCCTGATAGTTCTCAAATATGCGCATCATCTCACCCAGCACCAGTTCCCTTTTCTCGAAAATGTCATCGGGAAGCATCAGGATGAACGGCTCGCTGCCTATCATGTTTCTTGCAGTAAGCACGGCATGTCCCAGTCCCATCTGTTCCTTCTGGCGGATGTAGCCGATATCCACCGTATTCGATGAGCGGCGCACTTCCTCAAGCAATCTGAACTCACCCTTTTGCTCCAGCATGCGCTCCAGCTCAAAGTGATGGTCGAAGTAGTCCTCAATGGCTCTCTTGCCAAGAGAGGTTACGATGACTATCAGTTCCACACCGCAGGCGATCGCTTCTTCAACGCTGTACTGGATGATCGGTTTATTGAGTAGTGGCAGCATCTCCTTAGGCTGGGACTTGGTTACCGGCAAGAACCTGGTGCCCCAGCCCGCGGCAGCTATTATCGCTTTCCTGATTCTCATGTGTTTCCTCCTTTAGGCAAACCGCTACCCCAACTTGCTGGAAAGGAAGCTGATTCTTGCCGACACACTCCTTGCTGCCTGAATGCGATTTGGCGATTTCAGGAGGTCTCTGCCCAGCTTCTCATCTTTAATTATGTCTCGTACCCAGCTACTAAAGTCGTTCCTGTCTTCACCTGCGTGGAAGGCGAAACTCTCGTCCGACATGGTTGTCAGACCGTCATGGAGCTCTCTCATGTTCCTGAAGACATTGCCATCACGGCAGCGGAACACATAATCATCGGGCACATTGCCCAGGAGCTTCTCAGCATCTGATTTCAATATTCTTGCCACAATCTGCTACCTCCTCACTTTTATTAAATATGGTTAATGCCATAGCTCTGCTATTCTAGCCGACTGCGGCCAGCACCCTCTGGACCACTGGCGCTGTTTGTGGGAACTCCCATACTTCCGGTTGGGACACATGAGTCCTGACAGGCGCCTGTATAATCCCCTGAATGGAGGCCTGGGCCTCCGTTTTTTCAATGAGACTCTTGATAACCTCCTTCCAGGTAAATCGTGTGGCCGTTTGTCGTCCTGACTTGCGGATATTTTCCTCCTGCTCCGCATGGTTGTCCAGGTAAGTCACATAATTCTCAATCTCCCTCGGGTCCGAGGTTTCCAGTACAATAGAGTTGTGCAGGTGAATGGCGTAGTCCTCGCCGGTGCCGCCGGTAAAGGCGACGCCGCCGGCGGCCATGGTCTCTAAGCCGACAAGACCGAAGGGTTCGTGGCTACTATTGGCCAGGACAGCATCGGAGGCGTTGTACAGGATGCTCAAAAACTCGGGCACACAGTGAAACTTCACGTTCAGGACCTCGGCCTCATTATTGTTGCCGATAGCCTCCAACGCGTCACTTTGGTGATTGTCGGCAGCTACAACGTCCTTGACTCTGAGGCCCAGATGTCGGGCATTGTACATCACTTCCTCGCCGTAAGGCTCCAGACCGCCTCTGGCTAAGAGTACTGTCTTCTTGCCATTTCGGTTGAGCCTGGCCGTAGCCTCCACAGCCTGGTTCCAGCCCTTAGATGTGTCGAAACGGGCGACCTTGGTCAGAAGAAAATCAGTTTTCAGCTGCTCTCTGAGCTTAACTGACATTTCATCGTCAACCTTGCCAAGTAATGACTCAGGTATTCCATTGGGAATTACCAGCGGATTTACTCCTATTTCGCCCATGATATGCTTCATATAGCGGCTTACCGTGGTTATTGTCGTGTTAGCCGCCAGCCGTGGCCAGTCTATTCGGTCGAACCCGAATGTGTTATTCGCGTTCCAGAATGTCACCACTCTGTCTCTGAGACCGAGACCCCGGAGCTGCTCGCTGAGCCGGCAGACAGCTTCAGCCGTGTGCCATTCCTCACTCAAAATAACCACCAGTTTGTCTTCGGCTAGCGCCGGTTTTATGACTCGTTCGATAACAAATGGCGGGATGGACTGGTTGAAATCGTTGACTTTCTCATTCTCTCCCTGATAGACGCCGTTCGGGTAGTATTCACTGATCCACTGGCACCAGCGGTGAATAACCAGTCTTTCCCTCATCGCTGTCTCTTCACCGTCGCGCCTCGGATCACCAACAAAGAAGAGCTGGGTAAGAAATCCTGTCCTGGCAAGAGCCCGAGAGAGGTTGGTTATTCTGGTCCCCAAACCTCCGGCAAGAGAGTATGGGTCGGGACCTTCAAATGATAAGAGCACAAATAAGCTGCTATCGGCGGTGATGTCTGATTGTCCCATCTTGAGTCTCCTTTAAATAGTCTCTCCTGCGGTTAGTACTCGTGCGCCCTGCCATTTTCTGTGATGACCCTTTATTAACAACTATGCGGTGAGGCTCAATCCCGATTGCCCCTTCATCCTGCAGAAAACTGAGTGACATTGAACCGCTTCCCAACCTGTACCCCATAGCCACAGTCCTCCAATATGGCGAAACAGTGAGTCTTGCAGCCGTAAGGTCATGGGCACATCCCTCAATATCACTATCCAAAATTTTAGACGGCAAGCAGTGGAAAAGTCATAAAATATGAGGAGAAATTATTACAAAACTATGACATTTAAGAGGCGGTAATCTTCACGAACCGCAACACGCCAGGTTCATCATCGATTCCGAAGGCGGTTGGCAATGCATATGTCCATCGAACATGAGCTACGCTGTCATTAATAGGGTATAGCCAAATCGTAATCTAGTTGCCATCACCTGGTATAGCAATTTCGTCCTACCTACCCATCATCACCTAGAACCGAGCACCTTGAATTCTCTATCTGACCCCCGCCACACCCATGACCATTTCCTTTTCAAAATTGGGTAACATGGGTCATTACGGGCTATTGTATCAGTCGCATAATTAGACAACTGGACTATACCAACAAACTGGCGTAATCACTAATACTTTGCGCAAAGTACAGTAAGAATACACCGAAGGAGGGAACGATGAATGCTCAAGAGCTAAAGCTCGATTACTTCCAAATCTATGATATCACAAATCAGAGAGTCCGCTATTCAGTTACCCTGCGGGGACAATTCGACAAAGAGCCTAAGAAGAGTGAATTGGTGATACTGGACTGGTTTGCCAACACAACAAGCAAGAACGGTGAGCCGATCTTCGATCGTAACGCCCACCTGACTTGTTACTATCTGTATCAGCCGATCCCTGAACCGACGCGGGTTGTGGTGCTGGAGAACCAGTTCGGCACGCAGGAGATCCGCATAGGTCACATCCGCAGTCTGCTGACACCGGCCGAGAAGATCGAGAAAGGAAGCGAATTCCCTGAAAAGCTCGACCACTACAAGGTCTACAGGGTTCTTGAGGGGAAGTCCGTCGAGAGGGGGGTAAAACTCAGAGACCAATTTGGCACGTCTGAAGCTGAAGTAACCTACCCATATGCTTTCGCGGTGCCGGTGAAGAAAGAGCACGCAGGAAAGGTCTTCTCTATCCACAATGAGAAAGCTCACCTGGCAATCTACAAAATCAGCCCGCGTGAGATCACTAGGAAGAGCATGGTGAGCGACCAGTTTAGCAGGCGCTACCGCTACGTCGAAGTCGTTCGGAGTATTCTACTGGCCGTGCCAAGTATCAAAGTGAAATGGGGTGAAGTCTGAAGGAAGGCCACTTTACAGTGGCCAAATCCTGACGGGAGCAGCAGGTCTGCGGCAATAGTCACGACAAAAGGTTGAATCATTTTCAGAAAGGAGGAGGATCATGGAAAAGGAAGAAAGGGATCGCGGAATTGAGAGGAGGAAGAGGATAATGCCTGAGAGAGTAGCAAAAGGTCTTAAACTCAAGATCAGTTTTGAAGGGGAACCGGGAAAAGAAATCAGTGTAACTGCCTATGCCTTTGACCGAGAAGGCACGCTTCTTGCGAGCGCACCCGTGAAGGAGGGTCAGACTCAACTCGACCTCGGTGAGGCCCAGGCAAAACGCGCTCGAATACTCATTGGGCCATCGCTCGAGGGCAAACGTGAACACCCTCCGGGCATATCAATGATGGAACGGTTGCATGCTTACGAGCCGAAGTTCATCTTTGATCCTCAAACAGACGTCTATGAGCTACTTCCTATTCCAGAAGTATACTGGAAATGGTGGCTGTGGTGTCGGTGTCGGGTACGAGGGAAGGTAGTGAAGCCGGTCACTATCCACGGTGTGACCACCGATATGCCGGTGTGCCATGCTCGGGTGCATATCTGCGAAGTTGACCCGCTTTTCCTCATTATTCCCCGCCTTCCGGACAGCATCATTGACCGGCTCCGCCGCGAACTGATTATCGCTGTGGAGCAGCCTTTCCCATGGCCGCCTGAACCTGACCCCGGACCGATATTCCGGTATGACCCCGGCGAGCTGGATCCCTCACCAGAAAGCATTGCCAGGATGAATCAGCCGCTGCCGGAGATGTCGACCCAGGGTGTCGATGTCAGCGGCACGATGGCCACTCCCATGCCGGAACCTCCAGCAGGGCAATTCTTGAACCTGGCACAAACGGGGCCAGAATCTGCAGCGACCCGTGTCATGTTCAATCCGCAGCCAGAACCTCCAGCACTGATGGCCAGGTCTGTAACGGCAACACTGCCCCCGGAAACAAGGGCAGCACTATTATCTATCTCTATGCCCACGGTGAAACAGGCCCTGATAGCCAATGTTGACCTAATTCGGCCCTATTTGTGCTGGTGGCCGTGGATCTGGCCGTATCTCTATACATGTGATGAGATAGCCGTCCTGGAAACGGACAGCCAGGGACGATTTGAGACCGACATCTGGTATCCCTGCGCTGGAGACCATCCCGATCTCTACTTCTGGGTGGAGTTCTGCATTGGCGGCACCTGGACCACTGTCTATCATCCCCCCATCCGATGCAGTACGCACTGGAACTATGCTTGCGGTAGCGAGGTAATCATCAGAATCACTGACCCTCGCGTGCCGTGGTGCGGTGACCCGCCAAGCCTTCCCGGGAGACAGGTAGCCGTTATGACCATCGGCAACAAAGTCAGCCTCCATGAGATTCAAGGAGTCATGGCCGGTGCTAACCAGGGTCTAACCGCCGACGGGAGACCGTTTGGTGGAAGGCTGGAGCCACATGTATGGTTCGGACAGGATGACTTAATAGCGGCAGGAATCACCCACTATCGGTGGTCGCACCGGCGTATGGATGGTGTCGATACCTGGCACGCTATGGACCGGCAAGTCGTAAGACATTACGCCGTGATTGAACCGGCACCTCCCTACACACTTACATTCATACCATTTGTTTTAGGGCCTGACCCGGCGTTTCCAACTCAGAACCTTTTCAAGATCCAGCCGAAGGATCCACCTGCCGGAAGTTACGGTTGGGCCCCCATGGTGGATGCCCGCGAGAATACAGCCAGTGCTTTTCTACTTTCGCATCTGCTCGAGGGTGGTGATGCGGCGGCAGCCGCCGGCAAGTATGAACTGAAGTTAGAGTTGTTCAATAGTGCCGGTAACCTGATCAATCTGACTGATGAGGGAGTCGCGCTCAAGGTACCCACCACCGACGCACCGTTTGGTCCAGGAACCGTGCCCACTGTCCCAGCTCCACCGGAACATGTAATTCCTGATGGATCGGGCAAAGTCGTCGGATTCCGAATGGTGGTCCACATAGATAATAATCCGTGTGAGGCCATAATCTACCCGACCAGTGTAGGTGGAAATAGCGCCGGGCCGTGCGGTTTTATCAACTACCCACCCGGTGCCGACGCACACATCTCCTTCAAAGCACGTCATCCGCACGACTTTGCGACCTTCAATTTCGGCCTGTACCGTGGCAGCGCCGGCGAAATCCTCGACGTCTCGGGGTCAGTAGGCGATAGCCCGATTAACGGATTCGTGAGAAGTGCGGCCAGCGTCTTTTCCAGAGACGTGCCCGTGACGGCCCTGGTGGATGCCTGCCCCGGTGGTGCGGCAGCTTTTGCTGAGACCCTCCATGTCTATGCGCTGGCAACCGATGGCTGGTCCATACTCCAGTATCTGGACGCGCATGCAGTCCCCAAGGCATTTGCCCTGCAGCCGAGTCCTTAAATAGGATCCCCACGACGTTACAGGGGATCGGTTACAACCTTACTGAAAATAAAAGGAGGTGAACAAGATGGCGTACAAAGTCTATATGGTCGAAAACTATGTGCTTCGGTATGACCGAAAGAATGAGCGACCCTGGATCATCTTCCACTACAAGGTGGATGGCAACTGGCATAATGTCAACTGGTTTCCTCCAGCGGAGAACGCCGTATACATCGCAGATATCCTCCGAAATGAGAAACCGGTTTACTGGGTTCCAGAAGGGAAATACCTCACTACGTCTTTTGAGGTTATCGGCGAAGAAGAAACCTAATGCCCATAATCCAACGATTCACTTTGAGGAGACAGGGCGGCATAGAGGATAGAGGGCAGGGCGTGTTGGTCATATTATTGGCTGAGATGTACTTAGCATCATGAAAATAGGCAATACAGGAGGTGGCTAAATGACAAAAGAGGTCGGAGTGGAGTGGGTGAACAATTACGACTGGTTGAATCAACTCACTCACGAACATGAGGATGCCGGCGGATTCTACGATGAGCTTGTAAACCATGATGGGTGGGTTGGGCGTTTTAACTGGGGCAATGCCAACGCCTGGGAGCAGGATTTCAAGCGCACGGACAAAGGGGGAACAGCCAACCATTGGGTCGATACCGTCGACTTTGCCTATTTTACCGGACATGGAGACCCATGGGGTTTCTATTTCCGTTCCGACGTACCCGATGACAGCGGCATAGAGGCAGACCACTATTCTGGCCCGGACAACGGCGACCTCAGACTGGGCATGCAGGACCTGGAGTGGCTAGCCCTGGAAGTGTGCAGCACGCTGCAACTCAATGCTACCAGAGGTGGTGCCAACTATGACGTCTTCGATCGCTGGGCCAAGGCGTTCCAGGGGCTGCATATTATATGCAGCTTTACCACTGGCAGTCTGGATGTGTCAACGCCGGGAAGATATTTCGCGTCTCTTTGTGACGGAAGATGGCCTTGGGTGATTTTCGGACTACCGTGGTTTTTCCCGAGGATTCCCCTGAGGGTAATAGATGCCTGGTTTGAAATGACCACCCTGACACAGCCCGGAGATGTCCAGAGCGCAGTGTTGTATGCCAATACGGAGGGTACCAAAACACACGACGACCGCATACATGGTCATGGCTATGTAAGCCCTGACCCTGTTCCCGGAACGGCCAGCTGGTTCATGTGGACTTGGGTATCACACTGGTGTTAGCAAACGAAGGAGGACAGGTGATGTCGAGCATATTCCTCTACAAAATGCAGACGGAAAGCATGAAGGCGGATAAATTTGCGGAAATCGGACGTCATTTCGAGATAAAAGGCGAACTGGTGGAAACTGAAGAGGCTCTTGCCATACATGATTCAGAGCACGCCCTGGCCTACGCTCAACCAAGAGGCAGGTTTGCCGGTCTCCTATTCTATGTAGACCAATCCAGGGGCCAGGCCGAGCCCGTAGATAAGGTAATCGACTGCAAGAGTGCGGAACGCTGGGCTGTTGATTTCTTGGATAAGTTCAGCCTGAGCCCTAAAAAGGCAGAGGACGAGAAAATCCAGTTATCCTTTGAGATCTATACCTATGAGGATCAGTCGGTTTCCTACGACGGTAAAGAGCGCCGCAGGCTCAATCTAAAGACAGAGATTGGCTCGAAGATAGAGATAAATGGTATCCCTGTGCTCGGGCCAAGAGCTACGGTAAGAATGGTTTTCAAGGACCAGGCAAAACCCATCAGCATTCACCGCGGTCTTTGGGAAAACATCGAGGTCTATGAGGAGAGAGAGCTCGTACGTGAGCATGACGTCTACACAACAGTCAAAGAAAAGCTGGCTCAGAGAAGGGACTGTAGAGTCTATTACGACGTGGTCGACTGTAAGATGGCCTATTTCGCTCAAGAGTTCTGCGGCGGCCCGGATATTCTAGCCCCATTTTACTTCCTTGAGATAGAATATGAGACAGCAAATGCCGAAAGAAAGGGCATAATACAGGGGCCGAGACAAATTCTCATGATCCCGGCATATAGATGAAGTCTGTGCTGTGGGCTCCATACGTTCAGGTAATGTATATTACGTGAAAGACGAAATATGGCATTTGAATACTAATTCATTGCTGAACTGTATGCCCTTGGCCGAGCCGTCCTAAACCTTAGAAATCTTGCAGAGGAGTGCCCTTAGAGGCGGCCCACCCTGGAAGTCGCACAACTCAGGGTCATCAGGCAGAACCAAACCAGCCGTCGATTCCCAAACCCCGAACAGACTGGGGGCCTCGCCAGGCTGTTCAGGGAATGACCAGCCATGCTCAATATGAACCACCTTGGGATGTATCCTGGTAGTGACCTCCGCCTTTTGTTTGACCTTTCCTTCCGGTGTTTCAATATAGACCCAATCGTTGCTGGCAATGCCATGCTTACTGGCGACATCAGGGTGAATCTGCACAATAGGGTCGGGGTGACGTTTGCGCAGCGGCTCTATCTCCCTATATCTTGAGTGCATGAATGTTACTGTTTTTCCCCCCGTTATTAGAATAAGAGGGTATTCCCCGGTCAGTTCTGGAGCCGATACCGGAGTCCGTGGTGGTTCCTTATACGGGCCAAAGACCTCATAACCCATCTCTTTCAGCGTCCCCGGAGCCAGTTCGATCTTTCCCGAAGCAGTAGCGAAGCCATCGCTCTCGTATTTCTTGTAGCGGACGGGAAAGCGGGCATCCCTTTCCGGGCCCGTCATTGCCGCAAATTCCCTGAAGCTCATCCCTGTTGGTTGGAGAACCTTATTGTAAATATCTTCAAGAGTATCAGGCCAATACCCTTCCTGCCCCAAACGAATCCCAAGCCCACGCCAGAAATAATAGTCTTGCATGCGTTCAAACTTTGGCACGACTGATTGCTCACCAACCTGATAAGTGATCGGATCAAAGGAAACACCTTCAAACCAATCAGCAGAAGGCAGAACGTAATCGGCAAGCATACCATGTGGCCTCATAAAGTGCTCCATGGTTACGAGAAGGTTCAGGTTGTCGCTCTTCAGGGCGTCGTAGATCATTTTGGTGTTGGTGCGGGTAGACATCACATTCAAGCCATTAATGATTAGTGCTTTCAGCGGATATGGTTGCTCCTCCAAAATGGCCTGCCATATCAGGTGAGGACTAACCAGAGGGCAAATTGCCCAATCCCACCTGTAGCCCCCCTTTTGATAGGTCTTTGCCATTGCTTCCTTCAGCAGCGCAAATCCTGCTACCGAGCTACAAGGGAACTTCCCGGCACTAAGATTATCCCTCTTCCTCAATGGATGATTTATCAGTGTGTCCCAGTGCATATTGCTTAGGTAATCAATTCCGGCGGCAGGGGCAGTCATGATATCGCCGCCTCTTATGTCAAGGTTACCTGTTATGGCCCTCAAAGCGCATTTCGCTAAGTTAAACTGTAGAACGGCATCTCTGCCAAGATGGGAATAGGTCACACCCCAGGCCGAGCACATCTGTGCCGGTTTGCTCGTGGCATACACTCTTGCCGTCTCTATGACCTTATCGCTGGGGATCCAAGTGATGCCTTCAACTACCTCCGGCGAATAATCACGGACGCATGATTTGAGCTCGTCAAAACCGAGACACCATTTCTGGACAAATTCCTTGTCGTACAGTTCCTCTCGAATAATGACATTAAGCAGCCCATACGCTAATGCAGCATCGGTACCTGGCCTAATCTGCAGCCACAGGTCAGCCATCTCTGCAATCTTGGTGAATCTGGGGTCAATGGCTATGATTCTGGTTCCCTTTTTCTTGCTCTCCCTAATCGCCCGCCACAAATTTGGCCTTGATTCTGATTGGTTAGCAGAGAAAAAGACGGCGCATTCGGTCACTCCGGGTATGGGAGCACCGCGCGCATCGCTGCCATACACGGCGCATTCAACAATTCCTTGGGGGGCAAAGCAATTCATGGTGGAAATGAAACGATTAGGTGTGCCAAAGAGGTTGCACCACCGCATCTCCAGCCACTGGTACTGCCCAGAACCAATACCCACCATCACGCCAACCGCTTCCGGACCATACCTATCTCTTATCGCGGCCAGTTTCTCGGCTATTTCATCCAGCGCTTGTTCCCATGATATCCTCTCCCACCTTCCCTCCCCCTTTGCGCCGGCCCTCTTTAAGGGATAGTTCAAGCGGTTGGGGTGGTTATGGTAGTCCAGGGCTCCCAGGACATTCTTCTCGCAGCGAAACCCACCGCTGCGTGCATTCCTATCACCGATGAGCTTTACTATCTGCCCATCGCTAACATGAACTTCAATGCCGCACTTCTGCCCACACATCTCACAGATAGCTCTCTTTGTCTGAACCTCTCTGGCTATCCTCTCTGGTTTTGTTTCCTGAGTCTTGCGTAAGTCCGGATATGCCATTTCAACCTCCTGTTAGTTCCGATTAGACTACAGAACACATCACTGGGTACGATCATGTCCCAGGCCCCCTATTCTTCTACAGAGTGCGGTTCCGGTACTGTCAGGACCTGAAATGACTCAGCCCGGTGTTTGTACCACTTCCTATGCGTTGTTACCTTATTTAAAATTGCCTCTGGTGCAAGTAGATGATAGCCCTCATAACTGAATAGCCGAATCTCATTCTACTCCTCCGACCATTGCCAAATCAATATCTTCGCATCCGGTGGAGGTTGCTTCTAAAACTACAGACCATATGGTTGGGCTTTGTGTGCTCATTTAGCTGGAGATATTAACCGCTCCAATCGTATTTCGCTCATTTGTCATCCCCCGTTTTTCGGCATGCAACATTATGGACTTTTGTCATATCCGCTTACGGGCAAGCTCCTCCATTAGTTCGGTCTGGACTTCCTGAATCTCCAGAAGCCGCTGCCACTGGGTCATCAGCAGGTGGTCCATTTTCTCATGCAAATGACGGATTTCCAATTCTGCTTTAAGATTTACTCGATAATCGTGTTCGGCTCTTAATCGGTCCCTGGTTTCTTGCCGATTTTGACTCATCATAATTATGGGAGCCTGAATAGCAGCGATGCAGGAAAGGATCAAGTTTAAAAGAATGAAAGGGTATGGATCAAAAGGTTTCTGAATCAGTACTATTGAGTTTACGCAAACCCATATAAGTAGCACACCCATAAATATACCAATGAAATGCCAGCTTCCAGCATGACTAGCCACTCCATCGGCTAAACGTTCACCGAGGGTCAGCTTACGATCAAATTCGACGTTAATGTTACTGGACAAAACCTCGTGTTCCTTAAGACTCCTCACCACTTCCTCTTCCAAATACGAAACCTCACCTTTACCTTTCACCAGTACATCCTTAACATATTCCTCTCTGAAGTGGTTAAGGTCAGGAATACATATGAAACCAGTAGAAGACCAATCGGGATGTGTCCTCTTAATTACTTCCACAATAGGTTCACGGATAAGTGCCGCCGGTCTGACGTCGTTTAGCCTCTTTTGTTTATTACAGATTTGACATAGAACAGTTTTCTCTGGTTTTCTTGCCATCTTGATTACTGCCTCCGTTATGTATACATGAAATGTCTTATGGTAAACTTAATTGTTATTATAATACAATATTGTCTAAAGGCAGCACTGTTCAACGAGTACACTCTACCGTGGGGCAATAAAATGCAAGCATTCCATCGATCCATACCCCGGGGTTTAGACAAACTGGCTGAGCGGGCACTCGGCCTGCGCAGGAGCTGGAGCCATGAAGCCGACGAGCTGTGGAGTGTTATTAATCCCGAGGTTTGGGATGGAACAAAGAACCCGTGGTTGATGCTGCAAATTGTCTCACAGACCGACTCTGGTCGGCGTTGGAGGCAGTTGAGTGGTGGCAGTTTCGGATTCCAGTCTATCCGGGTGAACTAGACCCTGATTTTGTTAGTGTGGTAGACAGTGTGTGCCCTAGAATGAGCTGACATGAACCAACAATGCCTGAACAGGAACTTCAACCGTTACTATCGACCCTTTGTCCAGCCTGGACCTTAATGTTAAGCTGCCACCCAACAATTTCGCTCGTTCTTTCATTCCCACTAATCCCAACTTTCCCGAGTTGTCCAGGCCTCCAACCTTCTGTGGCACATCAAAACCTTTACCGTTATCCGTGACGCTCAACCTCACTTTAGCATCGCAGAACTCTAAAATTAGCTCCGCTACCGAAGCTTGAGCATGTCGCCATATGTTCTTTGTTGCCTCCTGTGCAATGCGAAACAGCATCACCTCTACCTCAGGCGCAAGCCGTCTCGCCTCGCCCATCACCTTGAAGCTAGTAGCGATTCCCTGTTGCTCCAGTTCATCGGCCAGCAGCTCCAGTGCTGGCAGCAGCCCAAGATCATCGAGTATTGAGGGTCGCAAGTCCCGGCTGAAACGGCGAATTTCCTGTACTGCAAGCTCAACTTGCTTTTTGAAGCTGCGCACAGTTTGAAAGCTCTCCTCCCACAGTGCATCACTGGAGGTGATCTTTTCTAACTGCCGTGAGATACCGATCAACCTCTGCAATATCTCATCATGTAATTCTCTAGCAATCCGCTTGCGTTCCTCCTCCTGGGCTCTGGTAACCTGCTGCAAATAATAGTGAAGATTGTCCTGCAATCGCCTCTCGTCCGTCACATCCCGGGCGCAATGTTGAAAACCTATTGGCTGGCCATCATGCGCTATTAAGGCCGTCGTGACCTGGATTACCGCCTTATCTCCCCCCCTCTTGACCACCTCCCCTTCACAACGATTGTCAACAGGCTCATTCCGACGCAGCCTCTCTTCAACCTCAGCAAGACATAACCGGCTACACTCAGGCATCATCTGACAGATATTCCTTTTCGTCAAGTCCTCCAGAGAATACCCGGTGAGCTCCTCACACGCCTTATTGGCGGCAAGCATATTACCGTCCAGGTCGTGCACCCAGATAGCGTCAGAGGCACCCTCGAAAAGATCACGATACCTCTCCTCAGACTGTCGCAATTGCGTCAGCGCCTGCTTCCTCTGCTTCCGAAGATAAGCGTTCCCCAGAGCAACTCCGATAGCATTTCCAATACTGCTTAGCAATGCCATCTCATCCATATAGAACTTGCCCGGCGTGCGCCTAGCCACACAAAGAGTGCCCACCACCCTCCCTCCATATCGCAAAGGAACAATGAGCTGAGACCTTATTCCCTCCGTGATTACCACCTGCCTGCTCAGCAAGGGATTAGTAGTAGCATCCTCCACTATCAGGGCGGTTCCCGTCTTGGCTACCGTTCCATTAAATCCCTCCGACACTTTCATCCGCCTCACCCCGGCTACAAATTCCTCTGAGACTCCCTTACTGACTTCCAGTAAAAGCTCCTTAGCCCCCTCATCCAGGAGGAATATCAAAATGGCATCCACATCCATTACTTCCATGGTCTTATCGGCCGCAAGCGAGAGCACCTGCCGAATATCAAGGGATTGTGTAATAAGATTAGAGATGGCATTCAATGCCGCCAACCGTTGCCCGTTCTTCTTGATCGCTGAAACGTGCTGCCGCATTTCTTCCTTGGCGACTCGCAGCTCTTGTGTTAGTCTCTTGCGCTCGATTAACTTAATACCATTCATGCACCAGCACCTCCCTAATAAAACGAGATGTCAACCAACAGTACCGTTGCGCTTCCCGTGGGTTCTAGAGATCAACTATGTCCTCCAGGACAAGATACCCTTTCTTCAAACCAGTGATCACCGCTTGGGTGCGCGAATCCACCCTGAACTTATTGAAGATATTTCTCAGATGAGACTGAACGGTGCGCCGGCTCAGGCCAAGCTCATTGGCCATTTGCGCATTACTGTATCCCCTAGCCGCCAGTTGAAGCACTTCCGTCTCCCTATCTGTGAGGAGTTGGACTCGTGGCTCCTGGTGTTTGCCAGCTGTGCCCACGAAGTAGTCCTGTGCTTTGCGGGCAGCAGCGGGGTGAAGCACCAGTTCACCAGCGTGCACTGCCCGGACAGCCTCAATCAGTTTTTGACTGGGGATATCCTTCAGTAAGTAGCCGTCTGCCCCGGCCTCGAGAAGAGCAAAGACATACTGGTCATACTCGTAGGCGGTCAGAATAAGCACTGCTGTTTTTGGTGATATGGCCTTGATTTCCCTGGCCGCTTCAATACCGCTAAGTCGTGGCATGGCGACATCCAGTATGATCACATCCGGCTTGAGATCTCTGACCAGCCTGACTGCCTCCGCACCATCCCCGGCTTCGCCGATTATCTCCAAATCTCCCGCTTTTTGCAGCAGCTCTCGGGTTCCTTCACGAACCACTATGTGATCATCGGCAATGACGATCCTGATCTTGTCCGTACCCATTATTAGATCTCAGACCCTTCCCACGAGCAAAGCTCGATTGTACTCTGGAGGTTGCCAATGCCTGTACCACAGCGGAGCTAAGCCGGAGAACTTAGAGACTGCGCCAACCCGCATTGGCAACCACAATGAAACGTAAGCTGTTACCTTACGCAAGGGGCTCCTCCGCATTAAACCTGATTTTTGGAACCGTGTATTGTCTACAGTGATTGAGCATTTCCACTCGTCTTGAATATTAAATCTTAGGTATCCATTTCGACCAGGCCCTTGCGTATCGCATACTTGATCAACTCGGTGCGGTTATGCAAGGCGAGCTTTTTCATTAACTGGTCACGATGGCCTATTACCGTCCTTACGCTGATGGACAAGCGGTCAGCGATCTGGCGGCTGGTCCCCCCTTCGGCAACCAGCTTTAGAATCTCCCGTTCTCTGTCGGTCAGGCGGTCATAAGGCTCCTCGTCAGACTGGAGCAGCAGGTAGTCACGGACCAAAACTGAAGCCGCGCAGGGGTATAGGTAAGACTCGCCACGGTGTACTGTGTGTATCGCTGACACTACCTCCGGTCCCGAAGCCTGCTTCGGCACATAGCCCAACGCCCCGGCCTTGATCGACAAGGTGATGTGCTCGCGGTCACAATACTGCGTTAGCACAAGCACTCTCGCCTTCGGGTGGTGCTTGACAATACGCCGGATTGTCTCCAACCCACCCATCCCCGGTAGTGCCAGATCCATGACTATCACATCCGGATGTAACTCCTGCGCTTTATTGATAGCCTGTTCACCCTCAGAGGCCTCACCGATGATCGTGATATCACCATAGTGATCGAGCAGAGCGCGCAGGCCATCCCTTAGAACAGCATGGTCATCAACAATCAGAACCTTAATTTGGCCCGATCCATCTCCTCCTGTCAGTGAAACCCCGATATCGGCCATCACATCATCAACCTTGTCTAGTTCTCACCGGGCAAATACTTTTTCCAGAAATCACCCTCTGGCATCGAATCGCAGAATTTTGTAGTATGATAACCTACTTTTTCACAGTATTCGCAATATTTTATAGCCTTATTTATTGCATTTATTATGCCTGTATTTGTGAAAATAAATACCTATATCATATCCAAATATATACTAATAGATATAAGGAGCGCATAAAGAAATCGTCAGGATTTCATAAGGATTCGAAAGGCGGGGTCAGAACCAAATGCGGGTGAGTCTGGATGGAAGGGGATTACCGATAGTGCCCCTCAGGCTCGACAAAACGATATCCCACACCTGGCTCGGTCACGATGAATTGAGGGGTCGAGGGGTCGTCTTCTATCTTATGCCTGAGCTGCGAAATGAAAGTGCGAAGATACTGACTTTCTTGGCCATATTCCGGCCCCCACACATTGCGCAGTAGCTCCACGTGATTCAGCGCTTTCCCAGTATTACGAACCAGATATGCAAGTAGCTCATATTCTTTTGGTGTGAGCTTTATGATTTGCCCGCGGCGTTTAATCAGCCGTCTAGATAAGTTGACTTCCAGGTCTGCTGCGGTGAACACTTCATCTTCGATTTTCCCCGGCACTTCCATGGCCACATCCACCCCGTTCCCGACCACAGCCTCAACACTCGTGTGCTGCCGGGTCTTATTGAGACTTATCCGAATAAACGCACACAGGACGCCAGCAAACATAGCGAAAATCACTGACCGAAGCGCAGCGTCAGGGAAGGTGGATATGAAAATAGCGCGGGGTAAGAATACGACCAAGGAAGCGGCGGTAACAATCACCATCGCTCTGGCTCCAAAGAAGTAGCAGGCATAGATTATCGGAACCAAGAAAAAGAGGCGATGTGTATCGTGCACCTCATAGAAGAACTCCCATCGCAAGGCTTTCCAGCCAGCGAGCTCTACCAGCTGTCCAAAGTAATATAATAAAGTACAAATCCCGAAGAGTATCAGCAATATGAATTGCTTGCTTTTGAGCATAGCCAAAGCACCTCTGAGATACGATAGCCCACCTCTCATCCTTGTCGTGCTGGTCAGTGTTTTTCGGGAAGTAGCTACCCCGTGCTCCGACTCCATCTTTAACCCATGTCTACCTGTTTTGCAGCACCGGAAGCAAGTTACCGCTTGCAAAGTGTGACCTTTGTTCAAAGCACCCAAGTATGCTTTGAAACCCGGCCATTAATTTAGAGATAAGGTGAATTACACCAATTATACGGCAAATACGCTCATAAAACAAGAGGAGCTCCCTGATTTACAGGGGTAAGTAGTCGCAATAACTGGTTAACAAATACCTTATTATTATTGCAAGAACGAAGGAGAACTTTGCCAAGAAGGAGTTCACTTTCGTCTAACTACTGTATCTGTGGCTATAAGCCTAAAAGCCAGGTTTGTAATAGGTCAAACTGCCCGCGCATTTTTCCGGCGGTAGTCCGAAAGCTTGAGCCACTCTACATATTTAATACATGATGAATACCAGATGGCTTTGTTGGGTCTTATTGCTTAGTCGAAGATAAGCCAAATGGTCGATGTAGCCCCACGAACTTAAGTGGTAGAGTTTGATTCAGAAGCGGGATTGTGTCGACCGGCCAGGCTATTCCCAACAGGATACCAGCCATGTTTAAAAGATGTCAGGTATCCCTGTTATGATACAGAGTAATGTTTTGGCTTCGATAAAAGCCGAGATAAGTTAAGGGGGGTCAAAAAAGTGGCAGAAGAAAGTAACACTCCTCTCATCGATGACTTGGAAAAGGGACCTTGGCCCAGCTTCGTCAAGCAGATCAAACAAGCCGCCCGGACCAAACCGGCGGCCCAGGACCTGCTGGGTCAGCTTGAGCTCTCCTACAAAGACAAGAAAACACACTGGAAACACGGAGGTATCGTTGGGGTCAGGGGTTATGGCGGCGGTGTTATCGGGCGCTACTCCGATTCCCCGGAGAAGTTCCCTAATGTCGCTGCTTTTCACACCTACAGGATAAACCAGCCCAGCGGCTGGTTCTATACCACCAAGGCACTGCGACAGCTCTGCGACATCTGGGACAAGCACGGCAGTGGCCTGACCAACTTTCACGGTTCGACCGGCGACCTGGTCTTCCTGGGCTCAACTACGGAGCACCTTCAGCCCGTCTTCGACGAGCTCAGCAGTGAGGCTGGCTTTGACCTGGGTGGCTCAGGGTCAGATTTGAGGACGCCCAGTGCCTGTGTCGGGCCGGCGCGGTGTGAATTTGCCTGCTACGATACCCTTGCCCTTTGCCATGATGTCACCCAGACTTACCAGGAAGAACTGCACCGCCCCTTCTTCCCCTATAAGTTTAAGATCAAGTGTTCCGGCTGCCCCAATGACTGTGTAGCTTCTATCGCACGCGCCGACCTCTCCATAATCGGGACCTGGCGGGACAGCATCCAGATCGACCAGCAGGCAGTCAAGGAGTATGACGCCGCCGGATTTGATATCGCTTCGGATGTGGTCAATAAGTGCCCCACGCAGTGTATGGCCTACAGCGCGGGAAAGCTGACCATCTACGATAAAGAATGTAACCGATGCATGCACTGCATCAACAACATGCCCAAAGCCCTACGCCCCGGCAAAGACCGCGGGGCTACCCTGCTGATTGGCGCCAAGGCCCCTATCGTTGAGGGAGCAAACCTATCCTCGGTGCTGGTGCCCTTTACGAAGCTTGAGCCGCCTTACCAGGAACTGAAAGACCTCTTGGCCAAAATCTGGGACTTCTGGGGAGAGCACGGGCGGATCCGCGAACGGACGGGCGAACTCATTCAGCGAGTGGGTATGAGCACCTTCCTGGACGCCATCGGCATCGAGCCCAGCCCCTATATGATTGCTCAGCCGCGGGATAATCCTTATATTTATTTTGAAGACTATTACGAGGAAGAGTAAGAGGAGAGATAACGATGACAACCAAGCCCAAAGCCGAAATCGATATTGGTCCTCCCGATTACCATAAGTTCCTGCCGCCGATTATCAAGGAGAACTATGGCCGGTGGAAATACCACGAAATACTCAAGCCCGGCGTGATGGTCCATGTCTCGGAGACGGGCGCCGAGCTTTACACCGTGCGGGCCGCTTCTCCACGCTTGCTGAGCATTGATTTTGTGCGCCAGATATGCGACCTGGCCGACAAATATGCCGGTGGCTACCTGCGCTTCACCAGCCGGAACAACATCGAGTTTCTGTTGACGAATAAGGCGAATATTGACCCCCTGATTCAAGACCTGGCGGCCATGGATGTTCCGGTGGGCGGGATAGGCAAGGCAATCTCTAACATCGTTCATACCCAGGGATGGGTTCACTGCCACTCTTCAGCCACCGATGCCTCCGGGGTAGTAAAGGCGGTCATGGATGAGCTGTATGACTACTTTGTCAGTATGAAATTGCCCCAGAAGCTACGGATTGCGCTTGCCTGCTGCCTGAATATGTGCGGTGCGGTTCACTGTTCGGATATTGCTATTCTGGGTGTGCACCGCCGGCCACCCAAGGTTGACCAGGAGCATCTGTGGCACCTCTGTGAGATTCCGACTACGGTGGCTTCCTGCCCCACCGCCGCCATCAGGCCAGCTTTTGTTGAAGGCAGAAAGTCAGTCAGGGTAGATGAAGACCGGTGTATGTATTGCGGCAACTGCTTCACGGTGTGTCCGGCAATGGTCATCGCCGATCCCCTGAACGACGGTATCTCCATCTGGATCGGCGGCAAGGTGTCCAACGCCCGCAGCGAACCGATGTTTTCCAAACTGGTCATACCCTGGCTGCCCAACAACCCGCCTCGCTGGCCAGAGGTAACGGCTGCGGTCAAGAAGATTGTTGAGGTGTATGCCCAGAGCGCCCGGAAGTATGAGCGGGTGGGAGAGTGGGTCAACCGGATTGGCTGGCCCAGGTTCTTCGAACTCACCGGCTTTGAATTCACCAGATATCACATCGATGATTACAAGTATGCTGGCCTGACCTATAAGAGATCAGCACAATTGAAGTTCTAGCAGTGCAGTTAGGGTCAGGACAAGGAGGCGCATGACATGGCAGACAAGGTGCCTGTGGAGCAGCTAGCTGATGACATGTACAAGCTGGTCGAGGAGTACGCGGGGAGGAGAAAGTTTAAAGCCCAGGACCTGGTCAAAGAGGTGGTGACGAAGTACGGGCAGGATAGGGTGACCACCGATGATGGCAAGAAGGCCATCCGGCTGCTGATCGATTCCGGCAGGTGCGTTTACACCTACTTCGGCGGCAGCTTTGTCGAATTACCACCAAAAGAATGAAATAACTGCCAAGCATTGGGGGAAGCGAGATGGCTATTGTACTGAAGAGAAACGTAAGGCCTGTTGGGACATTGGCCAGATACCGGAGGGCGTCAGAAGGGACGCTGCTACGGCCAAGTTATGTTAAGAAAACCCCGCCCTGCGCTGCTGCCTGTCCCAACGGGAATGATATGCGAGGCTGTTTGACCACCATCGCACAATCAGAGTCAGCCGGGCGCAGCTATGAGCAGTCTCTCGAGAAGGCGTGGTACATTATCACCAATACCAATCCCTTCCCCAGTGTCTGCGGGCAGGTCTGCCCCCATCTGTGTGAGTCAGACTGTAATCGTAACGAGAGGGATGCCGCCGTTTATATCTCCGCGGTTGAGCGGGTAATCGGTGATTACGGCATCGCCCAAAACCTGCGCCTGAAGAAGATAACAGAAGAGTCCTATCCGGAAAAAGTGGCCATCATCGGCTCAGGGCCCGCCGGGCTTTCCTGTGCCTACCAGCTGGCGAGGCGGGGCTACCCGGTTACCGTGTTTGAGGCCTTTGATAAGGCAGGGGGCATGCTGCGCTACGGCATCCCCGACTACCGCCTTCCCAAAGAAACGCTGGATGCCGAGATCGGCGCAATTCAGGAACTGGGCGTGGACATCCAGTACAATACCAGAGTTGGTGAGGACATCCCGCTGAGCGAGCTCCAGAAGCAGTATCGAGCGGTATATGTCGCGGTGGGAGCCCATCTTGGGGCAAAGCTGGGTATACCCGGCGAGGATATGCCCAACGTTCTGAGCGGAGCTGAGTTCCTGCACCGCGTCAATTCGGGCGAGACAATCGATGTCGGCCGGAAGGTGCTGGTGATCGGCGGTGGCAACAGTGCCATAGATGCCGCCCGCGTGGCCCGACGGCTGGGCGCCGACGTCACCATCCAATATCGCCGCACCAGAAAAGAGATGCCCGCCATTGAGCATGAAGTTGTCGGCGCCGAAGAGGAAGGTATCCAGTTCGACTTTCTCAGTGCTCCGGTCAAGATACTGGCTGACGGTAAGAAGGCAACCGGGGCTACTTTTATCCGCATGAAGCTGGGCGAGCCGGACGCCAGCGGCCGGGCGAGACCGATACCCGTTCCCGGCTCGGAGTATGATGTTAGCGCTAACACGATTATTGCCGCCATCAGCCAGCAGCCTGACTTCAAGGGTTTAGAGCCACTGAAGAACGAACAGGGCTGGATCACGGTGGACGATAAGTGCCAGACACCGCTATCGGGCGTCTTCGCTGGCGGCGATGTCACCAATCAGCTCGGTCTGGTGACTGAGGCCATCGCTCTGGGAAGAAAGGCAGCGGAATACATCGATGCCTCTCTGCGTGACATCCAGTTGCCCAAGCCTGAGCCGGTGAGGGTAACCAAGGCAGCGAATATGAGGCTTGAGTTCTATAAGACCATGCCGCGCAACGAGGTGCCGACTTCGGCGGCCAGCGAGCGGGTAAACAACTTCAACACCATAACTACCCCGTTGGTGCACTCTCAGGTAACGGATGAAGCCAGTAGATGCATGAGCTGCGGTTTGTGTTTTGGCTGTGATGTCTGCTTCACCTACTGCCAGGACAATGCCATCAAGAGGTCGCCGGAAGGTGCCGACTTGAAATACTTCTTCAACCCGGAGTATTGCACCGGCTGTAAGAAATGCTCTGAAGAGTGCCCTTGTGGATTTATTGATATGGCCTGATTCGGCCTTGGCACTCTCTTTCTGGATTTAGGAAATGCAGTTACCTTGTATCACTATTGCTGCCCCTCAGGGCCGTTCTGGTAAGACGATTGCTAGTCTCGGGTTATGCGCGATCTTAAGACGGCGTGGTCTGATAGTACAGCCGTTCAAGAAGGGGCCGGATTATATTGACCCTTCCTGGCTGACGGCGGCGGCCGGTAGAAGCTGCCGTAATCTGGATGTGGTGCTGATGCCAGAAGAGGTGCTGTCGGCTGAGTTTCAGCGGGCTTGCTCAGGAGCAGACCTGGCCCTGATTGAGGGAGCTATGGGCTTATATGACGGGCTCGATGATCAGGGGAGGGCTAGCACCGCTCAAGTAGCGAGACTAGTGGGTAGTCCGGTTATTCTGGTTGTCAATACCCTTCGCATGACTCGGAGTATAGCGGCATTAGTAGGTGGCTATCAGCATTTTGAGCCGGAGACCGATATTGCCGGGGTGATTCTCAATAACGTCTCCGGCAGCCGGCACGAGTCGAAACTGGTGAAGTCCATAGAGCAATATTGCAGCATTCCCGTTGTGGGCAGTATCCCGCGTCACCCGGCTTTGAATATCGGTGAACGTCACCTGGGCCTTATTCCTTTCGTCGAGAGCGAAGAGGCAGAGTCTATAGTGGAGTGTATCCGGCAGAGCCTTGAACCCAACCTCAATGTGGAGGAGATTCTGGCCATTGCCCGCAGTGCCAAAGCCAGAACAATGGTTGATTTTACGGAGCCAGAAAAGAAGCCAGTGAGGGTCAGGATAGGTGTGATGCGTGACCGGGTCTTCAGCTTTTACTACCCGGAAAACCTTGAGATGCTGCGGCAGGCTGGCGCCGACCTGGTGTTCATTGACTCGGTGCAAGACCGGGCCTTACCCGATGTCGATGCTCTCTATATCGGTGGTGGCTTCCCGGAGTTATTCCTAAGGGAGCTAGAGGCTAATAATCACCTGCGCCAGGATATTGCCCTTGCGGTTGAAAGCTATCTGCCGGTGTACGCCGAGTGTGCCGGCCTGATGTATTTGTGCCGCAGTATCTGCTGGCACAGTGACCGGCATGAAATGGTGGGCATCATACCGGCTGAGGTCGAACTCTGTTCACGCCCCCAGGGTCACGGCTATGTTCTGGTTGAGGTCGCTGAGGAGAACCCCCTCTTCCCCACCGGCCTAACACTCTGGGGTCACGAGTTCCATCACTCCCGCCTCTCGAAGTTAGACGGCCTGAAGTTCGCCTATCGCCTCCGGCGCGGGCAGGGGGTGGATGGCCGGGTAGACGGCATTGTTTACAAGAATGTCCTTGCGGCTTATACGCACTTTCATGCGCTGGGCGTACCGCAGTGGGCGGAGGCACTGGTATCTCTGGCAAAGAAATACAATCTCAGCTCCCAACGCCCAAGAGCTGAGAAATCTGGAATAGGGGTGAAGATAGGAGGTTGACACATGCCCAAGACTGAACTCGGAGGAGTAGAACTCGAAGTTGATGAGGATGGTTTCATACAGGAACCGGACAAGTGGAATAAGTCCATTGCCGAAGACCTGGCCAAGACTGAGGAAGCCTACCCCATGAGCGAAGACCACTGGAAGGTGGTCAACTATCTGAGGGAGTACTACCTGGAGTTTGGTATTGCTCCGCCAGTAAGGATGCTGTGCAAAACAACTGGCTTTGACCAGAAGACTATCTACCAGTTGTTTCCCAGTGGACCGGCCAAGGGGGCGTGCAAGATAGCCGGCCTGGCCAAGCCTACCGGCTGCGTGTAGACGGCAACAGCCAGCCTGATAATTTGGCTCAAAAGGAGCACAGATGGGTGGTTCTGTACTTTTTATCTTCTACGGGAGTATTGTCTTTTGCATCATCGCTTCCCTGGTAAGGATGCGCCAGCTTGCCACCGCGCCGCTGCATCTGCGGTGGGAAATCTACCGCGGCAGTTCTGTTTATGAACAGCCTGACTGGTGGACCCGACCGGCGGTAAGCTTTGGAGAGAAGCTTACCTCAGCGATGAAGGATATTCTATTGTTACGCGATTATTACAAGCGTAACCGGGGCTTCTGGTATGTCCTCTATCCTTTCCATCTCGGCGTCTATTTGCTGGTGCTGTGGCATGTCTGGCTTTTTGCCGCCGCCATGACCATCCCTGTCGAGGATGCGCCCCTCTGGGGTTTGGTGTGGGGTCATGTCGCCGCCGGTCTGGTTGCCATCGGTAGCGTGGGCATTCTTGTCAAGCGGCTGACCGACCCCGATATGAAGGCCTACTATTCCCGCATTCACTATTTCAAATGGATATTCATCCTGATCACCCTCGTTGGCGGATTTTATGCCACACAATTCTATCTTGGCGGCATGTCCGGCGTGCTGGAGTATGTCAATGACCAGCTCGCTTTTGAATGGGCACACAAGCTCAACCCGCCGCTGTTGACTTCAATCCATGTCCTGTCAGTGGCACCGTGGTTAATCTACCTGCCTCTGGGACATGTCATGCTGGTCTTCTTCCGGTATTACCATGAGCTGCGCTGGGACCATGTACCAAATTTCAGAGGAAGTGCCCTCGAAAAAAGGGCTGAAAGACAGCTCGAAAGGCGTGTGAGTTGGGCGGATTCTCTTATCCAGACCGGCAAGAAATGGAGTGAGGTCGCCGCGGGTATGCCTGAAGATAAACCTGAAGCGAAGTGAAGGGTAGTAGATGGCAAGGAAGAAAATAACACTCAATGATATCAGCAAGAATGGCGACCAACAGATGTTGGATATTCCTCTAAAAGACCTGATGCCGCTGCCCTTTGACTGTGATCCTCCCTCTGATGGGCCAGCAGTCAGCCCGCTATCTGATGAACAAAAGAACAGGTATGAGTGTTCCCTCGATGGCGTCGTGGTCGTGGGCCTGCCTAAACCGAAGAGCAAAGAGGAAGAACAGAAGATGGTTGATAGCTTCCTCAGCGGTCTGCGCAAACTGCTTTCCCAGGATGACAACTGGACTTTCTGGCAGCAGTTGATGCTCACACTCGATACTTGCGTTAGATGTCAGACTTGCAACGATGCCTGTCCGATATATATCTCCAGCGGCAAACAGGAAATCTACCGACCGACCTATCGGTCAGAGTTGGTGCGCAAGATAAAGGAGAAATACCTGGATAAGGGGGGCAAAGTCTTATCCAAGCTCCGGGGAAATGATATTGAGCTCAACTATGCCACAGTCGCCAGACTGGCCGAACTGGCCTACAGGTGCACAATGTGCCGAAGATGCGCCAAGTGGTGCCCCGTAGGCAGTGATAATGCCCTGGTGACCCACGAGCTCAGGAAACTGTTCAGCCAGGAAATGGGCCTCGCGGCTCCCGAACTTCATGAGCGGGGCACGATTCAGCAATTGAAGATTGGGGCTAGTACGGGTATAAAACCCCAAGCCTTTAAGGGCATCGTTCAGTTCATGGAGGATGAAATTGGGGAGAAAACGGGCAAGAATATAAAAATACCCGTTGACAAGAAAGGGGCAGAGATCCTGCTAATCCACAACTCGGGGGAATACATATCATGGCTTGAAAACCCCGAGGCTTTCGCCATCATCTTCGATGCTGCCGGTGTTGACTATACGTTGTCAAGTGAAATCGGTGGATACGAGGGAACCAACTACGGGGTTTGGTACTCCGATGTTCAATTTGCCAGAATAGCCGTGGGCTGGACACGGGTTGCCGCGAAGCTCGGCGTAAAGAAGATAGTTGCTGGCGAATGTGGGCATGAGCATAAGTCACTCGTGTCTATTGCCGACAGGGTGCTTACCGGCGAAGCGAATATACCCAGGGAAAGCTGTTTCCCACTGCTGGAGGAGATAGTGTTCAGCGGCAAGCTGAATCTCGACCCCAGGAGGAATGACTTCCCGGTCACTCTGCATGACCCGTGCAATTATGTCAGGCTGATGGGAATTGTTGAACCCCAGAGAAGAATACTGAGGAAGATATGTCCACAGTTCCGGGAGATGGAACCGCACGGCGTGGAAAACTACTGTTGCGGAGGTGGCAGCGGCTTTGCGATCATGCAAGGGATGAACTTCCCTGAGTGGAGGTCAAGAATCTCAAGTAGAATGAAGATGAAACAGATCCTGGAGGCCTTTCAGGATGAGATCAGTCCCGATATTAAGAAGTTGGTGTGTACACCTTGTTCAAACTGTAAGGGAGCATTGAGAGACCTGTTCAAGTATTACAAGGCTCCGGAGAAATACGGCATCAAATATACCGGCCTGGTCGAGTTCATAGTGAACGCGATGGTCGATATAAAAGAGCCATTCATCAACTGGGAAGAATTGTCTTAGAAGACAGTGAAAAGGAGGAGCAATGGCTGAACTGAAGGGCAAGGCGCTGCTGCTCAATTCTGAGGGCTGCGGCACGGCGGATCCCGATCTTGGCTATGAAATCTTGGGCAGCCTGCTTGAGACGCTACCGCAGCGCGAAGACAGACCTGCCGCCATCATCTTCTGGAACACTGCCGTCAGGCTGCTGGTCAGCGATTCGCCATTGCTGCCCCGCCTGCGCCGCCTGGAGGAAATAGGGGTAGCGCTTCTGGCCGGAAAATTATGTGTCAGTGAACTGGAACTGACGGACAAGATAGCCGTCGGCAGGGTAGCCAGTCTGGGAGATATACTGGACGTTATTCTGCATAATGATGTCATCAGCTTGTGAGGCAGGCATGTCATCACCGATGATATGCTGACCTGCCCGTTCCTCTCCTTAAGACTATACTTAGTTGTCGGAGAGGCCTTCGAATAATCCGTAGAGACCTATAAGGGCAAGCCTAAAAAGGCTTGCCCTTATCTTTCCTCGTTAGAGAAGCCCTCTATATGAAGAGAGGGACCATTACCAGAGTAATGGTGGCTAAAAGCTTTACCAGCACGTGCAGGGAGGGACCAGCGGTATCCTTGAAGGGGTCACCGACCGTGTCACCAACGACGGCAGCGGCATGGGCTACTGAGCCCTTACCGACGACGTCACCCTGCTCATCCCTTAGTTGCCCATCCTCGATGTATTTCTTGGCGTTGTCCCAGGCACCGCCACCGTTGTTCATAAAGGAGGCCATCATAATGCCGCCGATGGTGCCCACCATGAGCAGGGCCGCCACGACCATCGCCGCATCATACCCCTTGTACAGGTTAAAGAGAACGCCGATAGCAACCGGGGCAACCACCGGCAGGAGGCCGGGGGCAACCATGCCACCCAGCGCCGCCCGGGTGGTGATGTCCACCGCCCGAGCATAGTCAGGACGGACTTCCCCGGTCATAATCTTCGGCTCTTGCCGGAATTGACGGCGCACCTCTTCGATAATCTTGCCGGCCGTTCTGCCCACGGCCCTGATAGCAAGGGAACTGAACAGGTAAACAAGCATCGCCGCCAGTAGAGCGCCAACAAAGACCTCCACCCGTGCAATGTTGACATCGGCAAACGGAGCGCCGCGGAGGAAGGCCACCCGGTCAAGGTATGCCTGGAAGAGCAAGAAGGCCGCCAGGCCTGCGGAAACCATGGCATAGCCCTTGGTCAGGGCTTTGGTAGTATTGCCCACCGCATCGAGGCGGTCAGTAATCCGGCGTATATCTTTGCCCGCCCCAGCCATTTCATTAATACCATTGGCATTATCAGTAATGGGGCCAAAAGTATCCTCGGACAGTATATAGGGACAGGTCATCAGCATGCCCATAGTGGCGACTGCCGTACCAAAGGCACCCGCGCCCTGCACACCGGACTGAGCCCCCAGGAAATAGGAAAGCAGCAAGGCCACCCCGATAATAACCGCCGTGGCCAGAGTGGTCTCGAAACCAACTGCGGTACCGATAACGATATTGGTCGCCGGGCCAGTCTTCGAAGCATCAACGATTGACCTTACAGGCCGGAATCTTCCTTCGGTATAGTACTGAGTGACAAAAACTATGACGACACTGGTCAGGATGCCAACCACCCCGGCCCCAAAGAGCCACCAGTTTCCCAGCATGAGGGTCACGGTGACCAGCATCCCAACAACGCTGAGACCAATAGCCACATAGTAACCGCGATTGAGGGCATTCATGGGATTCTCATCTTCCTTGGGGCGCACGGCAAAGATGCCAATCATGCTGGCTATCAGCCCAAAGGCGCGCACGACCAGCGGAAATATAACCCAGGCAACATTGTGGGTAACCGCATAGGCGGCGACCCCCAGTATCATAGCGCCGATATTCTCGGCAGCCGTGGACTCAAAAAGGTCGGCCCCGCGGCCGGCGCAGTCGCCTACATTATCGCCGACCAGGTCAGCGATAACGGCGGCGTTCCGCGGATCGTCTTCGGGAATTCCGGCCTCAACCTTACCCACCAGGTCGGCCCCCATGTCCGCCGCCTTCGTGTAGATACCACCCCCCAACTGAGCGAAGAGAGCCACGAAACTGGCACCGAAGCCGAAGCCGACAATGAGATGCGGTGCAATATCGGGCCGGCTCCCTCCACCATAAGCAAAGTAGATAATGGTAACGCCCACCAAACTCAGCGCCACCACCAGAAAGCCGGGCACCGCGCCACCACGAAGCGCCACATGTATGGCTTCGGTCAGGCTGTTCTGAGAGGCGCTGGCACAGCGGGCATTGGCCTTCACGGCAATATACATCCCGATAAAACCAGAGATTCCGGAGCACAAAGCCCCGGCCATGAAAGCCACCGCAGTCATCCAGGCGATGCCAAAGGCGGTTACCCCTTCGATGCCTCTGTGGCCACCAAGGACACCGACCAGAATACCAATAACGACGGCCACCACAACCGACAGCATGCCGATGGTGCTATAC
>CAZNSC010000010.1:0-42551 GCA_964575695.1 uncultured Dehalococcoidales bacterium
CCCTATGACTGTGGTATCTGTCCCGAGCACAAGACCAACGCCTGCACCATGGTGATGGAGGTCACTCAAAGGTGCAACCTTCGCTGCCCGGTTTGCTTTGCCAGCGCCGGCGGGGGAACCGGCGATGAGCCTGACCTGAAAACCATCCGGGAAATGTACCAGACTGTGCTGGAGACTACCGGGACCCCAACCATTCAGCTCAGTGGCGGAGAGCCGACAGTCAGGGATGATCTGCCTCAGATTGTGTCTCTGGGGCGGAAGATGGGGTTCGGGCACATCATGATAAACACCAATGGCGTTAGAATCGCTGGAGACAAGGAATACCTCCACCGCCTGATAGATAGCGGGGCGAGTGCCATCTACCTTCAGTTTGACGGGGTGAGCAATGATGTTTACCGCTATACTCGCGGGAGCAATCTCTTCAAATATAAGGCTGAGGCAATAAAGAACTGCGCTGAAGCCAAAATCGGGGTCATTCTTGTTCCTACCATAGTTCCCCGAGTGAATGACCACCAGCTGGGTGACATTGTCCAGTTTGCCAAGCAGCGGGTACCGACAGTGAGAGGCGTCCACTTCCAGCCGGTGAGCTATTTCGGCAGATATCCGGGAGTACCTGCGGACGAAGACCGGATAACAATACCCGATGTGATTGATGGGCTGGTCAGGCAGACCGGGGGGGAACTCAAAGGAGAGAATTTTATACCTCGCCGTGCGCATGATTCACACTGCTCCTTCTCCGGCCTTTTCATTCTGATGGACAATGGGCAGCTGTTGCCGACTACAAGGAGACTTGCTGAGGAAGTGGTCTCCAACTGGGGCGGCTACCAGCGCCCGCCCGAAGAATCGGCGCGCTCATTTATGAGCCTGCACTGGCGACTTAATGAGGAAGAGCCCGTGCCATGTAGCACCGGCTGCTGTGGGACGAGTTCCAAGCCCAGGCTGGACTTGTGGGACGACCTTTATCGCCAGGTGGCGGCACGTGGTCTTACCATCACCTGCATGCCCTTTCAGGATGTGTGGAGCCTGGACCTGGAGAGGCTAAAAGGGTGCTGTGGGCATGTGGTCGCCCGGGATAAACGAATAATACCCTTCTGCGCCTATTACCTGACCAGCCGTCGCGGCGAGAGGCTCTACCCCGGCCATCTGGTTGAGGCGGCAGCCTCAAAGTGAAGGCGGGATGACGGGCTTAATCGGAGTATATAGAAGGGGCAAAGCAGGGAAGGTTGACCGGGAGGATAAAAGTATAAGGTTGATAAGCTGTGGAAACTGTCTTTTTGGAGTCGTGGCTCCATAGCATAATCAGACAAAAGATAACGGCAGACACGGAGTACCGTCAATTCATTGGCAAAGAGAGTCTGGAACGGGTAACCAGAGCCGATGTCGAGAATTACCAGCTCTTCCAGCTCAGGAAGACGCTATCCTATGTTTACGAAAAGAGTTCTTTTTACAAGGAACTGTTCCTTAGTAACGGGATAAGGCCTGAAGATGTCCGGTCTCTGGCGGATCTGGCCAGGATTCCGTTCACCAATCCCTCAGATTTAGCCGAAAATCCTTACCGCTTTGTCTGTGTTTCCCTGGGGGACGTTGCCCGGGTAACTACCTTCACCACTTCAGGGACGACCGCTCCGGAAAAGAGGGTCTTCTGCACTGAGGCGGATATTGAGCGGATGACCGATTTTATGGGGGTGGGGATGAGGGCGGTGGCGACCGCTGGTGATGTCGTGCAGATAATGCTCCCCTTCAGCAGCGAGAATAACCAGGGTGGTCTGCTGGCGAGGGGGGTGGAAAAGATTGGTGCCTTCCCGGTGAGAGCCGGTATAAGTCTGAGTGCTGAGGAGCAGCTTGACCTGGCCAGGCAGCATAAATCGACTATTCTGTTTGCGCCCACCCCTCGCATGTACCGCATAACGCAGGAGTTGCAGGGTAGTCATGCTTTGAATGAGCTGGGGATTAAGACTGTATTTGTGACCTCTGGCTACCTGTCGGAACCGATGAGAGGACGGCTGCAGACTGTATGGAACAGTGATGTCCATACCCACTATGGGCTGACAGAGATGGGGTTGGGGGTGGCGGTTGAGTGCCATGCCCATAATGGTTACCACTTCAATGAGGTTGACCTCCTCCTTGAGGTTATTGACCCGGATACCGGCTCGGTAATTGGTGATGGTCGTGAGGGGGAGTTGGTGTTCACTACCCTTACCCGGGAGGGGACACCGCTCATCCGGTACCGCACCCATGACATATCACGCTTAATCAGTGAGCCCTGCCCGTGTGGGGCGGCGACTCTGCTCAAGTTCGGGAAGATTAGCCGGCGGCTGGAGTCGGTGGTCAGGGTGGGGGATGGGGACGCAATCTACCCTAGCCTGTTTGATGAGCTGCTCTACCGGATACCTCAGGTGGTTGACTACCGGGTGACTCTGAGCCGGGCCAACGGCAGGGATACCCTGGCTTTTGTTGTCGAAGTAACCCAGGTCGGGGATGACCTGCACCGGGAAATAAGGGGTCTGCTATCCACCCTGCCCGTGATGCGGGGGAATATCAGGGCCGGGAAAATGACCGAGCCGAGCCTGGAGCTGGTCGGTCTGGGAGAACTCAAGCGCGGTGGTCGTGCCAAGAAGATGATCATAGATAATCGTTAATCAGGGAGCGTACAGTGATGGCCGTGGCGACTGAAGTCGACAAGATTATTGAAAAATGCATAGCGGATAACCTGCCTTACTGCCAGGCGACCTGCCCCTTACATTTAGATGTCAGGGGTTATGTCGGTCTGATCAAGGAAGGGAAATATGGTGAGTCGCTCAGACTGGTCAAGGAGAGGCTCCCCTTCCCCGGAATAATTGGCCGCATCTGCACTCGCCCCTGCGAGACTAAATGTAAGCGGAGAGAGGTTGATGAGGCGATTGCTATTTGTGCTCTCAAAAGAAGTGCCGCTGAATACGGGCAACCCATAGATGAGGATTTGACCATTGCCGAGGAGAAGAAGGAGAAGGTGGCTATCGTCGGTGGTGGGCCCGCCGGGCTCATGGCGGCCTATGACCTGAGACGGTTGGGCTATCAGGTGACTATTTTTGACGCCCTGCCCGTTCTCGGCGGGATGCTTTCCGTGGGCATACCCGAGTTTAGGTTGCCCAGAGATGTTTTGCGAAGTGAGATCGGTATCATTGAGAGACTGGGGGTAGAGGTTAGACTGAACACCAGACTGGGCACTGATGTGATGCTGGCCGACCTCAGGCGGGATTTCGATGCCGTTTTTATTGCCACCGGAACTCAGTCAAGTCGGAGATTGACTATTGAGGGTGCTGAACTGGAGGGGGTTCTCTGGGGTATGGATTTCCTCAGGGAAGTTAACCTTGGGCGCCGGGTAAAGATGAGAGACCGGGTGGTCGTCATCGGTGGTGGCAATGTCGCCGTGGACGTTGCCCTGACCGCTCTCCGCCTCGGAGCGAAGAAGGTCGAGCTGGCATGCCTGGAATCCCGGGTGGAGATGCCCGCCTTTGAGTCGGAGATCGAGCAGGCCCTGGAGGAGGGTGTAGCCATCAATCCGAGCTGGGGGCCGAAGCGGGTCCTGGGGAGTGATAACAGGGTGACCGGGGTAGAGCTGGTTCGCTGCTGCTCAGTATTTGATGACGAGGGAAGGTTCAACCCCGGTTTTGATGAGTCAGTGACCAAATCCATTGAGGCAGATATGGTCATTCTGGCGATCGGTCAGGCCGCCGACCTGTCCTTCCTCGGGGAGGACAGCGGGATAAAGCCGGCTAAAGGGGGGCTTGTCCCGGCTGATGATATTACCCTGGAGACCGGCGTCCCGGGAGTCTTTGCCGGCGGGGATGTGGTGACCGGCCCGAAGTCAGTTGTTGACGCCTTGGCGGCAGGGCGGAAGGCGGCCATTTCTATTGACCGGTATATTAAGGGCGAGGAGCTTACTCTCGGCAGGGAGAGTGAGGGGCCGCAGGAGACCAATTTGGTGGTGAACGTAGAGGGTGTCTCCCGGAAGAAGCGGGTTAGCCTGCCCACCTTGCCCCCGGACCAGCGGCGGGGCAGCTTCCGTGAAGTGGAGCAAGGTTTTACCGAGGAGCAGGCCAGAGAGGAAGCCGGGCGCTGCCTTGAGTGTGAGTGCAAGCTTTGTGTTAAGAATTGCGAGTTTCTCCAGCTTTACTGTGAAAATCCCAGGGAGCTGGCGGAGAAGTTCAAAGCTGGCTATTTCCGGGAAGAGCCAAAGGTTCCTTATTCCTGTAGCCTTTGCGGTCTGTGCGGGAGCCTGTGCCCTAATGATTTGTGCATCGGCGACATGAATATGGAAATACGCCGGAGGCTGGTGGAGGAAGGTTTGGGTCCTCTACCTCAGCACAAGTTTCTTGACTGGAACCTGAACTGGACCACCTCGGACAAGTTTGTTTTGGGCCAGCCGGGCTCGGCAACCGGGGAGACTAAAAGGGTGTTCTTCCCGGGCTGTAACCTGTCGGCCTATTCTCCATATCTGGTCGTCAAGACCTACGAGTATCTCCGGGAGAGGCTTCCCGGCACCGGCATCCTCCTCAGTTGCTGCGGTCGCCCGGCCTGTGACCTGGGGCAGCAAGACCGCTTTCACGAGATACTGAAGGGGGTGGAGTCCCAACTGGCCGAGCTAGGCACCTCGGAGGTAATTACCGCCTGCCCTAACTGCTATATGACATTGAAGCAGTTTGCCCCTCAAGTGAAGGTAAGGACTATCTATGAAGTCATGGTTGAGCTTGGACTTCCCGATGAAGCCAGGGCCAAAGAGGCACGGACATTCTCCCTTCACGATTCCTGCTCGGTCAGGTGGGAGAAAGGCGTGCAGGACAGTGTCCGTAAGCTGATCGAGATGATGGGTTACCAGATAGAGGAAATGGAACACTCCCGGGAGAATACCATCTGTTGTGGAACGGGGGGGATGGTTCCGTATGTCGATGTTGGGCTTGCCTTTAAGTCGGCGAAACGCCGGGCTGAGGAGGCTCACTTCGACCTGGTTACCTATTGCGCTACCTGTCGGGAGCAGCTTGCCAACCCGGAGGCGGCGGGGAAGCCCTGTGTGCACATCCTTGACCTCATCTTCAATCCTGACTGGGAACAGGCTCGCCTCAATCCGCCGAACATCGGGGCAACCAAGAGAGAGAACCAGGCAAAACTCAAGACCATGATTCAAGAGAAGCTCCCCGTGTGATGGGAAAGGAAGGGGGTCTATATTCGATGAATGCCGAAATCGTTAACACCGATGTCCTTATTGTCGGTGCCGGTGCCGCCGGGGTCATGGCGGCGATGAGGGCTCAGGAGGCGGGAGCCAGTGTGCTGATGATCACCAGCGGTCCGTTGGGCAAAGATAGCGCCGTAACCTGGATGACCGGCGGTGGTTTTCAGTGTGCGCTGTATCCTCCGGACAGCCCTGAAATACACGCCGCCGATACTATCAAGAATGGCAGCTATATCAGTAATCAGGAGCTTGTTCATGCATTGATGAGAGAAGCCCCGAGGTGCATCATGGACCTGGACAGGTGGGGAGAGAGGTACTGGAAGGAAGGTGGCCGGTTCATTCAGGATTTTATGCCCGGTCATTCCCGTGCCAGGTGCCTGGTCTTGGACAAGACCAGGTCGCCGGGGGAGATAAAGGGGCTGGAACACAGACGGGTTTTGCCCAAGCAGGTCAGGGTCGAGGGGATAAGGGTCGTTGAAGATTTTATGGTTACCGACCTTGTCACCACGGACGGACGAGTGACTGGTGCTGTTGGGGTTGACGTCAGAGAGGGTGAGTTTAAAGTGTTCAGCGCTAAGACCGTTGTCCTAGCCACCGGGGGCTATGCCGCTTGCTTCAAGAGTTACCTTACCGGTCCATCAGTCATCGGCTGGGGACATGGGATGGCCTATCGGGTTGGCGCTGAGTTTATTGATATGGAGATGGTTGATTTCTACCCCTACTGCGCTGTCTGGCCTAAGTTGCGCTATGTAAATATTTGGGCGGCTAATCTGCGGTATGGTTTATCCGGGAAGTTCATGAACCGGAGCGGCTTTGAATTCTTTGATACTTACAGAAGAAGAGGGCTTACCCGCCCTCAGTCTATCTATATGGAGGTAAAGGCGGGCAGGGGCTCGCCACACGGCGGAATTTATCTCTCGTTCCGGCACGTGCCGGTTAACATCATTGATGAGTACCTGAACAGTGCGCGCAGCACGATATGGTACAAGCAGATGGCGGAAACGGGCATTGACATCAAGAGTGAAGCCATTGAGCTTTTTCCAATGGCGATGTCCACTCTGGGCGGCTGCAGAATAGATACCGCCTGTCGGACCAATGTTCCCGGTCTTTACACGGTTGGCGAACTGGCATCCGGCATTGACGGCGCCCATACCCTGGCGGGGAATCTGATGATAACCTGCTTTGCCACCGGCTCCATAGGCGGGAGAGAAGCCGCTGCCGAGGCAAAGACTCTATCTCAGCCCAGGCTGGATGAGGAGCAGGTGAACACTCTTCGCCAGAAGATATATCGCCCCCTGGAACAGGAAGGTGGCGAGAGCGCCTTTGCCGTCAAAGCCAGGATACAGGATATTATGTGGGAGTATGCCAACGTCGCCGGGCGGACGGAGGAGGGGCTGAGAACAGCGATTAGAGAAATTGAGAAGATGAAGACCGAACAATTGCCCCGGTTAGCCACCTCAGCCAAGAACAGGCGGTTTAACCTGGAGTGGGGACAGTGTTTGGAGATTGAGAACATGATAACTGCCGCTGAGATCACCCTTTACTCAGCTCTTACCAGAACCGAGAGCCGGGGGCTTCACTACCGTGATGACTTCCCCCGCAGCGACCCGAATTGGCTCAGGAACGTGGTCGTAAAGAAGGATGGAGATAAGATGGCCGTCACTACTGAGCCGGTCGCCTTACCCTATGTGGAACCAAAGGAGGGGGTGAGTGCCCATGTCTGACCTGGCGAGGGTAAAGATATTCCGGTTTGACCCGGCTGTGGACAGGGAAGCAAGATATGATACCTTTGAGGGCATATCGTATGAAGACCGCAGCATCCTTGAGGTTATTCAGACCATTTTTACGGAGCATGACCCGACCCTGGCCTTCAGGCAGGGGTGCCTCAACGGGACCTGTGCTGGCTGTGGCGTGGTGGTAAACGGAGTTCCGGTTCTGGCCTGCCAGAACTTGGCCCAGAAAGAGATGGTAATCGAGCCGCATCCCAAGTTTCAGATCGTTAAAGACCTTGTTGTCGATTTCAACCAGGTGAGGGATGAGATATGAGAAAGATAGTGATTGACGCTGAGAAGTGCGTGGGTTGCGGAGACTGTAGCCTCATGTGTCCGGTTAAGGTCTATAATCGCTGGAAGGATTTGGGCGAGGATAGTCGCCGAAGAATAAGCGAATTATCGCTTGAGGAACGCAACATAAATTTTGCTGATGTTCAATCGGCCAGGGCAGCGAAGAAAGCAGAGCGCCTCGCAGCTAAGGTTTTCGCCTATCTTGATATGAAAAGTTGTCTCGGGTGTATGCAGTGCGGCGACTCTTGCTGGAAAGAGGCGATTACCGTAATTACCGATGAAAACTAGTCCTGCCGCGTAGGCTCTAGACAGGCCGGGATTGTGTTAACAGTGGACAAGAATGAATTTCTCCATCAGGTTGACGAGGCGGTCAACTCATGGGAGAAGGAAAGACTAGTTAGGTTAGTAAATGAGGGGCTTGAGAGCGGCATGGGTGCCCTGGAGATTATCCATGAGGCACTACTCCCCCGCTTTGACGGGCTGTTTAACAAACTTCAGGCTTGGGATATAACCTTCCCCGAGCTTTTATTATTGGCCGATACCGTGCAGGCAGCCATGAATTTGCTTATCCCCCGGGTTAAGGCGTCATTACCCAAGGGTCAGGCGAAGGGAAGGATAGTAATTGGCACAGTAAAGGGTGACATCCATGACATTGGCAAGAGCATCGTCGCCGTTGTCTTGAGGTCCGAAGGTTACGAAGTAACCGACCTGGGGCGTGATGTCCCGGCGGTTGAATTCATCAAGGCGGCCACCAAGGAAAAGGCACACATCATTGCCGCCTCCACCCTGATGACTCCGACGCTGTCCAGTATGGAGGAGTTAATCGCTGAGGTGAAAGCTCAGAAGATAGGTGTTAAGACGATAATCGGCGGCTGGGCAACCACACCGGAGTTCGCCCGAAAGATCGGCGCTGATGCCTGGGGTAGAGACTCACTGGACGGTCTGCGCAAGGTGGACAGCCTTATTCAAGAAGCCGTGAAGCATGGATAAAGTACGGGTAGTTTTTAAACCCTCAGGAAGACGTGCCACCGTTCCCCCCGGGATAAACCTCCTGCAACTCATCACCAAGCTTGAGCTGAATATTCCCGTGCACTGTGGCGGCAAGGGCAAATGTGGGAAGTGCAAGGTAATGGTTGAAGACGGTGGTGAAGCTCTTAGCGCCTACAGTGACACTGAAATGAGCCGTCTTTCGCCACGGGAAAGGGATGGGGGATATCGGCTGGCGTGTAACATGTCACTCCCGGAGACTCCCCGTTTTGTGGTCAGAATCCCAAGGGCAGGCCGGCCGTATAAGGCGAGGCTACAGGTAGAAGGGGTCCCGGTTTCCGTTGCCCCCGACCCCATGGTCAGGAAATACCAGGTATGGATACCTCCGGCGACGCTCGAGGATGGTCGGGCGGATGAAGATAGATTGCTGGCGGCACTGAAGGAAGGGTATGGGCTGGATTGTCACCTTACCTACGGTGGGGCGAGGGAGCTATCCTCGGCAATAGAGGGTGGGGGTGGGGTGGTTACTGCGGTCGTTTGGGATGACAGACTGATAACATCCGTGGAGGCGGGTGATACTCGAGACAAAACCCTTGGCTTTGCTGTGGATATTGGCACCATCAAGCTGGCCGGTTTCTTAATCGACTTGAACACCGGAAAACAGCTCGCCAGTTCGTCTCTAATTAATCCTCAGGCGCTTTATGGTGATGACGTAATGTCAAGGATAACCTTCTCCATAGAGAGCCAGGATAACTTGCTTACCCTCCAGAAGGGGGTAATCGAGGGGATAAATCGCCTGATAAGAGACTGCTGCAAACAGGCGGGTGTGAATTCCCGATGGCTCTACGAAGGCTGCCTTGTCGGCAACACCTGCATGACCCATCTCCTGCTGGGGCTGTCACCGAAAACCCTTGCCCTATCTCCGTACCATCCGGTTCTACGGAGGGGGATCAACCTCGAGGCGAAAAAGTTGCGCCTGGCGATGCATCCCGGTGCCCGGGTCTATGTTTTGCCGGTTATTGCTGGATTTGTTGGCGCCGATAATGTCGCCGTGCAATTGTCGGTGAGCCGGGTCAAGTCGGACAAAGTCCAGATGGTGTTGGATATTGGGACCAACACTGAGATTGTTCTTACCGATAGTAAAGGCTCTTTGACCTGCTCTTGTGCCTCGGGGCCTGCCTTTGAGGGTATGCACATCACCTACGGCAGGAAGGCCGATTTTGGCTCTATTGAAACGATAAGAATAGACCCCAAGACCTTTGAAGTGTCTTTCATAACGATAGGCGGCATAAAACCGGTGGGGATATGTGGCTCGGGGATAATAGATGCTGTCGCCGAGATGCTAAAGACAGGAATAATACAGCCGAACGGCAAAATGAATGCCGAGTTGGCTGACAGAACACCCCGAATGAGAAAGGGCCCCTCAGGTGAACCAGAATTCGTCGTCGCCTGGGAAAAGGAAACCGTCATTAACACTGATATTGTAATAACCCAGGCGGATATAAGCGAAATCCAGAAGGCAAAGGCGGCAGTCCATGCCGGCTGTACTCTGCTCATGGCACAAAAGGGGATAACTGAAGGTGACGTTGATGAGCTAATAATCGCCGGGGCATTCGGTCAATACATGGATAAGCAGAGTGCTCGAACCATAGGCATGTTCCCTGAGATACCCTTGGACCGGATCAGGGATGTGGGCAATGCTGCGGGCACCGGAGCCAGGTTGGCCCTGGTTTCCCGCCAGGAAAGGCAGAAGGCGGAGCATATCTCAGAGACAGCGGGCTACTATGAGCTGGCCACCGACGCCAACTTTGTTAGGGAGTATGCCAGCTCCATGTTCTTCCCCTATATTGACCCAAGCCGATACCCTGAAACCAGAAACTCCCTGCCATTCAGCCAGTGGCCGAATAAGGCTGATAAATAATCCTGACTTACTCTCTTCGGTCATATATCGGCGGTTTTAAGGGGCATAGCCCCTTCTCAGGATTCTGTAATTCCCCCTTTTATAATTATCAGGTAACCCCATCCCCTGTATCCCCTTCCCCTTATTAAGGGGAAGGGGATGGTTTATTTTTAGAGGGGCTGACGCCCCTCTAAACTCCCTGACTGCTATTCAAGGGTAAGGAGAGCTAAAGAGATGCGAAGCTTCTCCTACAGAACAATTCCCCCTTCTTTTCTGAAGGAATAGGTACTGGAGACAGTCAAAGGGAGACGTCGCCATTGCCAGGGGATATTTTTCACTTTGGGCGGAGCGTGTGCTGTAGGAGAGGTGAAGAGAGGCGGAGCCTCTCTTACAAAACAATTTCCCCCCTCTCCTTACCAAGGAGAGGGGGATTAAGGGGGTGAGGTTGATAAACAAGGCGCTCGATTCGCTTGGACATATAAGCCCTAAATGGGGTAAAATATAATTAATGTTGGCAAGCTTGGGAAGAATATAATATGCGGTTTCTGGTGACAAGATTTATCGTTGAAGACAGAGAGAAGCGCTGGACTGAAATCAAGCCAGTGCTTCTTGAGTTTAAGGAGGACTGAATATGCAATCCAGCCTGATTGGTAAAGTCGAAAAGGCGAACCGCTACGCCCAGGAGCCAGGCCGGGTTACTTTTACCGAACTATCAGTGAGATTTCGGGGGGAGCACAATGACTACGAGACTGGATACAAAGATGGAGAGTGGCATTGTTCCTGCCATTTCTTTTCCACATGGAGACTGTGCAGCCACACTTTGGCGCTGGAGAGAATCCTGGGTAATATGCTCCCCAAAGAGGCGCTAACCACACTTTATGACGTTATCCCCTGAACCGGTGCCACCTCACGCCCTGGTTTGGTCGTTGAGAGCGCGTTACCCATAATCCTGAGCGAGGTGGTGTGCAGTTTGTCGAAGCTGAGACTTATATTCATTCTATCATTGGTCATTCTGGCCGGGGCCTTTGTCTTCACTCTATACCTCATCCCCTCCGGAGAGAGCTACCCCGAGCCGCGCGTAGCCCAGATTATTGACGCCGGTAACGAGTGGATATTGCAGTACGACATTATCAATGACCATGAAAGGGACATAAAATACACAATTCGGGTTACGGTTGATGGTGCCGTTTACACCGACAGCACCGTGGTCAGACCGGGCAAGACATATACCTACATTCACCATATATACCCTCAGCAGCTAGCCGAGGGCAAGGTAACCTTTGCTTTATATGAAGACGGTAACGCAGACCCAGTTGAGCAGGCTACATATTATATCAGCCTCGATTAGAGACCGTTAAATAGTGTCAGTGTTCCGGGGTCTCCAGACTGACTATTGACTTTCGCCAAATGGCGATTTATGATAAAACGTCAGGCAAGGGCAAGGTTGACCTTTTGGGAGACTCCGGCCCTGGTGAGGGGAGCCGAAGCAAAGAATGAGGACAGCAAGGGCTAGCCAGTATCAAGGGATAATACTGAAGATTGCCATCGCCTGGCTGTGTGTCTTTCTGCTGCTCGGTTTCCTCATCGCTAGCAAAGCAGCCGCTAGCTCGATAACCATGTCCGTTATCCCCGAGGTGCCGAAGACAGGAGAGCCGATAGTTGCTACCTTCAGCATCAACAACCCGTCTGACGAGCCATCAAACACGAGCTACCAGCTATATGTTAACGGCAGGCTTGTAGAAGGTGGGGCGACAACTATTGCCCCCCATACCGGCACCAAGTATCAATATGCCTACCAGAACTCCCTGGAAAGAGGCGAGCAGGTCAATTTTGTCCTGAAGACGAGCTCGGATAATGGTGATACTGAGAAGATAGTCTCTCTGCCCGCATACCCGTCACAGCTGATGAGCAGTTTTGTTTCGTTTGCCGCCTTCTCCACATCGGTGATGAGCTCAATGCTATCCATGGAATACTTCAATGACACCTTTGGCACCACCAGCGGGATAAATACCGGGATAATAGTCTCTATCATTCTCATCGCCCTGCTCATCTTCCTTGAGCTAACCCAGGCCGTAGTCATGGGCCGGAAGACGGCTATTCTGGGCAGCTATCGGGCCGGTTTCGGCACTATGTCCACCATTCTATTTATTATCTTTGTCGGTATGGTATTCACCAAAGTGGTGATGATTCTTGCCACCTGAGCTAAATAGCTGGTACCGGGAATGAACGTGTCTCGAGGAAATATAACGAAATGGCACCGGAATGTATTGAATTTTATGTGCCTTCTCGCGCTTGTATTGACGTTTGGTTGTGGTTCTCGCCCAGCCCATCCAGCCCCTCCAGCAGCTCCTCCAGCGGCCCCTGCACCCCCCGTTTCCCAGAGTGGCGAGGGGATAGTGGAGAAGTTAACGCTTGACGAGCTGGCTCTAAGGGCTGACTCTATCTTGGTAGGGGAGGTAACCGATATCACTGTCTATGAGGAAGGGAGTGGAAACATATACACCATAGTGACCCTTTCTGTAGAGCAGAGTATCAAGGGTGAAACTGAGGTTGAAGCTCAGATGAGAGTCCCTGGAGGCGAAGTAGATGGGCGGGTGCTGTTTGTGGAGGATGCCCCCAGCTTCCAGCTGGGAGAGAGGACAGTGGTTTTCTTGAGCAGGGGTGGGGATGGTTTAACTGTTGTTGGCGGCTTCCAGGGGAAGTTCACTGTTGATAAGAATAATATGGTTGATGGCAATATATCGCTGACTGAGTTTGTTGACCAGGTTGAGGACATTCTGGAAAAGCAGTAGAGGGAAAAGATGAGAAGCTGGCGTACCCTTGGTATCGCTCTAGTGTTGGCGCTGGCATCGGTGCTGGCAATGCATGGAACTGCCTCTGCCTTGGTGGAGCCGCTAACCATTGATGAACTGACGGCTAGGGCTGACTCCATCGTGGTAGGTGAGGTAACCGATATTGCCTGCTATGAGGAGGGCAGGGGAGATATCTATACCCTGGTCACCCTTTCAGTGGAGCAAGCCGTTAAGGGAGGCCCCGGAAATGAGGTGGTGCTGAGAGTGCCTGGCGGGGAGGTGGGTGGGCTTAGACTATCGGTCTCCGATACCCCCAGCTTCCAGCCGGGGGAAAGGGTGGTGGTGTTTCTTGAGGAAGCAGGCAGCGCTTTTAAGGTCAGCGGCTGGTATCAGGGCAAGTTTGCTGTGGTGGATAACCGGGTAGTTGAGACCAACCAGTCGCTGAGTAGCTTTATCGCTGATATAGGCCAGGCGATGGAAGCCCAGGGTATGTCCCCCGGACTGTCTGTGAAGCCATTCAGCATGACGCTGGAAAGCCTGCCGGGTAGTCCACCGGAAAGCGACGCGGCTGAGCCGACAGTGACCGTAGAATCCCTGTCGGGCTGGCAGAACATAATGACCGACGGCTTCGAGTCCGGGTTCCCTGGAGCCACCTGGTCACTTGGTGGCAATCCCACCTGGGACGATGAGAGTTACCGCGCCAGAACCGGCAGTTATAGTGTCTGGTGCGCCGGCAGCGCGCTTAACCCGCCATCCAACTACGCCAACAATATGGCTGCCTGGATGGTATACGGGCCGTTCGATTTGTTTGGTGCCTCGGACGCTGACCTGACCTTCTACCTGTGGCTCGAATCGTTGACCAACGACAATATATACGCAATGGCTTCCATAAACGGCACCAATTTTTATGGCTCGGGTTGGTCTGGTTCTGGAGGTGATGCCTGGTACTCAATGGAACTCGACCTTACGAATGTCCCTACCTTGGGAAACCTGTGCGGGCAGCCCCAGGTGTGGATAGCCTTCTATTTTGTAAGCAATGCTTCCGGTACTTCTTACGGAGCCTTTATTGATGATGTTGTGCTGCGTAAAGAATTCGCCGGCGGCACAGAGCCCCAGATAACCTCAATCACACCAGACACAGGTCCGGCCGGCACTGGATTTCCGGTTACTATCTACGGCACTGACTTTGGCACTACACAGGGCACAAGCGGGGTGAGCTTCTGGCGAGTCGGGAGTACCTATAAAGGAGCAACCGTTGTCTCGTGGAGCGACACCGAGATAGTGTGCGAGGTGCCATCCGGAGCCAGCAGTGGCACTACCACCAGCGGCGTCAGGGTTATCACCGGCGCCGGGCCCAGCAACGACGACGACTTTACGGTAACCTTTTCTTACGGGCTAGTGAAGTGGCCGGGAACCAGCCCGATGGGAGAGGACTACCTGGTGAACCCGAATACCAGCGACTGTGACGGGGAACTGGCTGCGGTTCAAGCCGCTGCCCAGACGTGGAGCGATGTTGATGGTGCCAACTTCAACTTTTCATACGGCGGGGCGACCTCAGCCACCGACTATAGCTATAATGACAATAATGAGATCATGTGGGTCAACTACAATACCGGCTCGATAGCCACCTGCTACACGTGGAGCTCAGGCGGTGTAATATCGGAAAGCGATATTGTCTTCAACGACTATAGCTATACATGGGATACCAGCGGCTCGCCTACTGGCTCCGAGTTTGACGTGCAGAATATTGCCGTCCACGAGCTGGGGCACTGCCTGAACCTGAAAGACCTCTACGGCACAGCTGATGCGGCGAAGACGATGTACGGCTATGGTTCCATGGGAAGTACCAGCAAGCGCGATCTTGCAGATGAGGATAAAGCCGGTATACGCTGGATTTACGCTAACTGGGACTCATACAAAGGAAACTATGGCGATAGCGGCGGAACTCAAGAGGACAATTTCGATGACTATAGTACCGAACATGTGGTTTATATGTATGGCACCGGCTTTAATGGTACTTACAAGGTAATCTACTGGGATGGTAACGGCGATAAGGCAGTCGCCGAAGTCGTCTCCGACACCGGTGGTGTGCTCAAGAGCAGCCATACATTTGATGAAGTGCAGGATACTGCCGGGGATTGGCATGTTACCGTCTACAGTCCTTCATCCTACGATCCTTCATCATATTCGGCTGCTGACCTGGGCATTATTGCCGATGATATGTCATACACAGGGGACTATGCCTTCAATGTTAACGCGTCAGCTATCCCCGAGTTTCCCGCTGCTCCGGCAGCAATTGCAGCCTTGGCTTTGTCGGCCGGAATATACCTCTGGATGAGGCGGAAAGCAGCCCCCACGAGAGCCTGAAGTCCCCCACCATGATATATCTGTGGTAAAATCAGCGACAGGATGTCCAGTTCTACAAAGGTCTATTCGGCACTCATTATCGTAGCGATATGCCTCGGGATTACCTTCTGCGAGTGGGTGTTTGCTTATCATAACGTTGCCTACGGCATCATCCTGGCTTTATTTCTGGCGCTAATCATCTATATGGTGGTCCCGATAGCTAATATGGGGCAGGCGTTTACTGACTGCGCCGAGTCCCTGGTGTTAATACCCCTGTACATACTGTTCACCTCCTCGCTACCGTGGTTTTTTCTCAGCCAGGGGCTTTTGTTACCGGCGGTCTATTCCGCGGTCATGGCACTGTGTGCCTGGCATATATACCGGAAAAATATCAGCCTCAGGGACATCGGTTTCCGCGGTGATAAGCTGCTGAAGTATGTTTTGATAGGTGTCCTGGTGGGGGTGCCGCTGGGGGGAACCGAGTATTTTATCATTACCCCGGCGGCTGCCTTCCCCACCTTTGAAATCAAGTATCTGGTGCGTGATCTGGTCTATATGGTGGTCTTTGTCGGTCTGGGAGAGGAGCTCCTCTTCAGGGGGCTGGTCCAGAGGGATATGACGGCTCTGCTGGGGTGGAGGTGGGGTCTTGTGGGTGCCAGCGTGATGTTCGGGGTAATGCACCTTACCTGGAAGTCAGTGCCTGAGCTTGGGTTTACCCTGTTTGCCGGTCTGGTATTTGGTTACCTCTACCACAGGACACAGAGCCTGACGGCGCCGGTAATTGCCCATGGTGTGGGCAATACAATATTGGTTGCCGTTATGCCCTATATATTTACAATAGGGAGACTCTAATTTGAAAATAAGGCTTGCCATCTGGGTTGCTGCCTGCCTGGCGATAGCAATTGTAGCCTTTGGCGAGCTGGGGGCAAAACTGCCGCAGTGGCTATCACCCGGGGGGCTCCAGCGCTACGGTGTCTTCCACTGGGGTGTGTTGTGCCTCTGCGTTCTCTGGCTGGGGCTAAAGAGGAAGGATATTCTGTCCCGGATGCAGGCGGCCGGGCTCAGCCTTCCCTTTATCCTGACCGGGCTGGCTCTGCTGGCACTGTCAATTTTCCTGCCGCGGCGTGATGACTTCCTTGTCTTTCTGATGTTGCTTGGCTTCCTGGGTGTATTTACGGTAGTCTTCAGCCGGGCATGTGTCACACCGGCCATACTCCTTGCCATATACGGCTTCAGCGTGGCCTTTCCCGTATTGATGATAGCCTGGCTGGGCGAACCATCATCAATGCTGGTTACCAGTACCGTAGTCGCTATCACCCGAATACTGGGGCTGCCGGTATCAAGCCAGGGGCTGGTTCTCCATTTCAATAGCTTGACCGGAGATGCTATCTCGACAACGGTGACGCCGGGCTGTGCCGGCTACGCTACCATTGGCGTCTTTATCGCCTTATTTTCTCTGATGATGCTGGACATCAGGCTTCCGCTAAGAAAGGCGTGGTATATTTTCTTGTTTGGTCTTGTCGGTACCTGGCTCCAGAACATACTGAGGATAGTGGTTGCGATTATCGCTGGCTACCACTGGGGGCCGGGGGCACTGGACGCAGTGCACTACAACCTGGCCTATGTAATCTTCCCGCTGTGGTATGCCTTGTTTGCCTACATATACTTGAAGCAGGCAGGGTGGCAGGCTAAACCTGTTAAAACAGAGAAAGCTGCTTGATGACCTCTCCCTTCACGCTATCAAGGACAGCCTGTTTGCCTCCTCAATTGCCTCGGCGACAATGAACAGTGAGCCGGCAACACAGATAAGGTCTTGATCGCTTGCCAGAGCCGTCGCCCGGGACAATGCTTGCGGAACATTGTCCGCGGTCTCTGTTTCCACCCCGTAACGGGCGAACTCAGCAGCAATAGCGGCTGGTGCCTTAACCCGGGGATGGCGGGAATGCGTGACAATTACTCTATTAAATAGCGGCGCTAGCTGTGAGACTATACCGGCGATGTCCTTGTCCTCCGACGCCCCGATAACCAGGATAGCACGGGCAAATTTGAAATATTGTGCCAGAGACTCCCTTAATTTCTGGGCGCCGCTCGGGTTATGGGCGCCATCAACCACAATAAGAGGACGGCGGCTGAGAATCTGGAGTCGCCCCGGCCAGCTTACCTGTGCCAGCCCGTGGCTGATGCTAGCCGGGGAGATATTGAACCCCTTCTCGGTTAAGACCTCCAACGCCGCCACCGCGGTGGCGGCGTTGTCTACCTGATGCCGACCAAGGAGCGGAATGGACAGCTCATAGCTGGCAAGCCTGCCCTTGACCTGAAGTAGCTGCCGGTTGCCATCAAGACCGGTGCTTTGCCCGGTCACATCCCTGCCTGTTTTGATTAGTTTCGTACCCCGGTTGACACAGGCATCCTCCAGTACGCTATCCGCCTCATCAAGCTGGGGGGAGGTCACCACGACACAGCCGGGCTTGATAATACCTGCCTTCTCCACCGCAATCTCAGCCAAAGAGCTACCCAGCACTTCGGTGTGGTCAAAGCTGATAGCAGTGATAACGCAGACCTCGGGGGTTATCACATTGGTGGCGTCGAATTTCCCCCCCATCCCTACCTCCAGCACCTGGAACTGAGCCCCCTTTCCGGCAAAGTGGGCAAAGGCTAAGGTCGTCAACAACTCAAAGGTGGTCAGCCGGCCATAGGTCGCCCTCTCGTTTACCGCCTCGATCTCCGGCTGGAGGCGGGTTACCAGTGCTGAGAGCTCATCCTCTGAGATCAACTCCCTGCCGACCCTGATGCGCTCCCGCCAGGTGTGCAAATGCGGTGAGGTATAGAGCCCGGTGATATAACCGGAGGCAGTAAGTGCCGAGGCGATCATCGCCGCAGTGCTTCCCTTGCCATTGGTGCCGGCAATGTGGACCGACCTCGCTTTGAGGTGGGGGTTGCCTATAAGGGAGAGCAGCTCATCAACGCGCCTCAGGTCATAGTTGGCGGCTGTGTGCGCCAGCCTGGGCACCACCTCATAGTCCGTATAGCTGGATAGATAGTCTATAGCCTGCTGATAGTCCATATAAACCCTATCCCCTTTTCCCCTTCCCCTTATAAAGGGAAAGGGGAATTAGTGATTTAAGAGGGGCTTTGCCCCACTTCGACTCTCTTTTGGCATTTTCCTCACCAGGCTTCCATGATAAGCGACCGTTAATTATTCTACCACTTGACGCTACTCCAAGGCGACTGGTATTATCACCTTATCGCCGACTCTCAGGGGGTGCCAGGTGAACTTCATTGACAAGCTGACGAGTGCTATCCGGAACAACAAAAGCCTGCTTTGCGTCGGGCTTGACCCCGACCCGGCCCTGATGCCTGACCGGGTAGGTGTATCTGAATTTAACCGGGAGATCGTTGATGCGACCCATGATCTGGTCTGCGCCTATAAGCTCAACCTTGCCTTCTATGAGGCTCTGGAGGCTGAGGGGCTTGATGCTTTGAAGCAGACTATCGAACATATACCGGATAATATCCCTGTAATCGGGGATGCCAAGCGAGGCGACATCGGTAACACAGCTAAGGCTTATGCCAGGGCTATCTTTGATAACCTTAACTTTGATGCGACTACGGTGAATCCTTACCTCGGCTTCGACTCAGTAGAGCCGTTTATTCAGTATAAAGATAAGGGGGTATTCATCCTCTGCCGAACGTCAAACGCCGGTGCTGTTGACTTCCAGTCGCTGCGCTGTGAGGCAGAGACGTTGCCCGGCTTAGAGTCGGAGCGTGGCCACCGCCCCCTATTTGAGATAGTCGCCCTGAAAGCCAGGCAGTGGAACATACACGGCAACATCGGGCTGGTTATCGGTGCCACCTACCCCGATGAGCTGAGACTGATCCGAGCCAGCCATCCCAATATGCCAATTCTGATACCGGGCATCGGTGCCCAGGGTGGCGACCTGGCTTTAGCCGTCCGCTACGGGGTAGATAGTCAGGGGGAGATGGCAATTATCAACTCGTCACGGCAGGTGATATACGCCTCGAGGGGAAAGAACTTCGCCAAGGCCGCCCGCCGTGCTGCCTCGGAACTTCGGGAACAGATTAACCACCACTTGTCTACCCTTAGGTCGGGTCTTTGAGGCAACAAGAATGGTTATGGAGATAAAGCTGGGGGACGTCGTCCGCCTCAGGAAGAAGCACCCCTGCGGTGGTGATGAGTGGGAGGTTGTCAGGCTCGGGGCTGACATACGAATGAGATGCCTCAAGTGCCAGCGCTATGTTCTCCTTGAGCGCCCCATCTTTGAGCGCCGTGTCAAAGCCTTTGTTTCCAGGGGCAGTGATGACGCACCGGACCTTTCACACTGATCCCGAGCTCCAGCTCTTGAGTTAGAACCAAGGCTTGTATGCCAGAGAATAGTGCTGATGGTACGAAGGATTATTCATATTGACCTTGATGCCTTCTTCGTCTCGGTGGAGCAGGCGGAAAAACCTGAGCTCAGAGGCAAGCCGGTAGTTGTTGGCGGCAGGCCTGACCGGCGGGGTGTCGTTGCCTCTGCCTCCTATGAAGCCAGAGCTTTCGGGCTGCATGCCGGTATGCCCCTCGCCACCGCCAGCCGTCTCTGTCCTCAGGCTATCTTCATCGAGGGCAGCTTCACCAAGTACCGTGATGCCTCACAAAGGTTCATGGCTATCCTGGCGGATTTCTCACCCTTTCTGGAGCCGGTTGGTCTTGATGAGGCATACCTCGATGCTACCGGCTTTGAATCTATCTGCGGTTCCATCCATCAGATGGCGCTGGATATTAAGCAGCGGATTAAGAGCGAACTCGGGCTTGGTGCCTCGGTGGGTATCGCCAGCGGCAAGGTGGTCGCCAAGATTGCTGCCGAGCTATCAAAGCCCGACGGACTGCTGGAGGTGGCCGCCGGGGAGGAGCGGTCCTTCCTGGCACCGTTACCGATTGCCAAACTACCCGGCATCGGCAAGAAGACCGAGCGAATCCTAAAGGGTTTGGGCATCAGTACCCTAGGTGGACTATCTGCCATGCCGTTAAGTGAGCTTAAAGGTCACTTTGGTGGCTGGGGTGAGCTCTTACATCGCTATGCCAGTGGCATCGACGATAGGGAGGTAGAGCCGCCTGCCCAAGCCAAGTCCATCAGCCGGGAGACCACCTTCGGTAAAGACACGAAAGACCGTTCCCTGCTCGAGGCAACCCTGCGTTATCTCGGTGAGCGGGTGGGCGCTGATTTACGCCAGCGGGGCAAGCAGGCTAGATGTATAACCATGAAGCTGAGATACGCTGACTTCACCACCATCACCCGCCGCCACACCTTGAGCCAGGCTACCGATAGCGACCAGGCCATCTTCGACGCCGGGCTGAGGCTGCTGAAGAAGGAACTGTCTGGAGAGAAGCGGCTAGTCCGCCTTGTTGGCATCGGTATATCAGGCCTGGTTGAATCGGGCAGGCAGCTAGATATGCTGGACTCAAGAGGTCAAAGGCTGGCGCAACTGAATAGAGCCATTGACCGCATCCGCAACAAATACGGCTTTTCCGCCATCCAGACCGGCCGCACCCTGCTCCTCAAAGACATCTTCCCGGCAACCGATAACGGCTACACTCTCCACACCCCTAGCCTTTCAAGGTAGAGTCAAGGAGGGTAACCTCGATTTGTTTATCCGAAACAATACTTCCATGCCTCAACCGCTATTGTATTGAGATTAACTCCGCGCCTTTATCAAACAGCTTTTCAGTAATCTCATGAACAAGACCAAACTTGACTGCTTCTTCTGGATTTAAAGTTGTACGCTCCGCCATAGCTTTGGTTACTTCTTCTTCAGATTTTCCTACGTTGGCAGCTATAACCCCGGCTATGTTCTCAATATCCAATTGAAGTGCTCTTAGCCGTTCTTCTAATTGCTTCTCTTCAAGGCTAGCACCCTGTGGGAAATTAGCCTGAACACCATGAAGAAGAAAAGTGGCATGCGGTGCACTAAACCGCTTTGAGCCAGCGCAGTACAGAACCACAGCCATTGATACCACACTTCCGAAATTATGAGTTATTACCTCCGCAGGTATACCTTTTAAAAAGTTATAAGCAGAAAGTCCTTGAAACACGTTTCCCCCTGGTGAAGAAATCAGAATTACAAATCTAGTCGCACCCTCTTTCAGTTTTTGCTCTACTGCTTCTATAAGCTTCTTTACATGATTTTCGTCCACCGGTGCGTAATATCTTATGTGAACGCTCTTCTCTGGCATAGTGTTACCTCCTACCTTCTACCTTGGCCTATATCTATTAGTGTCTTCTCCCAATATACCACCCACTCCAATTTGAGTCCAGCCAATAAATAAAGGATAGTTTGAAGGGACGTAGCCCCTTTTAATAAATCTTCCCCCTCTCCTTTGAAGGAGAGGGGGATACGGGGGGTGAGGTAGATAAGATAGAACCTTGCCCGGCTGCGGCTGAAATGATATACTAAATACCGCAGTAACCAACAACCGAAGTTGGGTAGAAAAGGTCAGGCAATCTGGTTTGCGGGGCGCATTCGTCTAGGGGTTTAGGACACCTCCCTCTCAAGGAGGAGATCACCGGTTCGAATCCGGTATGCGCTACCAAAGTAGAAATCGCCCCCTATTTTGAAGCTAAATCATCAAGATATGGGGTATGTTATTAAGAGTTTGCTACTAATTTGCTACTAATTTCTTCCTGATTATTATGGTTTAGTAGCTTGTCAAAGCTTTCCGCAGCTGCTTGCTGAATGCCAGGGGCTACATGACTGTATGTGTCGAGGGTCATTTGAATACTGGTGTGTCCTAGACGCTCCTGTACTATTTTGGGGTGGGTTCCTTGTTTCAGCATCAAGCTTGCGTGCGTGTGCCTTGCATCATGCAAGCGAATTACTTTAACGCCAGCCTGAGCAGCTATTCTTTCCCATGCATACGTGACAGTATTTGGGCGTAGGGGTTTCCCTGAGTTACTGAACACTAAATCTGCTTCATTTATGGGCTGTCCCAATAGTAGAGCTTCTGCTTCCTTTGCCTTGCGGTGTTCACCAAGGACAATGAAGAGAGAAGATGACATGGCTATTGTCCGACGACTTTTTTCTGATTTGGGTTGAGTAAATATGTAACTGCCGTTCCTCAACTGGTGTAGACTGCGATTTATATAAATCTGACTATAAATGAAGTCTACGTCTTGCCACCTCAAGGCTAGCAATTCACCACGCCGCATTCCGGTGAAGAGTGCCGTATAGAATAGAGGATAATAGTGGCTCTTCTTTGCAGCTACTAAAAAACAGTTAATTTCATTCTCACTCCAGGTTTGCATCGTTGAGCGATTAAAACGTGGCGGATCTACGGCGTCAGCAACATTACGGTTAATCAATCCCCATTTAATGGCGGTCTGTAGGGCTATGTGTATCAAGGCGTGGTGATACCTGACAGTCCGAGCGCTAAGGCCTTTATTGAGTCCTGTAGTGTAATGTTTCTGTAAATGCTCTGGTCTTAGCTGTGTCAGCTTAATGCGTCCCAGCTCGGGGATCAAGTATTTACTGATAATACCGGCGTACCTATCATAACTTCGTGGCGAGAGGTTAGGTTTAGCGTAATCCAATAGCCACTTCTCAAGATAGTCCTTCATTATGGCCTTATCCGGCTTGATATAGTTACCACTGTCAAGTTCGTGAATCAGCTTTGCCATTTGCTTTTCAGCTTCACGTTTTGAAGGTCCGGCTGTTATCCACTGCTGCTTTCGCTTACCGGTAGCCGGATCCAGTCCCAGCTGAAGAATGATTGTATAGTTCTTACTACCTTTACGTTTGATTATTCTGCCTCTCATTTTATGCCTCCAGATATAGCTTTTGAATAGAGGATTGATGTCATTATCTCCATCATGCCGTTTTCTTTAGCGAATGGATATCGGTCAACGAATTCACGTAAAGCAACAAGGCCGCCACTTTTAGCGATATCGAAGCAATCATCTATCATTTTTGTCTCTTCGGAGGAAAGGGGACGATCCACATGCCGTTTGACATCTTCATGAGTTATTGACCGCTCTTTTTCGATTGCATCGAAGATAGTCTGTTGGTATTCGTGAGGGATTGTGTCCCACCAGGCTGTTAGTGCATCATCACTTAAGAAGTCTTCACTACCGAAGTAAAGTCTATCAAGGTCAGAAGTATTTGGATATTGCTCGTTCATCTGCTCGCTTACGCGCTCTCTCTGCACATAGCCCCTTGCGATGAAGTATAGCCACCAGAGTCCTCTATCACTGCTAATGGCTATTTTACTACTCAGTGGCTTAGCAGCTGGATATAACCGTGCGATCCATCGAGCTTCTCTTATCGTTATTTCCCCAGAAGAGCCTTCTTCGTCGGCTGCCTTCAGTTTTTGTAACCTGACCAAGATCGGAATGATATCAGGCGGAATATTGTAGTAGACACAGGCTCCTATACTCCATGGCTTCTCAAGCTCGCTCGGTTGCTTGTTCCGAGCTTCTGATATCATCCTAGCCAGGGTATCTTCGGTTGGTGAAACCTCTCCCATCCTCTCAATAAGATCCTGAAGTCGCACCGCCAGGGCTCTTCTGGGCATTGTCTTACTGTCGTAGATAGCTTGGCCAATTATCAATTGCCTTACTTCGTTTGATATTTTCGGGCCTCTACCCGTCCTTTTGTGAATCATTCCTTATGTTCCTTTCATATAATTCTAACTATACCTTGCGTATGAGACTATTATACCTTAATATTAATATTGGTCTATATAAATGTCAATACCTTTTTACGAATATTTTTGGAGAGATTGCCATGGTACACAATCGGCTAAAAGAATATAGAGAAAAGGCAGGCCTTTCTCAAACCAAGCTGGGATGGCGAGCCAAAATGGCTGGTCAGAATATAAGCGCCATTGAGCGTGGTACGCTGGCGCCCTGGCCCAGGGCGAAGAGAGCACTCGCTAAAGCTTTGAATGTTTCCGAAACCGAGCTATTCCCAGAGGAAAACATACATGGACAGGACCGCGGATAATCGTCTGGTTTATTCCATACCTGAAGCGGCGCATGCCCTTCACTGCAGTAAGAGTCTGGTCTATGACTTGGTAAAGGCTGACAAACTACCGCATGTCCACCTGTCGGAGAAACGCGTTGTTATACCAGTCACTGCATTAGAGCAATACCTGAAGGAACAAAGCGAGGGCTTCAATGAGTGAAATGACTGAAGCTGCACTCTCGTATATTACCCGGGGATTTAAGGTATTTCCAGTCAAGCCCGATAAGAAACCTCTAACATCTCATGGTCTTAAGGATGCAACGAAGACCGAGTCAGGAGTTCATGAATACTGGACGCGCTGGCCGGATGCCGGCATCGCCCTAGTGACGGATAATCTGATTGTCCTGGACTTTGATAACAAAAACGGTGGTCTTAAAAGTAAGGCAGCCATAGAGGCAAGGCACGGCTCACTCCCCTGTACTAGGACTCACCGGACAGGCGGAGGTGGTGAGCATTGGATTTACCGCAATCCCAATGGCGCTAATGTCAGAAATACCGTTTCATTCGCTGGATACCAAGGCGTAGACCTGAGAGCAAACGGCGGTTACATCGTAGTACCACCAAGCCCACATGAAAGCGGGGGAAGATACGAAGTCCTCGATAATAGCGAAATAGCACCAGCCCCCAGCTGGTTGATGGCCCTGGCAACGAAAAAAAGGACAGGATCTAGGCAGGCTGTATCGGAAATCGAGTTGATACCGGAAGGTGATAGGAACTCCAGGCTCACTAGCTTGGCAGGAACGATGCGGCGCAGCGGGATGGCACAGGAAGCTATCGAAGCCGCACTTCTGGAGATAAACAGAAGACAGTGTTCGCCACCGTTGCCTGACGATGAAGTTACAAGAATAGCTCAAAGTGTGGCTCGCTATGAGCCTGAACCGTCACCGGGACAGACAAAACCTCAAACCATCGTTGGTAGCTTCAACCTTACTGACCTTGGTAATGCGGAGAGGTTGGTGAACCGATATGGTGATGTCCTACGCTACTGTTACGATCGAAAACGCTGGCTGGTCTGGAATGGCAAAGTATGGGAATGGGATGCCGGTAACAGGGTAGCAGCTCTGGCTAAACGCGCCGTCCGCAACATCTACCACGAGGCCGGTGATGAGCCGGATGAAAAGAAACGGAAAAATATAGCCAGCCATGCCGCCAAATCGGAGTCCGATCCCAGATTAACCGGGATGATAAACCTTGCCCAATCAGAACCCGGTATTCCCATCAGACTAACAGACCTGGATACCAACCACTGGTTATTCAACTGCAGTAACGGGACTATAGACCTCCGCTCCGGAAAGCTTCTATCCCATCGAAAGGAAGACCTGATAACAGTGTTGGTACCAGTAGAATACAACCCTGATGCAAAATGCCCTCTCTGGATGCAGTTTCTGGATAGAGTAACCGGAAGCAACACCGAGTTAATTAACTACTTGCAGCGTACGGTAGGATACAGCCTGACCGGAGATACACGAAGCCAGACGATGTTTTTCCTCTACGGACTTGGTAGTAATGGTAAGTCCACTTTCATCACAACCATCCGTAAGCTTACTGGCGGCTATGGCACTAAAGCCAATACAAGCCTGTTTATGACGAAGGACAAAAACTCCAGTGGTCCGAGTGAGGACCTAGCCAACCTGCAGGGAAAGCGATTTGTCATGGCCAGCGAGATAGAAGACGGCCGGCGACTGGCGGTTGTCCTGATTAAAGAGATGACCGGTGGTGAAGCTATCCGCGCTGATCGAAAGTATGAGCACGAAATCGAATTCCAGCCGGTACACAAAATCTGGCTTGTTGGCAATCACAAGCCGATTATAACAGATACCACGCTATCCATCTGGAGAAGGGTAAAGCTCATTCCCTTCACTGTAACCATTCCCAATAAAGAAATGGATCCGGATTTACCCGCGAAACTGGAATCTGAACTACCCGGCATACTGGCCTGGGCTGTTAAGGGTTGCCTGGAGTGGCATAAGTATGGACTTGCAGAACCTAAAGCAGTAACCAATGCTACTTCCGATTACCGTCACGAACAGGATATCCTGGGCGATTTCATCGATGATTGCTGTTTGATGCTACCCACTGCCGCGGTATCAAAGCACGAATTAAAAGCAGCATATGAAGAATGGTGTAACAGCACCGGCAGCCAGCCGGCATCACAAAAGACATTCAGAGCAAGGCTGATAGAAAGGGGTATTACCGAAGGTAAAAGCGGAGGTACCCGTTACTGGAAGGGTATTGCCTTGTCCGGTTCAGAGGGACAACAGGGGCAATTGGGACAAGAGGGACACAAGAGACAGGATTTTCCAGTAAGTTTACACGCGAAGGAAAACATAGGAAAAGTTCCCTGAAAAACCTGTCCCAACCTGTCCAGTTGTCCCAAAAGTACCGTCCGAAAACGGAGGAAAAACATCATGATAGTCAAATGTCCTCACTGCGGCAAGGAGGTTGTAGTTAACGGTTTAGGACGCAAACCGCTAAATATCCCGCTCAAAAATGTTCTTGAGTCCTTACAGACACACCGTGGTGTTACGGCCGCCACCGAGGAGCTTGGCTGTAGTCCGTCATATATATTCGATGTCTTGAAGAAGAATGGATTAAAGCTCAGAGAGGTAATCAAGAGAGGAAGGTAAATTGAGTAGCTCCGCGGATGATGTTATACGGCACCCAGGGGAAAGAATTATTCAGAGCAGATGGATACGGGGGTGGGTCACCCCATGCCCTCTATAGAAATAAGAGTAATAGAACCCTACGTGCAGGGTGACCAAAAAGGCAATGGGCTTATAGGTAGTATAGATAGCATAGTATAGATTGAATAGATGAGAAGGGGGATAGATGATGAAGATATTATCAGGCCAGCAGGCGGAAGACCAGAGTGAAGCCGTCAGACTGGCTTTACAGCTAGCTGGGGTAGAAGGAATGGACACGTATATCATCGATATGTTTGAAACACTCCACGTTAACGATAGGGTCAAGACCGAAGCTGATAAGATCATAAGCAGTACCATTCGAAACAAGTATGGCAATAAAGCCACCTGGCGGGCCGAACGGTGGTTTGTCCCGATACCGAAGCTTCACTACGACGGCAAAGACATCAGTCAGCTTATTATTGAGGCCGATATCTATCTTATCGCCACGGCCGCTGTAAGAACGCAGGATACTCGTTTGATTACGCTGGCAGGAGCCATTAGCAAGCCTGAAACGATTGCTATACCGATGGTCTTCCTCCATGCTCTGCTTGAAAAAGACTTGGGACGATTTGCCATGGTGGCCAGGGATGCCCACTACACTACCTGGGAGATACCCGGGGCAAAGCCTGTCCGTCTTCCCAACGATTTTGTTGATGAGCTGTCACGGAGACTAAAGTGGCAATCGGTGGTATCGTGGCTGTCGGAGTTCGGTTCGCAGGGTAGGTCCGTAGCGCCACTAGTAGCGGGAAGCCTGCTCGGTCTGGCATTTCAGGATTCGGGCCAGCCCCTACCTCCTGACAGGGAATTAGTAACCACCGAAAGCCTGGTAAGCGTTCTCGAAAGCATGGCTTACCGGCCTGCTGAAGCCAGAGAGATGGTAAAAGCTGCCGCCCCTCGATTAAGAGCTGATATGACGCTTGAGAAGGCGATTCGGGTCACGCTGCAAATGGGAAAAGGAGGAGACATACAATGAACCATGAATTTAATGTCGAGGAGACAAGGAACATTATCATGACAGCCCGCGTCCATTGCCCGGGTTTCAGTGAGGATATGTTTGAAAGCCTGATGGAGCTTGAGAAACATATCGCCGATTCAGGCTACCTTGAAGTGATTCAGGGGATACTTCGTTTGAATGAAGAAAGGGGAATAGCCTGCGCTGAGGCTCTTGATGCCTGTAAAGACCTGATGGAGCAAAAGGGAAAGCTGGAACGCCTGATTCCAGACCTTGAGCAAAGGGGGGAGAGTATGGTAGATCAGATAAAGCGAGCCTCGGCCGAATATGAGCAGGTTAAGAAAGCTATAGCCACAACCCGACAGGACCTGGCACATATTAAAAATGAGTATGCTGAGGCAGATAAGAAATTAAGATCCCTCAATAAGACACTGGAGAAGGAAAAGCAGCGTATCGAAAAAGAAATTAAACAGTGCCACCAAGAGGCTGATGTTTCCAGGGAAGATGTTATGGCTGCCGGCCAATTGAAGAAAGAGGCGGAAATCCAAGGATTCACTATTGAGTTTATGCTAGGCTTAGCAAGGGAATTTGCCGGGCATGAGAACGCCAGTAAGGAGTTAGCTGAGGCACTAAGGAAACATACTTCACTCAAAAAATACCTGTATGACTTGGCTGACTGGAGTAAGAAAGAGAGAGAAAGGGTTACGGCCGATATATCTTCTCTTGAATCACAGAAGAAAGGCCTTGCAGATGAGAGTAACCGTCTAACGAATACTATTTCGCAACTACAGGCTGATATCAAAGGCGAGGAAGAACTTAGGCGGTTCTATCATCGCTATATGAGTGTTAGTGGCCTTATGGAACATCTGGCCAGCTGGAACCTGGTATTTTTTGTCCGTTGTACTCACCCTGTGTTTATGATTACGGGAGCCTTCGATGCTAACTCAGGCAATGCTCGATTCTGGACGGATAAGCCCCCGGTGATGTGCCCTCAGTGCGGATACCGAAATCTTGTTTACGATGAAAAAGTGTACCAGTCTCTTGGCTGGCCGGTAGGTTTCCCTGGGAAACTGAGTTTGGGAGAATACAGTGCCCAGAAATAAAAGAAAGAAGAAAATAACTGAATACTCTCTAGACTGTGAGTGCGGCTCAAAAGCGGCCGTTTTCGAACTAGAGAAGGGCTATATGGCTCACTGTCCGAACTGTGGGGCGGTGACGTTTTTCGATAACCCGATGCTACTTCAGAGGCTTCGCTTCGGTGGGAAATTGTGTCCGCATCAGCTGGAGAAGAAACCATGCCGCGGCGGGTATACCACTTGGTGTCCGACCTGCCGGGTAAGAAGTTTTATTTACCATACTTAAACTGGATAGGGTCTAAGAGGGAGCTCTTTCCCACTTCTTCGGAGGTCTCATTATACTCCTATGAAAGAGTAATGCAAGCCCCTTATCTATGCAGTTTCCCATCTATGTGGTTAAGATTTTGCTCATTCTCCTATTCGTGCCGCTATTTATAACGCACACTGTAACTTTCGACGCCGGAGCTCCTTAACCTTGATTAGAGCGCAATCCGCTTCTTGGCGGGTTCGCTAAGTAAAATAAAAGGCAGCTCCGGCCTTCACGATTCCTTTATTGGCTGCAATATATGGTCGCCCTTCCTTTAGCACATGATATATTACTTTAAGTAGCCACCTGGCTATTGCTGTCTTGGCTACATTAGCACCTTTGGTCTTCCTCAAGGTATCTATTCGTTTCCTGATTTCAGTATCAGCATATGATGCTGGTACCGCGGCTTCCACCAAAGCCCATCTTATCCATCGGTTACCTTCTGAGGTAATATTCCCGTGATATGTTTTCCATCCCGAAGAATGAGTAGATGGCACCAATCCAGCATAAGAACAAAGCTTGGCAGGGGAACGAAATCGCTCAATCCCGTCTATCTCAGTGCTGATTAGCATGGCCAGGGTAACTCCAATGCCTGGAATAGTGGCAAGCAATTGGGCATCCTGGTCTTCTTCGTAGATCTCCTTTACCATGTCATTGGTGAGCGATATCTCCTGGTTGATAGCTTCCATGACTCTCAAGTGCGATTCGAGCAGCTCTTTATCCTCTGCTCTAGCCCATTCCAGAGAGTTTAACCACTTCATACCCTTCTTAGAGAACAAGTTTATTGGCTTTGTCTGAAGCACATCCCGAGGTAATAGCTGGCTATCGACAAGGGCATGTATCCTGCTCTTCACCCTTGTCCTCATCACAACCATAAAAGCCCTGTGCCTGATTACCCTTTGCTTCACTCTATTATCACTGTTTCTCAGGTGAGCCTGGGGAATCAGATCGGCCATCAGTAGCTGCGCTAGTGTCCGCGAATCAACCGCATCAGTCTTTACCTTAGCCGAGGCAATAGCCTTTACCTTCAAAGGATGGGCTAGTATTACTTCCTCTACGAGATCCTTCGATAGTTCGTATGTCCTAGACCAATCACGGCAGGATTCTATAACCATTCTGGTGCCTGCTCTATCCCCTATGAATTCTTTGAATCCCTCTTTAATATTGGGTAGTCTCTTTGCCTTAATTTCTCCGGTTTCCGTGTCTATCATGGTGGCGTGGTCATATTGCTTATGGCAATCCAACCCGATATACTTCATTCGCACCTCCCTATGGTGTATTTGGCTTATCTTAACCAAAGACTTTACACCATAGACTCAGAAGGTGCATTACTCTTTCATGATACCTTGATTGTTAAGTAACATTCTTAGTTATTGTTAGGCTTTTACCTGATATCCAACAATCTGTCAGTAGGGGCAGAAAGTGTGCAGTCTGCGATTATCACGAAGTCACGCAAGCAGGTCAACCGAGCCTGTTGCCAAAAGGAGCGTGAGGGCAGCGTGGGTCGGGCGATTGGATAAACAAAGGCGCGAAATCGATGGCTACTCAGATATGATGGAGGAAGTGAATCTTGAGGAACGGACGTTCAAGAGGGAGTTCGTAATAGAGCTTAGGAGCAAATTGGCATTCCCCCATCATAGGCTGCTTTCTCCTTTGTGGGAAGACAGCCTACTTCAATCTTATCATGTATCTCAAGTTTAATCGAGTTCGGCAAGAGTCCCCATTGACGTCGAACACACAACTTTTCTAGGGAGTATCGAGTTATATCTGCTATAATCATATTGTGTCCCGTGATATTGCGCTTTATGTCCATGTGCCTTTTTGCCACCATAAGTGCCCCTACTGTTCCTTCGTATCATACGATTACCGCGAGGCCGATATTCCCTTATACTTGAGTGCTCTCAAAAAGGAACTGATACGACGGGCTGGTGGAGAATGTATTCGCAGCATATATTTTGGCGGAGGCACCCCGAGTTTACTTCCAGTTAAATATGTGGGTGACCTTATATCCGCCATCAGTTCGCTGTTTACCCTTGATGAAGCAGCTGAAATAACCATTGAGGCTAATCCGGGGACCATTAACAGGGCGTACCTTAACGCTATCAGGGAACTGGGAGTTAACCGATTGAGTCTGGGCGTGCAGAGTCTGAACGACCGCGAACTGGAGCTGCTGGGACGCATTCATACGGCGGCTGAGGCAAGAGATGCAGTAAAATACGCCCGAGGCTCCGGGTTTGATAATTTGGGTATAGACCTTATCTACGGGTTACCGGGGCAGACCATATCCGACTGGCAATATACACTGGACGAAGCCATGACAATGAGGCCAGAGCATCTTTCGCTCTATTCTCTCACTCTGGAGGCGGAGACACCAATGTGGATAGCTACTAACGAAGGCTCTTTGCCTGAACTTGACCCGGATGTCAGCGCTGACCACTATGAACTGGCCGAGGATTTGCTGGCCGCGCAGAGCTACAGCCACTACGAGATATCAAACTGGGCAATAGCCGGCCGGGAGTGTCGTCATAATCTGACTTACTGGCGAAACCTGCCCTACCTTGGCGTGGGTGTTGCCGCTCATTCCTGTTTAGATGGTCACCGCCTCGCCAATACAAAGAGTCTGGATAAATATCTGGGTGACTTTTCGGGGAAATCATCACCGGTGCCGGAATTGGATGAAGAGATTAACCACGAGCTGGAACTTGCTGAAACGGTCATACTTGGCTTGCGGTTGTGTGAAGGGATCGACTTGAATGATATTTGTCGCCGCTTTGGCATAGATATACTGGTGTATTATCGCCAACAGGTCGAAGAAATGGTTGACGTCGGTCTTCTGGAGAAGGCCGACGGGAATATAAAACTCACGCGCCGTGGCCGGCTGCTGAGTAACGAGGTGTTCTGGCGTTTCCTGCCAGGGTGACTCGGGCAGGTAAAACAGTGGCAAATTTATCCATAAGAAGTAGCTGAAGTTATATGGAACAAGCGTTTACCCGGAATTTTTGTATTATTGCTCATATAGACCACGGTAAGTCGACACTGGTCGACCGGCTGATTGAACTAACCGGGACCATGAAGCATGAGGATATAGGCGAACAGATAATGGATAGCATGGACCTGGAACGAGAACGCGGTATTACTATCAAGGCCAAGGCTGTCCGCCTGCATTATGAAGCCAATAATGGTCAAGCCTATCGCCTTAATCTGGTCGATACGCCGGGGCATGTTGATTTCTCTTATGAGGTCTCACGTACCCTAGTGGCCTGCGAAGGAGCTGTGCTGGTTATCGATGCCACGCAGGGTATCCAAGCACAAACATTGGCCAATACCTATCTCGCCGTGGAACATAACCTTGAGATAATTCCTGTCATCAACAAGATTGACCTGCCAGGGAGTGAACCCGAGCGTGTCCTGGCAGAGATTGAGAGCGTACTCGGGTATAAAGCGCAGGATATACTTCTCTTGAGTGCCAAGACTGGACAGGGTGTACCGCCGTTGCTTGAAGAAGTGGTCCGGCGCATTCCCCCACCCGGAGGCGATGGCCGGCGGCCACTCCGGGCGCTTATCTTTGACTCGCGCTACGATGTCTATAAGGGTGTTATCGCTTATCTGCGTATCGTGGATGGTCGTATTTCTAAAGAAGACAGACTGCGCCTGATGGGGCAGGACACCGAGATAGAGGTACTTGAGGTCGGGTATTTTGCTCCCGAACCGTGCCCAGCGCCGGAGTTGACCGCCGGGGATGTGGGTTATATCGCCACAGGGCTCAAAAGCGTGGAGGAGTGCCATGTCGGTGATACAGTGACCTCGATATATGGCGGTGCTACGGAACCACTTATCGGATATCAACCCCCCAAGCCAATGGTGTTTGCCGGTATCTACCCCACCCAGGCAGAGGATTATAAGAACCTGCGGGAGGCTATTGAAAAATTAAACCTTAACGACGCCTCGCTTTCTTACGAACCGGAGTCCAGCCCGATTCTAGGTTACGGCTTCCGCTGCGGCTTTCTTGGTTTGCTGCACCTTGATATCGTGCGCGAACGCCTGGAGAGGGAGTTCTCCCTATCGCTGGTAGTCACGGTGCCCGGAGTCAGTTTTATTATCACAAAAACCAGCGGGCAGCGACTCACCGTCACCAGTCCAGATGAGTTCCCGGAACCCACAGAAATCGAGAAAATAGAAGAACCCTGGGTGAAAATATCGGTTATTACACCATCAAGCTTCATTGGTGCTCTAATGGAACTTCTGATGCAATCCGAGGGAACCTACAAACACACAGAGTACCTGGGGCAATACCAGTCCGGCGGAAAGCTCGGGCAGCGTGTCCGTCTTGAGTACGAAATGCCCCTGCGCTGCATGCTGACCACTTTCTACGACCAGGTGAAAAGCCGCAGCCGTGGTTACGCTTCGCTGGACTATGAGTTTATCGGTTTCTGTGAATCCAAACTGGTCAAGCTCGATGTCTTGGTGAACGATGTGCTGGTGGATGCCTTCAGCCGTATCATCACGCCGGAGAAAGCCCATGAGGTTGGCAAGGCGATGGTGGCTAAGCTCAAAGAGGTTATTCCGCGCCAGCTATTCAAAGTGCCGATTCAAGCAGCTATCGGCAGTCGTGTTGTGGCCAGAGAGGACATATCCGCCAAGCGCAAGGACGTTCTCGCCAAGTGCTACGGAGGTGACATCACCCGCAAGCGCAAGCTACTGGAGAAGCAGAAAGAGGGCAAGAAGAAAATGAAGTCCATTGGTCTGGTGGAAGTGCCCAAAGAGGCGTTTATGGATGTGCTTAAGCTCGGCTAGTTGGTCAATACCAAATCATAAGTATGTTTGATGAAAGGAATACTCTATGAGCTTAACTTGTGGCATGGTGGGGCTTACCGCCTGCGGTAAGACGACTATTTATAATGCGGTGACCGCTGCTGGAGCGGCCAGCTTCGATGGTTCGGAGATGCATAGCGCTATTATTAGCGTGCCTGACGAGCGGCTTCAGGCACTGGCCAAGATATACAACCCTGTCAGAGTTGTAGCCGCTACTATGAGAGTAGTGGATATTCCCGGTCTCAGGGCTGGTGCTACGGATAGACCCGGGCGCAGTAGCAGGCTGCTCCAGCATATCAAGGATACCGATGCTCTGCTTCACGTGGTGCGGTGCTTTACGTCAGATGGCCTCTCCTTGCCGGACGACGTTATCGACCCGGTGCATGATGTAGAAACAATCGATATCGAGATGATGGTGGCCGACATCCAGACGCTGCAAAACAAAATCGAGCGCCTGGCCAAGAAGGTGCGGTCGGGTGATAAAGACACCATCCGCCAGGTGGAAGATTGTGAAAAGATTAGAGAAGGACTGGGGCAGGGTATACCAGCTCGCCGGCAGGGATTAAAAGACAGGGAGACGGCCAGCGTCCGCGAATGTAACCTGGTCTCTCTCAAACCGGTATTATATCTTGCCAACATCGGTTCTCCAGATGATGCTGGTAATGGCTGTCTAGAGAAACTTCAGGCTATTGCCGCCGCCGACGGCTCCGAGGTTGTCACCGTCTACGGCCGGGATGAAGCCGATATATCTCAGTTAAATCCGACAGACCGGCAGGAGTTCCTGACTGAACTGGGTTTAAAGGAGTCATCCATGACACGTTTGCTCAGAGCCGCCTACCGGAAGCTCGGGCTGGTAAACTTTTTCACCGTTGGAGAAGACGAGGTTCGTGCCTGGACGTGCCGCTGCGGGGACAAAGCTCCCGCTGCCGCAGGTAAGATTCATACGGATATGGAAAGAAGATTCATAAGAATGGAAGTGATAGGCTATGGTGACCTGATAGAGCTTGGCAGCGAGACGGCTGTCATCAAGGCCGGCAAGCAACGTATTGAGGGTAAAACCTATGAAGTCCAAGAGGGCGATGTTGTGGTGGTACTCTTTAACTAATACTATTACCTTTATAGTCTGTTACTTCACGCTCAACTTGGGAGCAGCTCCAAGGTTACAATTGGCCAAATTGTTGGGTAACAATCTACTTTTTCGTTACCTCGCAAGAAATTCAAACACTCTATATCGGATACCTTGACGAACTGAACACGATTAAAGGCGCTACCGGTATCTTGCATGAGCAGCCTGATGTTCCCGTAAATATTAATGCCGTGAACACCGCTGAGACGGATTTCCTTCACCTGAATGCAGCCGACACCCGTTACTTGCTGAGACACATCAGGCTGAAATGTGCCGACCCGGGAGCCAACACGGTCACCGTGAGGCTTTACGAACTGGTAAACGACGTGCTCATTGAGGTTTACAGCTATAACATAACCAGCGCCAACTTCGGGACATACCACTGGTTGATGGATATGTTCGCGTTACCTCACGTGGCCGGAGAGGAGTTACGGATTACCGTGAGAGCCTCCGCCGGCGGACCCTATGCCGTAACCGGACAGTACAATTATGCCAAGACAAATGTGTGAGGATTAAAGGTTAGATGGTAGTAGAAACCAGGGAAAAGAAGATATCTCCGGCGGTGGTCATAGTGCCTATTATAGCCTTTGGCGCCCTGGCGATGGCCTACAGTGCCTTTTTACTGGGATTTCGTTGGAAATAAGAGAATACAAGCCTCCATCTTTGCCAAACGTGGACGGCAATCAATCCGTAAGCCACCCAGCTAAAGATACGCATAGTCTCAAGTGGCGGTGGTTGCCCTTCTCTCAGACTTTTAATTACCTCATACCAAGCAAAGGCTAAATCGTAAGCTAGAACTAACATGAAGACGATGAGGACTACCGCCCTCCACATTTTTGCTCTCTGCTTCTTCCTATCGGGGCTCTTCTTGAACCAGGCCAGCATAAGTGGCCATTGCTGATACAAATGAAGAATAATGAAAACTATGGCGATAAAGGAAATCGGCATTATAAAAACGATTGGGGTAAGTCCAAAATATAAGTGAACTCCAAAAAAGACAGGTTGTTCAACAGCAAATCCCATAATGGTGAGTATTAACATCATGATTGTGACAATTCTCTTGGCTCCGCTCGTCCGCATCTTATCCGACATCTCCCATTTCAATTCACAATGAGGCACCCTTACCCTCATTGCTCTTATCGTCAATAACATATCTCTATGGCACCCGGTTGTCAACAACCGGATTACGTTCATTGGTCTACATTCCGCTGGTCACTTTTCGGCATGTCGCTGAAGAGGGGCTAGTTCCTCAGATATTGAGGTTGTTGCGAATCTCTTGTACAGATGGAATCACGGGCTCAAAATTCATAATTGCACATTCTGAGTAATTGTTGTTACCACTAAGTTTAAGGTATGTCCTCTTCAGCGGATTTATATTTCAGCAAACGGAAAAGCCCTTTAGATGGTTTGTAAATCTTATCAGGAAATCTTTGGACAAGTTTCCAGACGCATCCGTTTACGGTTTTCGGATGAAAGCTGTGATCTGACGCCTCAATTTTAGAGCGCAGTTCTACAAAACGTAGACCCTCTGGATGCTGTTCGAGCAATTCAAATGCTTTTGCGTTTATGCGTTCAGTGACTTTAGAGGACTGCATACGGACATCCTTTCCGCTTTATGATTTCCATAGTATAACTCCTTCTTTATTGGCCTTTATTCATAATTTCTTTTACCCTGAACTCTACTATCCGCCCTATAAGGTCCAGCGGAACCGGCTCACCGATAGGAAACTGGACTGAACCTTTCCCCTGCTCATATGCAGATAATTCCTTTTTGAAAGCTTCAACGGCTGATGGAATAGGATAGAATCCGATATGGTTTTTGAATGAAGCGAAATGTACCAGGTTTTTGCCGTTTAATTTGAATGTAGGCATCTGGTAACTAATCGCTTCTACAGCTTCAGGGGCCGCTTTTCTTATAGTCTGCCTGACACTCTCCAGAATGCGCTGTACATTCTCCGGGAAATCCTGAATATATTCATCTATTGTTTCAATTCGTTTCTTCAACAATACATATCCCCTCTTTAACATTACTGATATATTAAGTGAAGCCTAAATTAGTGAGAGAAATCAATGAACGTGATTAAAGTGTTGGCACAAAACGAGTGTTTGTAAAATGCTTATCGCATAAAGACATGTAATATAGATGTCCTTGGATGGCCAGCCGTAAGTTGGTATGCCCACCATGGAGAAATCGAGCACTTGTATCCCGCTCAGGCTCATTTTCTCAGCGTTAAATCGACGTATAAAGCGTCAGCCAGACGGTTAATAGCCGCCCGGATCTGTCCTGACTTCTCTTTGATACCGGTGTTCTCGTTTATCTTCTTCTCAGATTCAGCTAAGGCTGACTTCAAGCTGTCTAGAGGTAGTAGCTGACAGCTGGTGCAATAGAAAGTCTTAGAGCGGCCATCATCGAAGTTTTTCAGAATATAACCGAGAATTTCCATCTTCGCCAGTTCCCGTTGGGTAAACTGTTCTATACCGTTCTTCTGAATAAAAGCGTAGTTGTCTGCTAGTGGTCGATACGAGATAAATGAATCGCCCTGTTCCGCGGCTTCCATTACCCGGCTGACTCTTTTACAGCCTGCCCAGTCAGGACACAGCGCACAAGTCTCGAGATGCTTCTGTTTGACACAGCAGGTGATGAAGCCACAGGCGGGGTGTTTCTGTTTAAAGCCCTGTCCGGCACAGCCGGGGCATCTCGATGGTCCTGAGGTATAGTATTTTGGGCATAGCCCACACTCGAGTCCACATGCTCCCACGATGGGATATTTCTTTACCGGATACTCATTCACTAAGAGGCTCCTCTCTCGTTTCCGCAACCTGCTTTTACTGGCTCCCCAATATCATGAATTAAAGTAATTCTCTTGATATCCTTTTTGTTTATAACGATTAAGTATCGGGTTTAAAGTTTAGATAAGAAAATCTCAATATCGTTAATAAGATACAATGTTCCTTTCTCTATTTGTTTTGTTAATCCATCCAAATCAACAACATCCGGGTTTTCTGCCAGGTTTTCTTCATTGTTCCCCCCAACGGTATTTCTTGTTCTGGCGCAGCTCATCAAGACTACAATGCAGGCATAGCCCGTTGTGGCAGCATATCACTCCGCCACATTCGGGGCAGCGCCACTTTGCCTCTTCCTTTTCCAGGAACTTCTCGATGCCATGCTCTTTGATAAATTCAAGGTTCTCTATCATACTCATATGGTATTTTGTGCTATAGCGTTTATCGAGGTTTTTCAGCCGGCGACAGGGGAAATTCTCGCATTCATAGCAGAAACGCAAAAGTCCTTTCCCTAGCAGGTCACATTGGCTTGCCATAAAGGTACAGTTTTTGCCACGTTGCAGACAGCCAGGACAGTATTTCTTCGCAAATCCCTTCTTTTTAAGGTCGTTTTCCATCGCTAGGTAGCTGACACAAACACCACAATTCATTCCACAAGGGGCAATAAGTTTTTCTTCCATGTCTGAAAAAACCTGTATAAAATCTCTTAGTGTATTGGCTGCCTCGACAAGATTTTCACAGTCCACCATGCCCACGGAGTATGGATCATTGTCGCTATTTGCAACGCACAAATTAAGCACCACCCCGCATAATACGTATATTATTCACTAAAAACAATTTACAGGTTGATGCGTTCCTTAAGAATCCTCGAAACCGTTTTTAGGTAATTGAATGCCTTCTCAACTACGTTCTCTTCAATCGATGAGTCTTTCATTTCCCTCTTTCGATTTTTCTTTCCCTCATCATGGGCACCGACCTCCCCAATATTCTTTAAGCAACATCGGGCAGGCGCTACCAGTGCTTGTGCTGCGATTTCAGCCATTACTACTCCACTATTATCAGCCACCACCTGCCAATAGCTATACAAGCGTTCTGCCAGTGTCTCTGGGGTTTCCAATTCCAGTGTAGAGGAATCTGTGGGCACGATACCCCAGGAAATAATCCCACCGTTTCTAATGAAGTCGGCAACCGCTTCTGCATACCCCTTTGGCATAAGCTCCATCTGGTAGGCATCGAAAGAGAGTAATTGGGTACCCATACTGAGGAGGTAGGGCAAATTGACGTTAGCACAGAGATGTAATGCTCCCGGTCCAGCCAGCCCGCTGAGGAAATCCCGGTATTCTTTTTTGGCATGCAGGTCATCATAGCCGGAAAGCCCGCTGAACACCCAACCCAGCCCCGGTTCGTCAAGCCAGACAAAGGCGTTATGGTTCTTCTCTTTCAGCTGGTAGTATTGAGCGTTAACTTTACGTTGAACAAAGTCAAACAACAGGGGTCTGACCTGCTCGTCGTAAATTATGGGCATGTTGTTTTCATCCATCACCTTGAACCCAAAGCTAACCGGACCGATAAGCTGTCCCCTGATCGCCGTGTAATTATCCAGATTCTCGGACAGGAACCGATGATAGACTACGGAGTACTCTTCACTAAGAGAAAAACTCTTATTATCGGCCATTATCTCGGAGTACGTGTTCAGTTCCTCTTGAAACCTGGTTGAATTAAACGATATCTTCTTGTTCTCGGCATCAACGACGATACCGGGGAAGTTCTCTGATGCCTGCGCGTACATATCTTCGTAATAACTAACGTTAGGCAATTGAGGCCAAAAGGGTATATCAAGACTCAAAGACAGCTCTAGCGCTTTCTCTATATCCCTGTGCGGCATAATACCCATGGCCGTGGTCTGGCAGTTACCCTTAAATGCTATCTTCATTAGTATTATAAGAGAACTCAGATACCCAGCTTTTTCCTCTTTGTTTCGATGTTAGCCAGTATCTCATCGACCGCCTTAACCGGGTCCTTTTCTACATTCAATTGACCACCGGTTACTTCCTTGCAGTCCTCAGTCAACAGTTTTACCAGATTTGGTCCTCCTGTCACTGTAGGAACGGGATTAACATAGGTATAGAGGCCAAAGGCCAGAGCAAAGACAGCATCAATAGTCGCTTTCTGCTCCATGTATTCCGGGGCGACTGCTGCCACCGGCAGCTCAGGAATGGGCACATTACCCAGGGCACCAGATACTGCGGCCAGTAAGTCGGCAACGCGACCGGTATCAGTGCACGTTCCATAGCTCAGAACCGGGGGTATGCCCAAGCTCTGGCAGAGACCTTTAAGACCGGTACCGGCGAGCTCAGCAGCGTCCGGGCTGCATAATCCGGCAACCTGCATCGCCCCGTTGCCACAGCCCATGGAAAGAACAAGCAAGTCACGCTTGATAAGTTCGTTAGCCATTCTAACGCTGTGTACATCCTGACCGGTATCACGTAGAGTGGTGCAAGAGATGAGGCCAATGACGCCGCGTATTGTGCCGCTCTTAATTGCTACCAACAGAGGCTCAAGTGTACCACCCAGGACATCGACAATACTCTCCGTGGAAAAGCCAACCACAGCTTCACGTGTGGGTAGACCCATTACCGGCTTCACCGATGCATGCCGATCCTTGAAGTTATCTATGGCCATTTGCAGTAACTGGGCGGCTTGCTCCTCAGCCTTCTGCGGTTCGTAGTCAATACGGTCGGTGATGCCCTCAAAGGCAACGAGGTCGCTTACCGGAACCAGCCTCACTTTATATTGCTTTGCGTACAAAGGATCAACAGGCATGGAGCAGTTCATGTCACAGGCAAAGAGATCAACGGCGCCGGTACCAAGAACAGCCTCCTGCATTATCCAGTTGCCGGTAAAACCGAAGAAGGCATCATCCATGTTCCACCTTTGTACCATCTCCTGGCCAGTTTCGATATTGGCAATCACACGCAGGCCTTTAGCTCCCAACGCCTTAGCCTTATCTTGCCACTCTGACTTTCTGGCCAGCTGAACCATGGCAAAACCCAGGAACGGCTCGTGGCCATTGGGCAAAACGTTAACATAGTCCGGATCAAGGACACCGAGGTCAACCCGCATGTTATGCGGTCTAGGAATCCCGAAGAGTATATCCTGACAATACTCGTTCACAATCTGGCTCTGGTAGGCCATAGCGACACTCATGCGCATCGCCTTCAGCGCCAGGCTGACGTAGTAACCATCTACATTGGTAAGACAGGACGATGTCGCCCGCATCATCTCGCCGTATATACCCCCGGGAAACAGACCTAGTTTTTTCCATACTGCCTGGCGTTCTTCAGGAGCCAGAGCTCCAACAACTTGGCTCGGCTCATCAAACTTACGGTTAAAGTCCGCTTGAACAAAGTCACAGAGACGGAGTGCTATCTCGGATTCTGAACCGGAAGAGGACACACCGAGCCTTTCGGCAAAGGTCTCGAGCTTACCATTCTCAGTAATCGAGAATGGTGTCTGCCCATTAGCCGTTGCCCGAAGTGTCTTGATCGTCTGTTCCGTATGGTAATGATATGTAGATGCTCCCAGGACGTTCCTGAGCAGCATCATACGCATCGCCATACCATCGCCGGTTATACCGCAGACACCCTTCTTATCCTTAGCCACATCGGCACGACAGGGACCATTAGAACACAGGTCGCAGCGAACTCCCCCCATACAGAAGGGACAGCGCTGGTCAGGATTACCTCCCATCCCCTGGGCCTCGTACCTATCCCATATGGTGTCCATACCGTCTTCTTTGAGCCTCTGGTACACTGTGCGAACTGACTCGTGGTAGGAAATCCTGTCACCTTCCATTGACTTCACCTCCTAGATGTGGTTAATTCGAGTTTATTAATTGATTATAACACGATAATAGCTTGGGAACCCCAGATGTAGGTCTAGGTTTAATGACACTACTAAGTAAAGTAAAAACCACCTAAGGAGTGCCCGAAGCTCAAGCTCTTATCATTATAAGCATCATCTTGAATCGCTCTATTGCTTTTAAGGCATGTGGTTTATTGGCAGGCATTATCACGATCTCCCCTTCTTTCATTAGGAGTGGTTTACCTGAGATAGTAACCTCAGCCTGGCCATCAACAACATAGACCACCGCGTCAAATGGCGCCGTATGCTCACTTAATCCCTGCTCCTTATCAAAAGCGAATAGGGTCAGTGTCCCGGTTCCTTTATCAATAATTGTGCGGCTCACAACGGATCCTTGCTGGTACTCAACTAGGTCAGCCAGTCTGGATACCTTGGCTATCAGATTACTGCTCATATCATATTCCATATTTGTCTCCTTACTATTCCTTGATGCGAATAATAATACTTGTATAAAAGTGAAAGCAATACTCCGAGAAAGGGGGATGATAAACGTGCTAGTTCTTCTGATTTAACTTGATGACTAAATGTTAAATAATGAGACTGAAAACACAAAAAGCACCTTAAAAATTGA
>CAZNSC010000011.1:0-39280 GCA_964575695.1 uncultured Dehalococcoidales bacterium
CGGCCTCGTCGAGGACCAGCGTCCCCTGGAACTTGTCCAGGATGCGGAAGATGGGCGATGGGGTGGTCGCCCCGGAGGCGAAGATAGGGCGAAAGCAGACACTGCCGACGACCTGGAGGAAGCGGGTCTTTCCCGAGCCCCAGTCGCCGATCACCCTGAGATAGGGGATCGACGGGGCGAACTCGTAGACCCAGGTCAGCAGGACATAGAGAGAGGCTATCTCCTCGAAGTCAGGGGGCAGCTCCAGGTATCTATGGATGAAGGCTCTTACCTCCCCGAACAGCCTGGCCTGCGACTCGTACGGGCATGCCGAACGCGCGAAGTGGACCACCTGGCCGACCAGGGGATCGGCGGTGGGCAGGAAGGTCAGCTTGCCAGTGTCGTACCGGTATGCCTTCCTTACCGCGCCGTTGAAACCGATGATGAAGAACCGCTCATCACCGTGGACCGCCATCTCCCCCACCGTGCCGTCGGCCAGCACGAAGCCGGAGACGAAGCGGTTCCGGTCTGCGGTGTCTTCCAGGGTGAGATTACCGGCCAGCTTCTCGGCGTCAGGCAAAGAATAGCGGAGCAGGTAGTCGTCGATGCCCGTCTTGCTCTGGCCCTCAAGCTGGGGGAGTTGAATTACGTGGACAGAGGCCCCTTTGCGCTTGAGGTGCTCGCCGATGCGCTCCAAGGCCTTGCGGACCGGCTCCTTGGTGACGATGTCCGAGTCGAAGGCCAGGTGGACCTTTCGCCCTTCAAGAGCGATATAGTCCCAGTCGGCGAGCATGGTGACGCCGCCGAGCTCGTTCCTGCCCTTGAATCCCCAGACGCCGGGTACCGAGATCGCGCACGCCCCTCTGGACGCCACGGCGTCGTCCTTCTTCGAGCCTTCGGTTATCCAGAGGGGGACCTTCGGATCGCCCAGCAGCCTCTGGCAGCGCGGCGGGCAATCGAGCCGGTTGGATGAGCCCAGCGGCGACTCGTATTTGATGGCCCTTCCCCTGGAATCCAGTCTGGGATTATCCGGGCGGTACTGGCAGCCGGCGGCCTTGCCGTCAACGCCCCACCGGGGAATCAGCAGACCGGGCGCCCGCTGCTGCGCCGGCGAGAAGCCGAGCTCCTTGAGCTCCGATTTGCCCAGGACGGTACGGTAGCCCCTTTCCTTGATAACATCCGCGCTGATGCCGCTGCCCTCGCTCAGCTGCTTGAAGTGGTCCGAGAGCAGGGTGGGGACGACATCCGAATAGATGGACTCTGCCATGACGTTCCTCGCTCGGGAATGGTCCCGGAGCCGCTAGATATGCTCTTCCTCGTGCTCCAGTGACTTCAGGAAATGATCGAGTGCTTCGATGGTTACCTGTGGGGGCGGCTCTACCAGGTAGAAGTCGCTCAGGCGCACGTCGGTGCGGTAGTTTCTCCGGAACCAGCGGGCTACCTGCTCGTCCCTGACGTCGAGCTGCCAGACCTTGCTCTTCACCCTGAGCCAGAGATCGGCCAGCGGTTTACCCCCTGCTGCTGCCTGTTTCACCGGCTCAACAGGCTCTCTCGCCTGGAAAGGGAACAGGTCGCCGGGGGCTTCGCTGTCGGGCGCCGGCAGGAGCAATACCTGCCCCGGGGGTATCCTGGCGTACTTCTGAATTGCGGTCAGCGAATAGGGAGCGGTAAGGCTAAGCACCCGCACCGTCGTGGCCTTGCCCTCCACCTCAACTTCTTTCTCAACCAGCTTCAAGAAAAGGGGAATCATAGACAGTCTTCCGCAGGTGCCGTGAATAAGCTCAAGGCAGGAGTTGACGTTGACGATGGAGTGGTAGGAGCCGGTGTCCAGCTGGTAGACGCCGAAACCGGGGCAGTCGGGCAGGAGAAACTGGAGGTTCATCACCCGGCGGCACCGCCCTGAGAGGTGGAAAGCGCACCTGTCGGGATGGCAGGTGATCTCGCGGAGCTCGGCGACCTCTGGCTCGCCACCCGAGCCGGCGCCTATCCTGGCCACCGCCGCCACACCATCACCCCGGCAGATGAGCCTTTGTGATTCCGAGTAGCACCTCAGGTACTGGCTGGCCCACTGTTTCGGGTCTTCGGTGGGAAACATGATGCGGAGCTCCGCCGGCTTATCGCCGAAGACTTTCCGTACCTCGCCGGGGCAAACGAAGTGGTCAGTGGCGACGGGATAGCTTACCCCTTCCTCGTTTTCCTGTCTGACTCCCAGCCTGATCTTCCCCAGCCGGGGCAGTCTTATTACCTCTGATACACCTTTGATCGGCATTATCTCTCTCCTCCTCTGTATTTGAATCGCCGGAATCAGGAACTTTCATCCGCTCCCGGGCCAGCTCCTCCAGGTAGGCGTCGGCAATCCACCGGGCCAGCAGCTTGAGGGCATCATGCCCGGGGTCTTTACTTACTACCCTTACCGTCATCGGACTCCTCAATAGTGAACAGGTCGTCGAAGGTATAGCCCTGGAACATCTCCAGCAACCGCTCCCGTATCGCCGCTGAAGGCTCCCGCTTGCCGGAGAAGATACTGGACAGATAGTTGCGCGAAACCCCCATCTTGCAGGCGAGCAGTTTCCGGGTGTAATTGTGGCGGATGAGTGCTTTTTCCAGGTTGCAGTGCTTGATCGAAACCCTGAGCATGTCACACTCTAGTATAACTAAATCACACTATATTATTACCACTGGCTAAGTCTTGTCAATGGCTGTCTGACGCAAATGTTTAACAAAATGTCACCAAATGCTATTGCAAAGTTTAACAATATGTGCTATCATACCTGTTGAGGAGGTCGGACTATGGAAAACTTCGGAGGGTATCTGCGTAGCCTGCGGGAAGACCGCAAGCTGTCGCTCAGGGATGTGGCGGCGCAGACCGGGGTCTCTGTGTCCTACATACTCCAGATGGAGCAGGGGAAAAGGCAGGCTCCGGGGAACAAGATTCTGAAAAAGCTGGCCCAGTCGTACAGCGTCCCCGTAAAGGACCTGCTCAAATCCGCCGGATACATGGACGATCTCGAGTCCGTTGCGCCGGTCATCGCCGACGACGAGGAAGTGGACCGGGCTTTTCACTACGCCATAACCGATCCGCGATTCAAGTATGGCAACAGGCTTACCGGACCCGTAACCACCGATGTGAAACGTTTCGTCGTCGAGCTATACGAGAAGGCGACAGGGAAAAAACTGCTGTCAGGAGATTAGCCCATGATCAACCCGTCAGACCTCAGCTCCTTCTGTTATTATCTGGTCAGCAAGTACGGCAGCCCGGACAGGGCCTCGGAAGAGCAAAAGGCGAGTGAGTTCAGGCACTACTACCTGCGGGACCTGCCGCCGAGCATCAAGGCCCTTCGTATCGTGGCGAGCTGCTGCGGCCTGAAGCTGGGTAGCTCCGATCGGATGCCCGAGAACGTTAGGGGATACAACTACGCGGTCGACGGCAGGAACGAAATCGTTATCCGGGACGGCGACACCGTCAGCGGCATGCAGAACACGATTCTGCACGAGATCAGGGAAATCATGGAGCGCACCTTCCCCCGCGTCTGTCCAGACTATGTGCCCCTGAAAACGAGAGCCAGGCACTATGCGGCCAACATGTTCGCCACTTCCGTGCTCCTTCCTGCGGAAAGATTCATCAGCGCTGTCTACGACACCGGCTTCGACGTCATCGAGCTGTCGAACGTCCATTCCAAAAGCAGCTCGCAGGTGCTGCTGAGGATCGGGGAGGTGCTGGAGGGAAAGCTGTTTCTCTACGGAGCTCTGTACGAGCCCGACGCCGACGGCGATTGGCGGGTGTCATACTGGACCGACAGCCGGAACGAGGAAGACCCCGACGCCAACCTCTGCGGTTTGGACGGCTTTTTCCCCAGGAAGAACCGGAGAGTCGCCGAAGGGTCCCTGGTGGATATGGCCATCCGGAAAGCGAGGGCCCATTTCGTTGAGCGGATCACAGTGCTGGATGATGGTGAAGAGGAAGGGCTGGCGGCTATCGCCAATCCCCTTGTGATCCAGGGCGTTCCGGTCAGGGTGGCTCTCATGGTCTTGCTGGAGCGAAATACGGATCTGTTGTCGCCGCAAATCAGGCGCTTGAACCCGGTTGTGGTAAACACATTTTGTCGCCATCTGTAGATGGCAGTAAGGAGTGCAGCATGGATAATCGCATCAGGGAAGTTGCTATATACGCCCGCGTGTCTTCCGACCGCCAGGACGTGGACCTGTCTATTACGGCGCAGTTGAAAGCCCTCAGGGACTACGCCGCCCGGAACGGGTATTTCGTGGTGAAAGAGTTCGTGGATGAAGCCGAGAGCGGCCGCAGCACCGAGCGTCCCGCCTTCCGCGAGATGATAAGCCTGGCCAGGGTGAAACAGCCGCCCTTCCAGGCGATACTGGTCTGGAAATTGTCCCGGTTTGCCCGGAACCGTGAGGACTCCATTATCTACAAATCGTTGCTGCGGAAGCAGGGGATCCAGGTGGTCTCCATAAACGAACCGATCGAGGACACGCCTACCGGCCGTCTCATGGAGGGCATTATCGAGGTGATCGATGAGTTCTACTCCTCCAACCTTGCCCAGGACATCACCCGGGGGCTGAGAGAAAACGCCAGCCGGGGGTTTTTCAATGGCTCCCGGCCTCCATTCGGATATATGAGGAAAAAGGTCAAGGACGGGGATAAGGAAAGGAACACCCTCGAGCCGGATCCAGAGCTTGTACCGATCGTACAGCGTATCTTCGATGAGATCGTCCACAAGAAAGGGCTCAAGGAGATCGCCAAGGCCCTGAACAAGGACGGGATTCCATCTCCGAGTGGCGGCAAATGGGGCAAGCAGAGGCTTCACAAGATACTGACCAACGAGGCCTATACCGGACGCTTGATTTGGGGCAAGAAGCACAGGGGGAACTCCCTTTCGCCGGTGATCAAGGATGACGCCTGGCCGGCCATCATCGACCGGGAATCGTTCGAGGCTGTGCAGACGACCTTGAATGCCCGAGCTCCGAAAGTGACCCATCCCCGTGTAACCAGCAGCAACTACATGCTCAGCGGTCTGATCAAGTGCCGCAAGTGCGGCGCTTCCTACATCGGTTACGCCGCAAAATCGGGGCGGTTCCCTTACTACGTGTGCGGCACGACTTATGCCAAGGGCCAGGACTCCTGCCCCAGCAAACACCTGCCGAAGGACAAGGTGGAAAGGTATGTTATCGATAAGGTAAAGGGCTACATCCTCACCGACAAGAACCTGATGGAGTTGATCGACCTGACCAATCAGGAAATCATCGGCCGGAAACGCAAGTACCAAGAGGACATCCAGATCATCGACCGGGAGCTCAGGCAATGGCAGGACAGGTTGGAGCGGCTGTACGAGTTTGTCGAAACCAAATCCATTGACCCGGCCAGGATGTCGAAGAGGATCATCGAGGTCCAGGACAAAATCGACGAGATTAACCAGGTGAAACTGGAAATCGAGCGGGCCCAGTGGCACAAACATGCCGACAAGATTGATCCCGACAGGGTGCTCCGTTACGTCAGAGAATTGAGAGATTTTATCGACGTGAAAGGTGTATTCGATAAGAAGTCGTTCTTGAGCTCTTTTATTGAGAGCATCGAAGCTGATGATGATAAGATGACATTCAACTACACGTTGCTGCTTCCCCCGGCTTATACCAGGCAGGAGACGGTATCGGTTCTAGATATCGTCTCCCCAGCTCCACCAAGTGCTTGCAGAAATATAGCAGAATTTAATCAACAGTTTGCAGGGGTTCCCACAACACTATAAATTTGCCTGTCACATCGGCAACAACAAATCCCGAAAAAAGCAGATTTGATTACTCCTCTGGATCTACCAGTTTGACCGAACACTTGTCACTTTAAACCTTAAGTAGGGGGTAAGATGAGAAACCCAGATAAAGGTGAAGATTGGTTAAGTGCTCTCACCGTAATCGGGATAATTCTGGTAGCTGTGCCAGTCGGTGCAAGCCTCGTGGCAACTCTGTTTTTCGCGTTATCAGGCGGAGGTGGCTTTACAGGTTCACCGATTGATATTTTTCTTTTCAGTACCATAACACTGTGTGGTTTAGTGACTTTAATCTATGTTGCTATCAAGAGGTTTCAAAGAGGACTACAAGGGAAAGATTAGTCGGCTGCTTCAATCAGCAGCTGCTGAACTGCCGGAATAAGTCCTTTCTTCTCAAATAGGAGTTCGGGAACTGTTCCAAATGGCCCACCAAAGAATATTATCCCACACCAAAGCATTGAGACATTCCTTGAGTTTTCTATTGCCGGAAGCTGATTATCGGTATTTTGATCATCCGTGGATACACGTAAATAAACCGCTGCTCGATGACTCATGGTCCATACCCTATAGGGTTGTGTTGGTATGCATGTTTTTCCCAGCACACAAGGATCCAGTGGACAGATATGGAACACATGCATCCTGACAGGTTATCCAATCTATCGTTATATTCTATAGCGGTAGATAAAAGACTTGGAGGGCAAGTCATGGCTAAAGACAACAAAATAGATAACGCTGGGTTCGATCGCGTAATGGCACTAGCATTTGCGTTTGAGGAGAATAAGAAACATAATCTAAAGGTTACTTGGGAAGAGATAAAACCTGAAATCGAGAAGTTATCTGCAACCGAAAAGGAAATACTCTTAGGCTTGGTAAAAAATAATAAATGATCTGGCATTATGATGAGTGAAGTTGACAATGGGGTGTATTTAGCCGTTTTCAAAAGGGCTAGTAATATCTCAGAAAATGGCAGTCCACCTAAAGGTGAGATTAACTGGAAAACATTAAAGGCGGACTTAAAAGGACTGTCCAACCCCCAGATAAGATTGGTTTTGGAACTGGTAGAACATATGAGAAAGGTTAACGAAGAAGAGTCATAAGAAGTCGTTCACCGCAAGTAGAAGGATATGTTATTCCTCTAACTGATCTTTACTCCTTTTCCCAGTTGTAACCCTCCTTCACCATCCAAGGGTGGTATTCAAAATTGATATGACAAGAAATGTGGTAGAGAGTTTGTTGGTAGGAACTACTAAGTGACCGGGCCAAAACATGGATAATGTATGTGGGGAAATGTATTTACGAGCATTTACATGGAAATAGTGTAACGAGAAATAATCTGTCAGGCTTTTCTTTATGCATGTTACGCCGTCGACCTCATCATTTTGGTAAGTGCATTCCTTGGGGTAATTCTGGTTAAAATTACTAGTAATTTGCCTTTCATTAGACCAGGAGTAGCCGTAACCTTTCCCCTTTTTAGAGCCTTATACCCGACTTCGGCAACTGTGGCAGCATCCATCAATTTTCCCTTTGCTGTTTTACTGTTTCCCATATTTTCCCTCTTATAAAATGGGGTCTCTGTTGGCGGTGGACAAAGGCAAGTCACGCTAACTCCAGTTCCTAGCAATTCGTTTGCTAATGCTTCCGAGAAATGCAGGATATAAGATTTACTCGCCGAATAAACGGATAACAATGGAACGGGCAGAAAACCCAGTACTGATGCTACATTTAATATCTTGCCTGATTTGTTTTCTAGCATTCTTTTCAGAAATAGTTTGGTCAGGTATGTCAATGAAGAAATGTGCAACTGTATCATTTCAAGTTCTTTTTGCAAATCCGTTTCGGAAAACACACCGTAAACACTAAAACCAGCATTGTTGACCAGTACATCTACGTCAATATCTTCTTTTTCAAGTTCAGAGAATATTTCTAACGGCGCTTGAGTGTCGGATAAGTCTTTGGGCAAAATCTTTACTCTGATTCGATATTTGTTCTCAATCTCCGTTTTTACCTGGTTAAGCCTGTCTTTATTTCTTGATACTATTATTAAGTTCTTGCCATCTTTTGCGAACAATTTTGCCAGCTCATAACCTATTCCACTGGAAGCTCCCGTTATCAAGGCATATCTATCTTCTTTGTAATCTGCCATAGCTTTCTCCCCGTATAGTTTATCCCTGCTTTCATCCCCTTGCTCCCTAATCTAGCATACCCTGCAGGACCATTTCACATGTTGGAACTTGAGTCTAGTCTTTATCAATGGGTTTGTCAATTCTCCCTGAGCAGAGATGAATCCCTGCTCCTGAAGCTATTACGCAGAGTAGAGAGACAATTGAAGAAGAGGGGCTTATAATCGTCGGCCTGTTTTCGGCTGCTACAAAAAAGGCGATCTTTTGCCTGTTATTAGCAATTTCTTAATATTCCAGACCCTCGAGCCGATAATCCGGACGAGGCCATTCATTACTTCGTACCCAAGGCCGGGGTCTTGGTCAAATAGAGACCGAAGCTCGTTGCCACTAATGGTCATAACGTTAGAGCACTTTTGGAGAACCGCTGACATCGTACGAACATATGGCGGTACCAGGGCAGACCAACCGAAGACTCCGCCTTTGGTGATGGTGCGGACCACAGTCTGTTCTGGCGAACCGGATGAGTTAATAGGAATCTTTACTACCAAGTGGACTTGTCCCTCTTCAAGCACATAGAGCTGCTTTGCCTGTTCGCCAGCCTCAAAAATGGTTTCTTCGGCCTGGTAAGTCTTTTCCTGGCATGAAGGCAACTCTACAATCTTCTGTAAATCATTGTCCTCCAGCCCAAGAAATAACTCACACCTCTTTAGAATTTGGACGGTATTCAATTTATCCCCTGGTCTCCTTTTCTAGCCCACACGAATTATGTCTCAAGGTGTGGAATTAAACACATATGCCGAACTATCACTACCCTAACATTCTCGGGGAACTAATTCACCGACAGGCATGTCTGCGATCAGGATACCCCAAAGCGAATCGTCATAACCACCCGGCCGAGATAACATTCTGAGTTACTCGATACTGCGGACCGGTTTTACCGAGTTTCGGTTGCTATACGATTCTCTCTTCCTTCTCTTGGATGGCCGGTGATGTACAATCAACCAGGACTTTTTCAAGTTTCGGAAGAGAACTAGTTACGTTCTTAGCTGGAAAATGCGGTTGGCCAAAATTTCCCGCTCTCCCCTGTCCAGAGCCAGGAACCCTTGCCACCATGTCTCCACCGTTTGTCGCCGATCGGAGGATACGATATTCATAACCAGCTTCTCGACCAGTGATATTAGTTCAGCTGTCTCAACCGGCTTGGACACATACTCATCGGCATCGAGTTGCAGGCCCTCAAATAACTGCCATCCCTCCTCCTGGTAATAGGCATCGATTATTATGAGCGGTATATATCGGTATATGGGATGATGTTTTAGCCACCGCTGTAGCATAAATGCCCGTCCATCAGCCGATAGTGTACCCAGGATGATCAAGCCAAATCTAGAGTCCATAATCTGTTGTGCCTGTTCCCTGCTTGAGGCGCATAGTGTCTGGTAGTTACTGTCAAAAGCATTGCGGCAAGCGTTTAGAAATTCAGGGTCGTCATCGATGACCAGTATTTTTATTTTATCCATTTCGGTACACATCCTTTATGCTATTCTGAGATCAGTCGCGCTGGATAAGTCTGCTTACTATAATCTTTAATCAAGACCCCATTTCGGATATTGTCAAGCCTTCCCTGGCTCTTAAGACGGTTATATATCAGTATCCAGGCACAGTCCCTGCCATCGCCCAACTCACATTTACCAAGCCGGCTGCCACCACACGGTCCGTTTACCAGCGATTTCGCACACCTTGTCATAGGGCAAATACCACCAAAATGGTCAAGCAGACAGTTTCCACAGGCACGGCACCGCTCTGCCCAGGCACCTTCAGCTTCTGCTATGCCAATAAAACGAGTGTTTACCGCAGGAATAACTTGCAGAGGTTCCAGCATTTCGGCCACAAGTTGCACTCCAGCACCGCAGGCCATAGATACAACGGCATCACAGTTCTTGGCCAGCTCAATTATCGGTTCAATATACTCGCGATCACACTGGCGCTGTATTGTTGCCTCGGCAATTTTGATATCCGTCTTCTCTAGCCCCCTCGCTATTCTGAGTTGCGAAGCAAGCAGTTCCACCTCCTTCTCACCACCAGCCATACACACACTGACACAGGTGCCACAGCCTAATATTAATATGTTCTTATGGTCCCGGGCGCTTTCTTTTATTTCATCAAACGGTTTTCTTTCACCGACAATCATTCTACAATACCGCCTCCTTCTTTCTCAGTGGATTGGGGCCCAGTTTTATTGCCCTTTCTGTCATCTCATTGCAGGCTGCGGCAAACTTTACAGCATCGGATGCTCCAATGTTGTACATTTCCACCCGGTCACCATCCATTCCCGCCTCCTGCAACAGTCGTTTTACTTGCCCAACACGCTTCTTGGCTCTGATATTTCCTTCCAGGAAATGACAGTCACCCTCCTCTCAGCCAGCCACAAAGGCAGCGTCTATGCCCTCTTCAAAGGTTCTCAAAAGGAGCGCCTTATCTATTTTACCGGTACACATTGTCTTAATAACTCGCACATTAGGCGAATACTCCAACCGCATGGAGCCGGCAAGGTCCGCCGCCGAATAAGCACAGTAATGGCAGCAGAATGCGACGATCTTGGGGTCAGACAATTCAACCATATCGTTCTCGTCCTCCTAGTTTATTGGGTCAGGGCACAGCCAGGGCGGTTATCTTGGCCATAATTTGTTCATCGGTGTAGTGTTGCAGTGTTATCGCCTTACGAGGGCAGGCCCCGGTGCAAATACCACAACCCTGACAGGCAGCAGCCTCGATCTCGGCAACGCCATCACCATTTATTCTGGGTACGCCAAAGGGGCAAGAACGGACGCAGGTGAGGCAGGCGACACATCGCTCCGGATTCACCACTGAGACCACTCCGCCGACCATGAGATGCGGTTGCGAGAGAACAGTCATGGCCCGTGATACGGCCCCTCTTGCCTGTGTGATTGACTCCGAAATAGACTTTGGTGAATGGGCTAGCCCGCAAAGGTACATGCCCTCGTTGACAAAATCCAGCGGGCGCAACTTCATGTGTGCTTCCATGAAGAACTTATCTTCAGTCAGCGGAAGTTTGAGCTTGCTGGCCAGTTGTTCAGCATCAGGTTGAGGCCGGATAGCGGCGCTCAGCACCACCATGTCCGGTTCCAGTAAGATATCCGCCCCCAATGTCAGATCATGGGCCTTTACTATCAGTTTACCGTTCTCTTCTATAACTTCGGGTTTATTCTCTGTTGAGTATTGAACAAAAGTTACGCCCCTATTTCGAGCGTCTCTGTAGCTCATTTCGTGCATACCATATGTGCGGATATCCCGATAGAGGATATGGACTTCCGTATCCGGGTTTCTCTCCTTGAGCTTACGGGCATTCTTGATTGCCTGAGTGCAGCAGACCCGGCTGCAATACATATGTCCCTCTTCTCTTGATCCCACGCATTGTATCATCACCACCGATTTCAGATTTTCCAGGCTTTCCCCGTGCCGGGCCAGTCTTTCCTCCAGCTCAGACTGGGTTACAATCTTGGATGACTGGCCATACAGATACTCGGCGGGCTTATATTCGGCTCCCCCGGTAGCGATGATGACGACGCCGTAGCTGGACTCTCTGATACTATTGTCGGGAGTGATAATTTCGGCCTTGTAGTTGCCCACATAGCCGGAAAACCCCTGTATCCGGGCCCCTTTGTATACTCCAACCTTTGGTTCCGCTTCGAGCTGCTGAACAAGGGTCGAAAGCAGGGCCTGGGTGTCGGCCCCGTCTTCGGTGTAGTAGATATGTCGGAGGTTGCCACCGAGTTCGTTTTCTCTTTCCACGAGGTCAGCCTCAATCCCCTGCCCGGCAAGCGCGAGGGCGGCCGTCATCCCGGACAATCCGCCACCAACAACCAGCGCCCTGTGTTTTATGTCTGCCGGTGACTGGTGCAGAGGCTTGAGGGTGGCCGCCCGGGCAACTGCCATTCTTACCAGGTCCCCGGCTTTTTCGGTGGCCTCCGGCAGATGTGTGCCGTGAACCCAGGAGCACTGGTCCCTGATGTTTGCCATCTCAAAGAGGAACTTGTTAAGGCCGGCCTCTCTTAACGTGTCTTGAAACAATGACTCATGAGTTCGCGGGCTACAGGAAGCGACCACAACCCGGTTCAATCCCTTTTCCCTGATTGCTTCGGTTATCTTGTTCTGCGTGTCGGTCGAACAGGTGTAGAGGTTTTCTTCGGCGTGCACTACGTAGGGCAACGTTCTGGCATACTCCGCCACGTTCGGTACATCTACGACGCGCGCGATGTTTGTCCCGCAGCGGCAGACGAAGACTCCTATCCTGGGCTCATGCCCGTCGACGTCCATCTCCGGGGGATATGCCTTTTCGGTCACCATGGTGTCGCGAGCCGGTGAGATTGCCTGCGATGCTAGACAGGCAGCGCCACTGGCACTCATGACGGACTCCGGTATGTCCATGGGGGCATCAAAGGCACCGGCGACGTAGATTCCGTGTCGAGAGGTCGTGTTAGGCCGGAGCTCTTGCGTCTGACAGAAGCCAAACCTGTTCAAATCAATGCCAAGCCTGTTGGCCAGGTCCCTGGTGCCTTGTGAAGGCACCATCCCGATGGAGAGGACCACCATGTCAAACTCTTCCTGGACTTTCTGCCCGGCCTCGGTGATGTATTCCAGAAGCAGGTTCTTGCTCTGCTGTAGTTCTTTCACTGCGGACGGTATGCTCTTTACGTAGTGCACACCAAACTTGTTCTTGGCTGATTCATAGTATTTCTCAAATCCCTTGCCAAAGGCCCTGATATCGTTGTAGAAGATCGTGGGTTGTATGTCGCTATTATGTTCCCGGGCAATAATTGCCTCTTTGGTGGCGTACATGCAGCAGACCGAGGAGCAATAATCGCGGCCGCAACTCTCGTCCCTGGAGCCTACGCACTGAATCCAGGCAATCTTTAGCGGATGTCTGCCATCCGAGGGGCGCAAGACATTGCCCTGGAAGGGTCCCGAGGCAGACAGGATTCGCTCAAATTCGAGGCTGGTCACCACATTCGGTATGTAGCCGTAGCCGTACTCGCCCCTGATTTTGGCGTCGAAGGGTTCAAAACCGGGAGTAAGGAGAACGGAACCCACTTCTATCTCGTCCTCTTTGGCTTGGTCCTCGGTCAAAACCGCGCCTGCCTGACAGACTTTTGAGCACCCTTTGCAATCGAGCTTGCCTGTGATTTTGAGACAGTTATCGGAATCCCGGGTGTACTTGAGGGGTATTGCCTGAGGGAAGGGAATATAGATGGCTTTTCGTTTATTTAGACCCTGGTTAAACTCGCTGGGAAGCAGGATGGGGCAGGTATTGATTCTGGTGATAGCCTCTTCGGAGCAGGTCTCGATACACTTCCAGCAGCCGGAGCAGTCGAAGGTATTATAGACGGGTTTTTCACAATTGCATTCCTTTGCCTGTTCTTGAGAGCAGACTATCCCGATGAGAGACACTCCATCCTTGGGGAAGACGCCCATTTCCTCCAGCTTCCTCAGAGCGCGCGCGTCGCACCCTCTGGCAATAAGGCTGAATCTCTTTTCCGGCCACCTCTCCTTAATTCGGCGCAGGATGGGTGACAGCATGTACCTGGGCTCCAGTTCAAGGTCGTCCAGTTCCTCCGCATTGGTGAACAGGTATGGTCCGACGTGGCCCCACCTTCGGCGTAGCCCAAGGATACCATCACAGCCTTCTTCCAGTAATCTGCTTGCTTCCTCTCTTATCCTTTCTCTATGCATATCTCATGACCCTTTATAGACTTTCACGGCACAGACTTTAAATTCGGGTATCTTGGCTTCCGGGTCCAAGCTATTGGTGGTGAGTACATTGGCTGCACACTCGGCGAAGTGGAAGGGTATGAAAACCACCCCTTTGGCGACGCGGTCGGTGATAAAGGTTTTTATCGCGATTTCGCCCCGTCTTGATTTTACCCTTACTTTTTCTCCCTGGGCGATGGAGAGTCTTTGTGCGTCTTCGGGGTTCATTTCGACAAAGCCGGTGGTAGCTTCTCTTTCCAGAGCGGCGATCCTGCGGGTCATCGTCCCGCTGTGATACTGAAAGATGAGCCTGCCGGTAGTCAGTATGAAGGGATACTCATCATCAGGAAGCTCTGCCGGCTCTTTATATTCGATGGGGGAAAAGCGCCCTCTGCCCCTGGTAAAAGTTTCCTTGTGGAGGAACTTAGTCCCCGCGTGGTCACCGGACGGGCAAGGCCAGGCTATGGTTTCGCCATTGTTAAGCCGTTCGTAGGATATGCCCCCGTAACTCGGTGAAAGCTGGGTGATTTCTCTCATAATTGACTCGGGCGATTGGTAATCAAACCCGGTTGCTCCCATTCTCCGGGCTAGCTGGCTGATTATCAGCCAGTCCGGTCGGCTCTCGCCTAAAGGCTCCAGCGCTTTTCTTATCCTTTGCACCCTTCTATCGGTGGCGGTGAAGGTTCCGTCCTTCTCGGCAAAGGAGCAAGCGGGCAAAACCACGTGAGCCAGCTTCGCCGTATCGGATAGGAAGATGTCCTGTACCAGCAGAAAATCGAGAGAACTGAAGGCCTCCCTCACATGATTTATATTCGGGTCTGACATCAGGGGATTCTCACCAATCACATACAGGGCTTTAAGGGTCCCCCTGGCGGCGGCATCCGTCATTTCCGTGACGGTAAGCCCCGGTGACGATGGCAGCGTAACCCCCCAGGACCGTCCAAACTTGTTCCTCAACTCTTCATTCCCCACCGATTGATAGTCCGAATACACATTGGGTAAGGCTCCCATATCACAGGCACCTTGGACATTATTCTGGCCCCGTAGCGGATTCACCCCGGTGGACTCCCTGCCGACGTTTCCAGTGAGCATGGCCAGATTAGCGCACGACCTTACATTATCCGTGCCGCACGAATGCTGGGTTATACCCATGCAGTAGATTATCATTCCCCTATCGGCCTTACCATATAGTTGAGCCGCCTTCTCCAGGTCGGCAGTCGCGACTTCTGTTATCTTGGAGACCCTTTCTGGATCATACTCCCTGACCCTTGCCCGGAATTCTTTAAAGCCATCGGTCCGGTTGGTGATGAAATCCATATCGGCTAACCCGCGGGACATAATCAGGTTCATAAGGCCGTTGAGGAGAACGACATCGCTTCCCGGCTTGAGTCGGAGATAGACATCGGCAAATGAGGCCAGGGGTGTCTGGCGGGGGTCAGCCACGATCAGTGTGGCGCCATTCTCCTTCGCCCGTAGAATCCTTGAGCCAATAAGGGGATGCGCTTCCAGCGTGTTGCTTCCGACCACAAAGATACAATCGGCGCCTTCTACCTCCGGGATGCTGTTGGTCATTGCCCCACTGCCAAAGGAACTGACCAGGCCGGTCACTGACGGCGAGTGACAGAGACGAGCGCAGTGATCGATGTTGTTGGTTCCGATAACAGAACGGGCAAACTTCATGAGGAGGAAATTCTCCTCGTTGGTGCATTTAGCCGAGGAAAGGAAGCCTACGGAGTCGGGACCGAAACTGTCTTTGATCTGGTTAAGCCTTTGGGATATAGCATCCAGGGCCTCATCCCAGCTTGCTGGCTTTAACTGGCCATTCTGTTTGACCAATGGAGTGGTCAAACGGTCTTTATGCTGGACGAATTCAAAGGCATTTCTTCCCTTGATGCATAGCTTGCCCTGGCTTATTTCGTCGCTTTTGCAGGGGGATATCCCCACCAGTTCCCCATCTAGAACCTGAAGATAGAACTGACAGCCGCAACCGCAGAAAGGGCAAGTAGTCAGTACAAAATCGCAATTCATCTTCTCACTACCCTTTTGAGTATAGGCTGCTCTTTTACCCGCCTGATCAGCCTCTCCTTTGTCTCCTGGTCAAGACCGGGGATAAATTCAAAGATTTTTTCAGGAGGCTGTCGCCGGACAAGCTGCTGGATACTGCGCAGAGGTATAGCCACAGGGCAGGTTGCCTCACATTCGCCACAATTAATGCAGCTATCGGCAACATGGTAAGCTCTTATCAGGTGAAATACGGGGAACTCGGGCGGTATTTTACCAGGTGTGATCCAGTCAGGATTCTCCAGTTCACATTGGTCACAGATACAAACCGGGCAGACATCGCGGCACCCGTAGCATTTAATACACTTGCTGAGCTCTCGTTGCCAGAACTCGGTTCGGGATGCGATATCCATCAGGGCTATTTGCTGCCACCGTGCTTCGGCAGGCTTCTCCTCCTGTTTCTCTGTGGGGAGCTCGACGAACCTTTGCCGTTCAAGAAAAATATTGGTAAGCCCTTGCCTTTCTTCATTTTCCTCCAGGCACACACGGGCACAGTCGCCACACTGGATACATCTTGCTTCGTCTATCTTGATCCGGTCAACCCATAGTTCTTCTTCTCTCTCCCTGAGCTCGGTCAGGTCTGACTCAGCGCAGAGACCGCAGCCAGTGCATCTATCGGTATCGATATGTCTTGGCTTCTTCAGTAACCTGACCCTGAAGTCACCCTCTTCACCCTCTACCGCCAGCACTTGAGCATTGGTTATGAGTTCAATATTGTTGTGTTTCCCTACCTCAATGAGTTTGGGTGAAATCATGCACATAGAGCAGTCATTGGTTGGGAAGGTCTTATCAAGCTGGGACATCCGGCCACCTATAGATGGCCCTTCTTCGACCAGGTATACCTTGAAACCGGAGTTGGCCAGATCTAGGGCCGACTGCATGCCGGCGATACCTGCCCCTACCACCATGACCGCGCCTATTACTGCACCATTAGAGTGGCCGTTGTGCTTGTTCTCGTTCATAACCTTGCTCTAAATCAGTCCTTTCTGAGTGAGGAGTGGTCTCGGGTCTACAATATGTCGCTTAAGCCATTTCTGCGCCGAAGAGTTCCCGAAAGCCAACCCCATCAACTCGCTAATATAAAAGACCGGCACTCTGTATTCTTTTGCGGTCTCCTTCGAGACATCTTTTTGCCGGGTATCCAGGTTCGAGAAACACATCGGACATCCGGTAACGAGACAATCAGCTCCCGCCTCTTCCGCCATGTCGAGGAGCTTCCTGATCAATTTTCTGGCGATGTCCGGGCGGGTAAGTATGAGATTGCCGCCGCAGCAGTCAGTCTTGTATGACCAGTCCCTGACGTCGGCTCCGAGCCCCTTCAACAGGTCATCCATGTTCTGCGGATTCTCATGATTCCTGACATCGGTCACCAGGGGAGGCCGGACGGTAAGACAGCCGTAGTAACAGACCGGCCTTAGACCTTTAAGAGGTTTCTTTATTTTTTGGCTTATGGCCTTTTCACCCACATCTTCCCATAAGAAATCCACCAGATGTCTGATGTGAAAATTGCCCTTAAACCGGGGCCCGGCCTTGTCTCGGTCACTATCGTTTCTGGCGGCCAGTTTTTTCTCAGCCATTTTTAGCCTCTGGTAACAGGCGGAACAGGGAACCAGTAGATCCAGGCCAATCTCATCGGCAATCTCCAGATTTCTCGCTGGGAGGGACACGGCCAGTGAGTCGCTGACAGCGTGAGCCGATGAGGAGCCGCAGCAATTCCAGTCGTCCAGCTCCTTCAACTCGACACCCAGCATCTTGCAGATAGCCTCGGTGGACTCACCGTACTCCTTGGCTGTACCATCGAGGGAACATCCGGGATAGTATGAGACCTTCATTTCTATGCTTTACCCTCGGCTTTTCTGAAGAGCTCTCTTATGCTACTAATGGCGCGCACACGGCTGGGCATAAGCTTGATTTTGCCCTTAAGGAACATGCCGAATCCCAGTCCGGTGAGCTTCAGAAACCCGAGCCAGCCGGCGTCCTCGATCGAATAAGTAAGAGCCATCTCCGTCTCGTGTACCCTTCCGTGCCGCTTTATTGAGGAAAGAAACGCAGAATGGAAGACAGGCACGCTGTATTGGGAAGCCTTTATCCCTTGGCGACTGGATAGCTGGCGTAGAGTATCCACGACATGCGCGATGTCAATACTGTTGGGACAGCGGGTGGTGCAAGTTACGCAGGAGGCGCATACCCAGATAGTATCGCTGTGCAAAACTTCTTCAAGCTGGCCGAGCTGGAGGAGGTGTACCAGCTTGTGGGGCACAATATCCATGGCGAATGTTATCGGACATCCGTTGGTGCACTTGCCGCATTGGAAACAACTGGATATTTTCTGCCCACTCAAATCCTCTATCATCTTCCGCAACTCTGGGTTAGGAACTATTGCTCTCGGTAGATTTGAATTCGTCATTCAGTCACCGTCTGACAGTTTTATAAGATTGATTTCCCGGGGGAATTCGTTATGGCCTCAGCCAGTCCACTTCCCGCGCATGCGCCGTGATACGCGCTGTTTACAAGGATAACACTCGCTGCGGTATTCTTTAATAGGAAAAAGTACCTTGATTCTGATGAAAGTATCCCGACAAAACAGAACAAGTTCCCGGTTGTGGTGTCTCTGCAGCAGAGTCACTTAGGAGTCATCGTCCACCAGACCTGTTTTGATGGCATACGCAATAAGTTGGGCGAGATTCTCAACACCGAGCTTGTCCATGATGTTCTTTCTATGATTGAGGACTGTTTTCAAAGCTAGACACAGGCGGTCAGCGATTTGACGGCTGGAATACCCTTCTGTCAGAAGCTGCAGTATTTCCCGTTCCCTCTCTGATAGACGCTGGTACGGCTCTCTGCCAACTTCCGTCCGGACTATCTGGACATAGTCCCGAGTGACCGCCTTGGCCACAGAAGGGTGCAAAAAAACATCACCGGCATACACGGCTCTGATGGCAGCTGCTAGCTCGGTGGATACTGCTTTTTTGGGCACATACCCTGACGCCCCTGCTTCCAGGAGAGACCGGGCATAGCTTAAATTATCATGACGGGACAGGACAACGATTCTTGCCGCAGGTTTCTGCTCCAGGATTCGACGTGTGGCCTCTATTCCTCCCATAGCAGGCATACTTACATCCATCACGATAACATCGGGGTCTAATTCACCGACCTTTTGAATGGCTTCTCTGCCATCACTCGCCTCGCCGACGATATTTATATCGTTTTGAAGCTGCAAAAGGGCGCGAATGCCTTCTCTCACCAGTGTATGGTCGTCGACAAGGAGCACACTGATACTTTTCATCTCCAGGCTTTCTCTTCGGCTATGGGGACGGCAGCTTTGATACAGGTGCCAGTCCCTGGCTTGGACACAATGTCCAGATTTCCTCCGATGAGGCCGAGCCTTTCCCTCATTCCCAGCAACCCCATGCCATGTCGGGAGTTTCGATGATTGGCTAGCCGGCCGACCTCAAATCCGCAACCATCATCTTCTATTTCCACTATCAGCCGGTCTAGCTCAAATCGCAGGTTTACTATTACGCTCTTAGCGTGTGCGTGCTTTGCGATATTGGTGATGCTTTCCTGCATGACCCGAAACACGGCACCTTCTGTTTCTCCTGACAGCCTTCTCTCCCTGCCCGTTACCCTGATGGTAACCTGAACGTCCGATGTTCCTAACCGCGTGTCAGCATAGAACCGTATAGCTTCGACGAGCCCCAGATCATCGAGAAGCGCGGGACGGAGGTCCAGGATTATCCGGTCAACATCATCCTCGGCCTGCTGGCACAGACTTATGTATCGGTCCAGTTCATCTTTTAGTTTGCCGGAATCGGAGGTCGCTTGCAGTGTCAACTTCTGTAAGCCGAGCCTCAAGGCAGTAAGAGACTGGCCGGTTTCATCGTGCAATTCCCGGGCAATCCGTCTTCGTTCCTCTTCCTGTGCCGTGATGACAGTGTGCAGAAGCTCCCCTCGCACGTCTCGGGCGAGTTGTACCTGCTCATACAATTTGCACCGTTCTATGGCCCCGGTTATCTGATTGCCAATGACATCAAGTAGTTGCAGACGCTGCTGATCAAAAGGCCCCGCCGTTGTGGCGATACCGGCGGTACCCAGTACGACTCCTTTTGACTTTAACGAAGTCATGGTTAAATAGAATGGCGGATGGTCAGTTAAATCTGTGTCATCGTCACGCGCCACACAAAGGTTTGCTATTGCTGCAATTTCCTCGCTCGAGGTTAGGGTTGACACAGTTTCGGTCAACCTGTCCAGTAGCTCTGTCGGCAGCCCGTTGTATGCCAGTGCATCTGGTGTCCGGCCTGTATTATCTGATAGCCGCACCCAGCTTGCTTGTACTTTCAAAACGTCCCGTATTGTCTCGGCGGCCATCTGTAACATTAGTTCCAAATCGAGTGATTGGTGCAGAGCAAACGCAATATGGTTAAAGATAGAAAGCTCGCGGTTTGTCTTGAGTATGTTTTCCTTCAATTTCTCGTTCTCGCTGAGCATCCTCCTGGTCATCTCCAGCTCAATGAGCCGCCGCTTCCCTTTTTCTAATGCGTGTACCAGTGAGACTATAAGGACACCAGTCAGAACAATCCCACCAGTCTCGAATAAAGCCTCCCGGGGTTCGGGCGAAAAGAATAAAACTCGAGGGAAGAGTATTGCGGCTGTCAGGCCCAGTGTGATCAGTCCTCCCCTGACACCGATCATTGCGGCTCCGTAGGTAACTGGTATCAGGAACAGAATGCGTTCCAGCGTGTGACGGGTGAGGCCAAGTCCCAGGACAGAGCTTATTTGCCCAATGACACTGACGCCCGTAAAGACCTCGTGGTAGTGCACGATCGCCAGGAGCGTTACTGTAACCACCACCACCCATAGATGGGGTTTACGCAGATCCTTGCCTGTGAGACGAATTATCTTCTGCAATCTGGCCTCAACTGGATTCGTGGCGAAGACATCTTTTTGTGTGCTTGCTGATTGTTCAACATATGGCAGCCACCACTATTAGAGCCCTGCTGTATATGGGACCAGCGATATACTTTGAATGTCCTGCCCAAATGAATCTGTGTCCATATTGCTAGTGTTTCCTAACCGAGCTTTATGCAGTGTCAACGCCGGCATTGCGAAGGAGCACACAAGCACTAGATGAGGCACAGCGGGTGGCAGGCAGGCTTATCCATGATCACGATCAGCAAACGAGAACAACACAACTTTAGATTTTAGCAGTTTTTGCATAAGTGTACAAGCAAAGCTTGGGGATACAGGTACCAACAGTAGAGCACCTGGCTTAGCTGGTGCTTGGAGGGCCTATATGGGTGTCGCTCTTTAGTGCATAGTGATCTTCCAGGCAGAGCTGACCTACTGCCGCTGACGTAGAGAATACGGTGGGGTGTGGATAGAGCAAGCCAATAGGCTCAAAGAGCTGGAGAACTGATCTAGTCACTTCATCATATTAGGCAGAAAAAGGCTGATTTGCGGGAAGGCGACCAGTAGGGCAACACCAACCGCCATCACAACTACAAAGGGTACGAGACCGCGGAAAACCTCGTCCAGAGGCACATCCCCGGCCACTCCCTGAACTATGTAAGCATTCATCCCCACCGGAGGGGTAATTAGGGCCATCTCTCCCATGACCACCAACAGAACACCGAAGAATATGGGGTCAAAGCCGAGGCTTACGATGATGGGAAACACAATAGGCAGGGTAAGCAGTATCATGGGCAGGGAGTCCATGAGAGCGCCGAGAGGAACGTACATCAAAAGTATGATTACCAGAATAACAAGGGGCGAGAAGCCCAGGCCCGTTATCCAGCCGGCAATGGCTGAGGGAAGGCCGCTCACCGTTAGAAAAACGCTGAATATCATGGCTCCGATAAGGATGGTGAGCGCGAAACAGGTGGTGCGTAGCGAGTCTGTCAGGGCAGCAATAAGGCTGGCTCTCGTTAGCCGTCGTCTCGCGAGTACTATAATGAAAGCCCCAAAGGCACCTATTGCCCCGGCCTCTGTTGGTGTGAAGACACCCATATATAGCCCACCTATCACCAGAAGGAACAGTGCCAGCATCCCCCAGACACCGGTCAGAGAAGCAAGCATGTCTTTCAATGAGAAGGATTCACCAAGCGGGCCCAGCCTTGGATTCCGCTTGCACATTACAAGTATCAGTACTAGAAACAGTCCAGATAACATCAAACCCGGGAAAATACCGGCTATGAATAGCTTGCCTATGGAGGCTGCGGTAAGTGTCCCGTAGATGATGAAGATGATACTCGGTGGTATAAGGATACCAAGGGTTCCCCCGGCGGCAATGCAGGCGGTTGCCAGCCGGGGGTGATAGTTGAATTTCTTCATCTCGGGTATAGCGATGGTCCCCATGGTAGCCGCTGAGGCCAGGCTGGAGCCAGTGCAGGCAGCAAAGCCGGTGCAGGCTAACGTGGTCGCTAACGCTAACCCACCAGGAAGTCTCCCCAGCCACTTATAGGCAGTAGCATAGAGGTCCCCGCTGATTCCAGAGTGGAAGGCAAATTGACCCATAAGGATGAACAGGGGCACGGCAACAAGAGTGTTCGAGATAGCCTTATCATAGGGGGCCGTGCCCAGCAGGTGTAATCCTGTTCCAAGACCTTTGACAAAGACGACACCGACGAAGCCAACCATGGCAAAGGAGAAGGCTATGGGCACCCCGAAAAGCACAAGCACGAGGAAAGCGACTATGCCTATAACGCTGATAAGAACCGGAGACATTCTAGGCTTCCTTTCTCATCTCGGATAGCGATTGGAGTATCTGGACAATGAACTCAAGGCAAAGGAAGAAAGCACCGACAGAGACGAACATACGAAATGGAGCAAGTGGCACCATGATAACGTCGATAATCCTGTTTGTTTCCCAGTAGGCAATGGCTATTAGCGCTGCCTGCCATGTAATTACGCTAAAAAGAACTAACCCCAGGACTGAGTTAATAAGGTCGGTTAACGCCTGTCCCCGGGCCGAAAAGCGGCGGACAAGGATGTTCACCCTGATGTGTCCTCTGGTAGCCTGGGTATAAGCCCAGCCGAAGAAGAGTACACCGGCAAGCAGGACCTCGCTAATCTCAAATGCTCCCGTTATCGGCCTATTGAAAACATACCTGCCTATAACGTCAAAGGCGCCCAACAGCATCAATACGGCTAACATACCCAGACCTATGTATTTGAGTACGTTATCCGCAATCCCGATAGTCTTCTCGAACCGCTGGACTGCTATATTGTCAATGATTTCTTGCTCCTACCTTTGTTTGCCCTTCTTATCGGATGAATGGTTCCTCCACTCCCAGCTCTTTGAAGATGGAATAAAGGTCATCAAGAGCCTTTTCCCCGGGAAGTCCCTTAGCATTTACATCAGCTAACCACGTATCCCAGACAGGTTTTAGAAGCTCTCCCATCTTCGCTGTTTCCGCCGGGCTCAGGGTGTCTATACGCCCGCCATTGTCTAAGAAAGCCTTCTTAGCAATTTTGCTCTCCTCATCAAAACCACGGCCGGCCATAGCCCCGTACTTCTGTGCCAAGTCCTCGTCGGCAATTATCGCCTGTATGTCTGTGGGCAGTTTGTTCCAGCTGTCCTTATTCATGGCTACGAACAAGGGAAAGTGTGACCAGTTCGTTTCGGTAGCATAATTCGAAACCTCGTAAAGCTTGAAATCGGTCATTACGCTCCAGGCACCCATATTGCCGTCTACCACCCCCTTCTGCATTGATTCATAAACCTCACCGATGCCCATAGACACCGGGACAGCCCCTATAGCCTTAATCTCTTCCGTATTCATTCCGCCGGAACATCTGACCTTCTTACCTTTGAAATCTGCCAGGGTAGTCACCGGGTTTTTAGCCCAGTAGAATGAACGGGCACCTGTGGGGTGGAAAAATATGGGTTTTACATCTGCAAGCTCCTTATCGAGGTACCCCATTTTGTAGAACTTCCATAGAGCCTTACTGACGGTTTCCGACGAGGAGGACACGATAGGAAGCCCGAATACCTCAATCATGGGGAAGCGTCCCGCCGTCCACGGAGCACCAATCTGAGATATATCGGTGAGACCACCGATTAGTGCATCATAATATTCCGAGCTCTTGCCTAAAGTCGGCCCCCAGACCATCTCGATTGTTACCCTGCCCCCGCTCTTTTCGCCTACTTCCTTGGCCCACCCGGCAAGTGCCGGCGAGTGGGACTCGTGTTCCGCAGCCCAGGTATCAAACACAAGCTTTATTGGGGCCGGTGTTGGAGTAGGTGTCGGGGTTGGCGTGGGTGTCGGGGTTGGGGATGGAGTTGGTGTCGGTGATGGGGATGGCTTTGGCGCGCATGCCGCCGCTGCTGTGATTAACAACGTCAAGACGGTTAATACTATAACTGCTGCAATTGTTCTTTTCCAGATGCCTTTGCGCATTTCTACCCCCTTTTTCTTGGTCTATCCTTTTGAACATCTTCAGAGTCGTGTTCAGGACCTCATGCTTGAGCCTGTCTGGGTTCTAATCTCACACAGTAGCACCTCCGCACAAATGTTCTTCAAAAATAGCCCGTTGGGCGGTATATGTCATGCGCAATTTATGTGCGATTGCAGCACTGCTGTCAATCCTCCGAATTGCCTCATTACCAAGGGCGCTAACTAGCTAACAGATGAACCAGCATGGATATGTCGTCCATCCTGTCTAACTGCCTTACGTTACTTAATATCTGGTTTGCCCTTTCCTGACCCAGGGCGGGTTCGGCCATCCTGAAAAACTTGGCTTCAATATCCTGCTCAGATAGAGGGGCTTCCGGGTCTCCCTTAAAAGGCCCGTCATTGCGCTGGCTGAACTGTTGCCCGTTCTTTGTTTTAAGCGCAAGTACGCACGGCTTCTTCTGTGGGAAAACTTTGTCCAGCTCCGGATCACCAACCACGTGGACTCTGCTGAACAGATCGATGACTCTGGGGTCTTTTCTCTGCTCAGCCTTCGTGGCTTCCACGGTGGCTATGTTATTGCCCGTGATCGCGGTGACGGCCAGGACGTACCGGCTGCTTTTTAAGGCGCCGGACCGGTTATCCGGGTATTCCGGGAAACCCACCAGGGGTATAACTGTTGTCGGGAGCCTCAGCGTAATTTCTTCGACGTCGTCGGCGCTGATTTGATGCTTCTCAAGTATTTCCAGCAGAGCTTCTACTCCGGTAACAATGTAGAGGCCGACACCATAGTTGTTCAGAATCAGGTCCTTGATCTCATATGTCTGCCCTAATCCGCTGGTCAGTTTTTCGGGGTCAGGGCTCTCGGAATGGGCAGCCAGAATTCCCCGCTCATCTTCAAATATCATATCGATCCCGTTGAAACCCTTCTGCGCCAGCATAGCCGCTAGGACTCCACTTTGCGCAGCCTTACCCATCTGAAAACACCACGAAAAGGGGGTTACCTCTCCTGCCCACACGGAAGAACCGGCAGCCTGGACACCAGCTATGCTCAGTGCCTCGGCCAGCTCACCTTCGCTCAATCTTAGAAGCTTGCCCGCGGCTGCGGCGCAGCCGAATGGGCCAGCGATGGAGGTGGGGTGGAACCCACGCGCGTAGGCATAGCGTGACCCGAGAGAGTTTCCCACTCTCGCCATGATCTCGGTGCCGACCACGATAGCTAATATAAGGTCTCTGCCGCTTGCTTTTTGCCTTTCGGCGACGGCTATTGTCGCTGGGAATAGAGTCCCCGCCAGGTGCATTGGTGTGCTCTTGTAGATAGCGTCAAACGAAGTGTTTATGCAAATCGCCGTGTTGACCAAAGCCGCGCTCAAACAAGGGACTTTACCGTCTCCCCCTATTATGCTGCATTCCGGCACTCCGCCTTGCTCTTTCACGAACTTCACAATGTCTGGGAAGTCTTCCAAGAAGACCTTGGGGCCGGCTGCCATCACGCCCAAGGTGTCCATGAGATATAACTTCGTGTGTTCCACAATATCTCCAGGCAGTGCATCAAAGGTCATCTCGGTGCAATATTTTGCCAGTTTATGGCGAATTGCCATCGTACCCTCCCTTGGCACTTAGTTCAAGCCTGCGACTGAATTAATCGCTGAGAAGCCTCGTGAATGGAGACAGCTTGGATGTCGAGGGGTTTAGACCTGTGAGACCTTCCGAACTTTAGTCAACTCATCGCGGATATCCCTTTCTTTAGTAGCTGTGTGTGGTCCTGCGCTCGTTTGCATGACTCCCATGGCTTTACCAACCCTATGTTATACTCCATTAAAGAATCGTTGTCAATATGTTTGGAGAAGGGCTCCAGCAATGCCTTACCCTGTTAAATGTGGCGGTGAACCTGTCACTCACAGCGAGCATGGTGTCACTATATTAGAGCGTCTGTTGACTCGGTCAATTCGCACCGAGTCTGTTTATGCTTAATCGGGCTGGGAAACCAGCTTGACAATCTGGCTCACATCATCGACTTCCTCCAGGTGAGTGAGCATTTCGATGGCCTTGTCCACATTACTTTGAGAAATAGGTTTCGCGGAGTAAGAAACACAATCGCGGAACTTCTCAATATGCTCTTCCATGCTCATCGGGTTCTTGGGGTGGCCATATCTGTAGACCGTTTTGTCGTCTCGAAGAACGCGACCATCGGTCAGTGTTATCTCTATCACTGGCCGCACTTCCGGTCTGCCGACTTTCATTCCATATTCTGGGCCGTATTGATAGGTCACTTTATTAGAGATGCGCAGTATTTCCGGGTCATTGAATCCCTCGACGAAATGCTTGATACGCGGCGTCCCTTTAGCCAGGGCGGTGGCCACACTGAAGGGCAGGCTCATTTGCGCATCGCTCAACCTTGGGGGATTCTGCTTGAATGACAGTGGTTCGACGTAACGGATGGTATCTCTCTCCATGGGGCCGACAAACAAGGTCACTGCCGCCACATCTTCGGGCCGTAGTTTATGTTCTTTTGCCATCTGCAACGCCGTGTGAATAAAGGCGTGCATGCCCCCGGAGCAGGGATAGGGGTAGAAGCCAACGCCAGCTCCTTCAAAGCTCTTGCCCAGGTCACGCGTCAATGAGGCTGAATCAAACTTACGACCGCGAAAGAACACATTGAACAAGCCTCTCTTACTCTCAATGCAATCACGGGGGCCGATGATGCCCTTTTGCGCCATCAGCGCCGCCAGGACACCACTCATGCCAGAATATGAGGTATAGATTGCCTTATCTACGCTGACACCGATAATCGTTTCGATAAGCCCGGAGGTCTGGGAAAAGGCGAGGCCAAAGGCATTTGCCATCTCGTCTTCATTCAGGCCCAACAGTCTGCCGGCAACAGCCGCGGCCGGGATGTAGCCAAAGATTTGTTCTGGCGCCCAGCCCAGGTCGAGCAGGGTCAGCGAAGGGTCAGTGTTGGCGGCGCGGCATAGCCTGATGGCAATATCCGCACCGGTGGTGAACGCCGCGATAAACTCCTTGCCGCTTACTATGCCCACGCGCTCGGCTACCGCAAGGGCTGGAGGCAGTATGGCAATACCAATGTGGAAGGAGTAGTCATCATAACAGTCCTCGAAGTTGAGGCCGTGCGCCAGCGCCGCGTTGGCAAAAGTGGCCATATGGCAGGGTACCTTGCCGCCATAAACGATGATGGTGCTTTCCTTTTTCCCACCAATTTCCTTCACCAGGTCTACCATCTTCTTGCATACCGGCTCCGTGGTGCTGGCACCCACCGCACAACCCAGCGTGGTCAGTATATCTATCTTGGTGGCCTCGATGGCTTCTTTTGGGATAGCCCCGTATTTTGTGTTCACGGCGTGCCGGGCAAGGGCAAATGAAGCGTCTTTCCTCTCGGCTGTCGATTTTGCCATGGTTACCTCCTCTAGGTTGATGATGCGCTCATTGAACGGCTGATTAAGTTTAGACAGTGTCTTGGCTGGTGTCAATAGTTTACGGGGATTTTTGTCCATTTGGGGTGGCCCGGGTTCTTTTCGAATTTCTGTCTGAACTTTGTCAGCTGGTCGCTTTGGTGTATAATGTGGTTGGTATTTTGGGTGCGGGTTATTACAGGCCTCTCAATCCCCCTTAGATTCATATCAAGTATTGGATGCCTCGAACTCTGACTAGAATTCCGAGGAGAGGAGGCAGCAAGACATTGAATACAGAAGGCGGAAGGTGCTGTTAGTAGAGGCTGTATGGGCATTTTAGCCGACAGACCGTGGTTCAAATTCTGGCCGCAGGGAGTGCCACACTCACTGCACTACCCCGAAATGCCCCTTTTCCAACTACTGTCGCTAGCGGCTGAAAAGTGGCCGGAGAAAACGGCCTTCAGTTGTCGTGACCGCCGGTTGACCTACCGCGAGCTCGACGTCTTGACCAGCAAGCTCGCCGCCGGACTTCACGACTTGGGCATAGGACACCGAGACAGAACGACTATCTTCCTACCCAACGGTCTGGAGTTCGTTATCGCCTACTATGGGATACTGAAGGCTGGGGCAACAGTGGTTACCGCCAATCCTTCATATCGAGAGGCGGAGCTGAGGCACCAGCTGGGTGATACCGAGAGTGTTGCTGCCGTGACCAGCATGGCTTCTTGTCCTTTGGTCAGACAGGCCCAAGTTGATACCAAACTTAAGACCATAATCGTGACCGATGAGGCCGGGGGTGGGACAGTTTCCTTTGAGCAAATTCTTAACAGCTCTCCGGCCACGCCGCCGGTGTTCAGTGCAAATCCCAGGGAGGAGGTGGCCGTCATCGTTTACACCGGAGGCACCACCGGCCTGCCCAAAGGGGTATTGCTCACCCACTACAACTTGGTGGCTAATGCCATGCAGAATGCTGTCTGGTTCGGGTGGAGCGATAGAGACGTAATCATAGGGTTGCTTCCTTTTTACCACAGCTGGGGAGCCTGCACCTGTGTCAATTCATCCATTTACGGCGGGGCGAGGGTAATAATCCTGCCCCGCTTCGATGCTGAGGAACTGCTGGCAACAGTGGAAAGAGAGGGGGCAACGGTCATGTATGGTGCCGCCTCAATGTTCACCACACTGGTAAACAGCCCGGCCATCAACCAGTCTGACCTTTCCAGCTTGAGGTATGTCAAGGGGGGTGCCATGCCCATTGCCCCCGAGGTCAAGGAGAGATGGGAGCAGCTAACCGGTATCGAGATGGCTTTGGGCTACGGCCTGAGCGAGGCCTCACCGGAAACACACGACTCTCCACTGGAAAGGGTAAAGCCGGGAACCATCGGTATACCTGTTATCGATACCGACGCCCGTATCCTGGATGAAGAAACCGGCGAGGTTGAGCTGCCAGTAGGCCAGGTCGGTGAGCTGGTGGTTCGAGGGCCACAGGTCATGAAGGGATACCTGAATCAACCGCAAGATACCGGAGAAGTGCTCCGAAACGGCTGGCTATATACCGGTGACCTGGCCATGATGGATGAGGACGGGTATTTTTCCATCCTGGACCGCAAGAAAGAGACGATAAAATACAAGGGGTATACTATAGCTCCGGCCGAGGTCGAGGCTGTCCTCTATCAGCATCCCGCAGTCAAAGAGTGCGCGGTTATAGGCAAGCCGGACACCTTGGCTGGTGAAGTGCCCAAGGCGTACATAGTCTTGCGAGATGGTCTGACCGCGGGTAAGCAGGAGCTCATCGAATTTTGCTCTGAAAGAATTGCCCCCTACAAGCGCATTCGAGATGTTGATTTCATCAATGAGATACCCAAAACGCCAGTCGGCAAAGTGCTGCGGAGGGTGCTCCGCGACCGGGAGTTGCTCTAGGCCGGGACATTTCTTGGGCAGCTTATTGGTGCGCCCCAGATCACGGCTTGGGTGCTTGAATCTCTCCAATGGTGCGCTTCATGCTGGGCAGTCGTCCTTTTTCCCCGGTAACGGTTATTTGACCTTAAATAAACCCTGGACACCCCTTGACAAGCAATAGTCAAAGATGTTAACTTTAGATTGTTAGCACTCTAAAGCGGAGACTGCTAACGGAGGCAGAGATGCTGACCACAAGAACCGAGGCGATACTCAAGTCCATAGTGGAACAATACATTGTGGGGCAGCTGCCGGTGCCATCGCAGAGCATTGTCGCTCACAGCGAGCTGGGGATAAGCCCGGCCACCATCCGCAATGAGATGGCTCGTCTGGAAGAGGAGGGTTACATCACCCGCCCCCACACTTCAGCCGGCGGAATACCCACTGACCGGGGCTATCGTTACTATGTGGAATCTCTCGTTGACCTTGAATTGCCCTCGGCCGAGCGGCGTCTGATAACCCACCTCTTCCATCAGGTGGAGAAAGAGATAGACGAGTGGCTGCGATTGGCAGCCTCGGTTGTTGCCCGGATGGCTCAAAACGTGGCGGTGGTTACTAAGCCAAAGCCGGTAGGCTGCCGGTTCAAGCACCTCGAATTGGTCGCCTTACAGGAGTCAGTGGCACTGGTTGTCCTGGTGCTTCGGGGTGCCAGGGTGAAGCAGCAGCTAACAACCTTTGACCAGGTTATGACGCAGCTGAGATTGACCGCTATTGCCGGCAGGCTGAGTGATGCCTACGGCGATTTGACCAGCTCACAGATTCAGGCCAAGGTGGTTAGCCTCTCCCCTGTCGAACAGCAGATAACCGATTGTGTGCTAAAGATGATGCAGGCTGAAGACGAGCAGCAGTATGATGAACCCTACCTTGACGGTCTGCACTTTATAGTTAGCCAGCCGGAGTTTGTCCGTGCCCATCAGCTACAGGGCTTAATGCAGGTGGTCGAACATGGGAACCTGCTCAGGATTATCGTCACGCCCCAGATGGATGTCCAAAAAGTGACCGTGTATATCGGCAGGGAAAATGAGGCGGAGGTTATCCATGACTGTAGTGTGGTCATCAGCCGATACGGTACTCCTGACGAAGCAGTGGGCACTATCGGGGTAATCGGTCCCACCCGGATGCCCTATGCCCGTACCATCCCTGCGGTAGGCTACCTGTCATTGGTGCTGAGCCGAATGGTATCCGAGCTATTCGGTAAGAAATATGAAGGAGTGGATAACTAATGACGCAGCAAGGTTCAGGAGAGGGTCAAGCCAGTGACTTTGACCAGACGGTTGCCGAATTAGAAGACTTTGAGACACTGAAGCGGGTCCTGGCTGAGGAAAGGGCCAAGGCTGAAGGTTACCTGGCTAACTGGCAGAGAGCTCAGGCGGACTTCATCAACTACAAACGCCGCGCTGAGCAGGAGAAAGAGGAAATCGGCAACTTCGCCAGTTCCAGGGTTATGCTTAGCCTTCTGCCTGTGCTTGATGATCTGGAACGAGCCTTTGCGGCTATACCATCCCGGCTCGCCAGGCTTGGCTGGGTAGAAGGTATCAGGCTTATTGACCGCAAGCTTCGGGCAAACCTGGAGGCTCAGGGGCTGTCTCAGATAAAGGCGCTGGGTGAACCGTTTGACCCTAACTTTCACGAAGCGGTGAGGCAGGGTAGAGGCGAAGAGGGGCTAGTAGTTGAAGAGGTACAGACGGGCTATAAGTTCCGTGACCGGGTTATTCGACCTGCCAAGGTAGTGGTGGGTAATGGAGAAGAAGCGGAAAAAGGAGGAGTAAACAATGGGTAGAGCAGTTGGTATTGATTTAGGGACAACCTTTAGCGAAGTAGCGGTGATGGAGGGTGGAGAGCCCAAAGTTATTCCCTCGGCTGAAGGCGGTAATCTTTTTCCTTCAGTGGTGGCTATCAGTAAGAGCGGGGAGCGTCTGGTGGGGCAGATAGCCAAGCGGCAGGCTATCGTCAACCCGGAGAATACCATCCACAGTATTAAGAGGTTTATGGGGCGCAAGTTTGGCGAGCCCGCCGGGCGAGAGCTCCCGGTAGAGGAAGATGCCAAACGCAAAAGCTATAAAGTGGCCAAAGGGCCTAATAATGATGTGCGGGTGGTGATGGGGGGAAAAGAGTACAGTCCCCCCGAAATCTCGGCGATGATCCTGCAAAAGCTCAAGGCAGATGCCGAGGCTTACCTTGGAGAGAAGGTCACCGAGGCAGTAATCACCGTGCCCGCTTACTTCAATGACGCCCAGCGGCAGGCAACCAAGGACGCCGGTAAGATAGCCGGGCTGGAGGTGCTGAGGATAATTAACGAGCCAACTGCGGCCTCACTGGCCTATGGACTGGATAGGAAGCAGGAAGAGACTATCGCTGTCTATGACCTTGGCGGGGGCACCTTTGATATATCAATACTTGAGATTGGTGAGGGCACCTTCCAGGTTAAGTCAACCAGTGGTGATACCCACCTCGGTGGCGACGATTTCGACCAGAGGATCATGGACTGGCTGGGTGATGAGTTCAAGCGAGACCAGGGGATAGACCTGCGGCAGGATAAGATGGCTCTGCAAAGATTGAAAGAAGCCGCGGAGAAGGCTAAAACCGAGCTGTCCACGGTAATGCAGACTGATGTGAACCTGCCCTTCATTACCGCTGATGCCAGCGGGCCCAAGCACCTCAATATCGCCCTCACCCGGGCAAAACTGGAGCAGCTGGTAATGGACCTCGTGGAAAAAACCCTGGGGCCCTGCCAGCAGGCACTGGATGACGCTGGGAAAAAGGCGGCCCAAATTGACGAGGTGATCCTGGTTGGCGGGCAGACCAGAATGCCGCTGGTTCAGGAGAAGGTGAAGCAATTCTTCGGCAAGGAACCCCATAAGGGGGTCAACCCGGATGAGGTAGTCGCTATCGGGGCAGCGATCCAGGCCGGGGTGCTCAAGGGAGAGGTCAAGGAGGTTCTGCTGCTTGATGTTACCCCGCTCACCCTCGGTATCGAGACCCTCGGTGGGGTGGCTACCCCCCTGATACCCCGCAATACCACCATCCCCACCTCCAAGAGCCAGATTTTCAGCACGGCCACTGATAACCAGCCCAGTGTCGAGATTCATGTCCTCCAGGGGGAGAGACCGATGGCGGCTGATAACCGCACCCTGGGGCGGTTCATGCTTGATGGCATTCTGCCGGCACCGCGAGGCCTGCCCCAGATTGAGGTTAGCTTTGATATTGATGCCAACGGCATCCTCAGTGTTAAGGCTCATGACAAGGGCACCGGGCGGGAGCAGAAGATCACCATCACTGCCTCCAGCGGGTTGAGCAAGGATGAGGTAGAGCGCATGCAGCGGGAGGCGGAAACACATGCCGCTGAAGATGTCAAGCGTCGTGAGGAGGTGGAAGTTCGCAACGCCGCCGATACCCTGGCTTACACTGCCGAAAAGACCCTGCGCGACCACAAAGACAAGATACCTTCCGACCTGAATCAGGAGGTAGAGAGTAAGATAGCTGCGGTGCGCTCTGCCCTCCAGGGCGCTGATATAAACGCCGTCCGCCAAGCAACACAGGAGCTAAATGAGGCGATGCAAAAGATAGGGGCGTCAATCTATCAACAACAGCCGCCGCCCGGCGCTGAGCCACCGCCGGGGGAGGAGCCGCCACCCCCCGGCAAAGAAGGGGAAGGCACCGTAGAGGGTGAGTTCCGAGAGGTGTAGATTACTGCAAATCCATCCCCCTGACCCCCTTCCCTTAGAAAGGGAAGGGGGAAAGAAGGGAAGGGGCGAGTTCCACGAGGTTTAGATTGAAGAGTCAGTCCATATATAAGTGCCCAGTTTGCCCAAATTTTAGTAGACCAACTAAAGCGGCTATATGTTCTCATATGTGTACAGCGAAAGGCAACCATTCTGGGCATCTTAAATGGATGCTGCGGCGAGGAATAGAGGCGGCCTATTTCGATTCAGGGCCAGGATGCCGTAAGCCCCTTATGGAAGCGGTTGAGAGGGAATGCAGGATTCCTGATAATTAATCGTTTGCTTCCAAAGGAAGTTAAAGAGGGGCGAAGCCCCTCTTATAAAACCAGTTCCCCTTTCCCTTGATAGGGGAAGGGGATAAAGGGGATGGGGTAGAGAAAATACTATGCCAACAAAGCGTGATTATTATGACATCCTCGGTGTCAGTAAAGATGCCACCGATGAGGAGATAAGGAAGGCTTTCCGCAAGCTGGCCTTCAAGTGCCATCCTGACCATAATCGCGAAGACGGGGCTGAGGAGCAGTTCAAGGAGGTGAATGAAGCCTACCAGGTGCTCTCCGACCCCGATAAGCGCGCTGCTTATGACCGCTTCGGGCACGGGGGTGCCGAGGGGATTTTTGGGCGGGGCTTTGAGGGGTTTGGCTTCGGTGGCTTGGGCGATATCTTCGATACCGTCTTTGGCGGCATGTTTACCGGTACCCGAAGTGCTCCCCGGCAGGGTGCCGACCTGCACTGCCAGCTCACTATCACCTTCAACGAGGCAGCCTCCGGTTGTGAAAAAGAGATAAATATATCACGCACTGAGAACTGCTCTTTATGCTACGGTACTGGGGCTGAGCCAGGCACTAAGCCCAACCAGTGTCCCAGTTGCGGGGGCACCGGGCAGGTACGCCGCACCCAGCAGACTTTGTTTGGTCGTTTTGTTAACACTATCACCTGCAACCAGTGCCATGGCGAGGGTAGAATCATTACCCAACCCTGCTCCCAGTGCCGGGGTACCGGCAGAGAGAAGCGTCAGCGTAATATCTTGATCAAGGTTCCGGCCGGGGTTGATGACGGCAGTCAAATGCGCTTGAGCGGTGAGGGAGATGCCGGGACAAGAGGTGGTCCCCCGGGTGCTCTCTACATCAGCCTATCGGTAGCAGAGCATGAGTTCTTTACGCGGGATGGTGACGATATCCGTTATGAGCTCCCGGTCAACTTTGCCCAGGCTGCCCTCGGGGTTGAGATAGAGGTACCTACCCTTAACGGAAGGACCATGCTCAAGGTCCCCCAAGGCAGTCAGACCGGTACCGTCTTTCGGCTTAAAGGTAAGGGGTTTCCGCACTTGCGTCGCGGCGGGCGTGGTGACCAGCTAGTCACGCTGATTGTGGTCACACCGCAATCGCTAACCAAGGAACAGCGCCAGCTTTTCCGCGAGCTGGCCGATAGTCTAGGTCCGGCTAACACGCCGGAAGGGAAACGGACGGCGGGATAGGCTCAGGAACGCCGCCGGCGCCTGAAGAGAGAGAAAAGACTCCACTTTCGCCCGGCTAATTCATTTGTGGCTTCGGCGGCCATGAGTTCACTGGCTGCCTGGTGAGGGTCAAGGCCCCGATACAATACCCGGTGAATCTTTTCCGTAATTGGCATCTCTAACCCAAGCTTCTGGGCTAGCTCCCAGGCAGCGCGGGTAGTGGTTACCCCCTCAGCAACACCATCCATGGAGTCGGTTATCTCGGTCAAGGAACGCCCCTTGGTCAATTCCACACCGACATAGTGGTTGCGACTTAACGGGCTGGCACAGGTAGCAACCAGGTCTCCCAGGCCAGCGAGCCCGGAGATGGTGAGTGGATTTGCCCCTAAGGCAACGGCGAGGGCCGTAATCTCAGTCAGGCCACGGGTGATGAAAGCCGCCTTGGCATTGTCCCCATAACCCAGCCCGTCGGCCATACCCGCCCCCAGAGCAATGATATTCTTTAGTGCTCCCCCCAGTTCCACCCCGACGACATCAGTATTGGTGTATACGCAGAGCTGGGGGGTATTGAGCAACCTCTGAACTTTTCGGGCGATATATTCCTTCTCCGCTGCGGCCACGGTGGCCGCTGGTAGACCTCTTTGAATCTCCCGGGCGAGATTAGGGCCGGAGAGGACGCAGATTCTAGAACTGAGCTGCGGGTCTATTTCCTCGGCAATCACCTGCGACATGCGTTTAAGAGTGCCGAGCTCCAAGCCCTTGGCGGCGCTTATTACCACCATCCACTGCTTAAGGTAGCCAGCGACTAGGTTGACATTGTGCCGCATGCTCTGCGAGGGCACCGCCAGGATGACTGCATTGACACCGCGCAACGCTTCATGCAAGGAGCTGGTAACCAGCAGTTTGTCGGGGAGGGTAACCCCGGCATTCACGGCTGGATTAAGCTTGCCCTCTCTCAGTGCTTCTGCTTTCTCTTCTGTACGTGCCCAAAGCCTGACCTCGATATCCTTTTGGGCAATTAGCAGTCCCAGGGTTATCCCCCAGGAGGTGGTGCCAATGATGGCGATCTTGGGCATAATTTACCCTGCGCTCTCGGGAGACGGGGGTGAATCCAGTTTCTTCGCCTTCTCACCCAGCCGGCGCTCTCGGCCGGATATTAACCTGCGGATGTTATCCCGGTGCATGAAAACTATTAGTACCGTGCCAATCAAGGCGTAGGCCAGATATTCGATGGGGAACCCGTTAATGAGAGTAAGCGGCACTAGTATGGCGTAGCTGCCTACGGCGCCAGCAATAGACCCCAGCGACGCATATCTGGTTAGGCCAGCCCCGATAATCAAAACTTCACCGCCAAATACGGCGGCCAGTGGACACAGGGCGACAAGTCCACCAAGGAAAGTGGCAACCCCCCTCCCCCCATGAAACTTGAGGAATACCGACCAATTATGCCCGGCTATCGCCGCCAAGGCTGCCAGGCTCTGGGCGACCAGTGCCCCGAAGCTGAAGCCACCCACCGCCAGATAGCTCCTCCCAACTATCAACCCGGCAGCGATTACTGCCAGCACGCCCTTCAGCAAATCCAGGATGAGCACTGCCAGCGCCGCCTTTTTCCCTGCCGTTCGCAGGACATTGGTTGTCCCCATCTTGCCGCTACCGTGCTCCCTGACATCCACCCTGCCCATCCGTCTGCCGATAAGCACCCCGAATGGGATAGCCCCCAGGAGGTAACCAACCACTATTGCGGCAAGAAATTGGGCGATTATCATGGCTGCCCTCTGGTTTTAAAGACTAGACGGAATGGGTTGCCGGTGAAGCCAAAGGCCTGGCGCAACTTGTTCTCCAGGTAGCGGCGATAGGAAAAGTGCACCAGCCGGGAATCATTGACAAAAAAGACAAAGGTTGGCGGACTCACCCCGGTCTGGGTGGCATACAGAACCTTCAGTTGCCTGGTGCCAGCTCGGGGCAGATTATGAGCCGTTATCGCCTGCTGAACGACATTATTGACCTCCGCTGTCGGCAGGCGTTTGAGCCTCTGCTGGTACACCTGGTGTGCCTGGGGTATAATCATATCTACCCCCTGCCCCGACTTGGCCGATGCGTACAATACCGGTGCGTAAGGTAGAAACTTCAGATGGCTCCGGAGGTATCGGTCATAATTGGCTGCCGTTTTGTCCTCCACCAAGTCCCACTTATTGACTATCAGCACAATCCCCTTTTCTGCCCGCTGGATATATCCGGCGATATGCGTATCCTGAGCGGTAACCATCTCAGTGGCATCCAGAACGAGCAGCACCACATCAGCCCGGTCAATAGCCCGCAGGGTGCGGATAACGCTATACCGCTCCACACCCACCCCGAGCCGTCCCCGCCGTCTGATACCAGCTGTATCAATAAGTAGCACACTTTGTCCATCAAAGTCAAGTGGTGTATCTATGGCGTCACGGGTAGTCCCGGGGACGTCGTCAACCACTGCCCGCTCCTCACCGGCGATGGCGTTTAGCAGTGTCGACTTACCGACATTCTGTCGGCCGACAATAGCCAGCTTCATAACCTCGGGCTTGGCTTCAACCGCCAATGGTCGAGGTAGCATGGTGATAACCCTATCCAGCAGCTCAGAAATGCCCCGGCCATGATGGGCGCTGATGGTCAACGGCTCACCCAGACCCAGCGTGTAAAACTCTGCTGCCTCAGCCTCAAGCCGGGCATTATCCGCCTTATTGGCTACCAGCACGATTGGCTTCTTTGTTCTCCGGAGCATGTCGGCTATTTCCTGGTCGGAGGTGATTATCCCGTCTCTGACATCGACGACAAAAAGAATAACATCCGCCTCAGCGATGGCTATCGCTACCTGCTGCCTGACCTCTTGGGCCAGGGCTGATTTGGGCTCTAGCTCAAGACCAGCGGTATCAACTATGGTGAACTCCGTACCCTGCCAGGAGATAGTAGCCAATACCCGGTCACGGGTTGTCCCCGGCAAGTCCTCGACGATAGCTACTGGCTGGCCTGCCAGCCGATTGAGCAGGGTAGACTTGCCCACATTCTGCCGACCAATAATGGCCACGATTGGCTTACTCACATCAACCAACCCCTCCCCCTTTAATTTGTAGTAACTCCGTCCCCCTTTTCTCTCCCCTTAACAAGGGGAAGGGGAACTTGTTATATAAGAGAGGCGGAGCCTCTCTTTGACTCTCCTTTCTTGGTTCCCCCTCGCTTCCCCTAATTCCAGTCCCTAATGGGCGTTTAAGATAACTGGAGTTTAAGAGGGGCGCTAGCCTCTTTTCTTTATCTCCCCATCTCGAAAGAGATAGATGAAGTTTCTCGCATGAGGGGGACAAAGGGGGTGAGGTAGATAAAGAACTTCGTTTTGCCTGTAAGAGCCTCCTACATAATATAGCCCTTACGCTGGGTGGGCTGGGGAGGCTTCTCCTCTGCCTTCTGGGTAGCTTGAAGGGGCCTTGTTTCTGATAACTCTCTGGCCAGCTTGACACTGGGTGGCTCAATCTCTGTCCGGGCAACCTTCTTCAGCTCGACTATGTGGTCCTGGAAACGCTGGACAAAGGCATTGTATTCCGTAACAAACCTGTTATACTGCTCTATCATTTCTCGCGGCAGCGCCACCTTTTCCGCTATCTCATAAAACTGCGCCACAAACTCGTAGTACTGGCTGTTAATCTGCCATAGTTCATTGAGGTAGGTGCGCAGGTAAATACCAAACCGCCTCATTCTGATGTCGCTTTCGACACGGCTGATAAAGCTGTCACACCAGGTATTGAAAATCCGCTGTGACATATCGCAGGCTCGTGCCCAGTCCCATAACCTGGGGTCATTAACACTAAACAGGCTGTCAATAATAGCAAAGATGGACAGAGATGAGTTGCCGGCGAAGCGGCGGCTAAAATATCCCGCCAGCTCTTTGAGTCTATGTGACGCACGCTCCAGTTCCTTATCCCCGGTGCCGGTGGCTGCCACCACAATGCCGATGATCATGATAATGACCAGTACCGGAGCCAGGGCGTCTATAGGCCATTCGTTTATGTAGCCGGCTATTGCCAGTGCCGTGATTAAGACCGGAGCCCAACCCGCTTTGAACACATTCATGTCATCCTCCATTCTTAGCCAGCAGTATCTCCAGACCGCCCAGCATTTGCGCCAGCAACGCTTTCTGGAGGTGCATCCTGTTCTCCGCCTGGTCAAAGACCACCGACCGAGGGCTGTCCAGAATACCTTCCGCTACCTCCTCACCGTGGTGCGCTGGCAGCGGGTGCATTAATATGGCGCCTTCCTTGGCTAGAGAGAGGAGTTCGCTATTAACCTGGTAGCCGGCGAATACCTGGCGTCGCAGTTCGGCCTCGGCCTCCTGTCCCATGCTGGTCCAGACATCGGTATAGACGACGTCAGCCCCGCTGACCACCAGGCGTGGGTCATCAGCACAGAATATTTCGGTGCCATTAGTAGCTGCATTGTCCTGAGCCAGATGCCGGATGCTTTCCTGCACAGCATAGCCCGCCGGGGAGGCAATCCTGAAATTCATCCCCGCCAGCGAGGCGGCCAGCATAAGGCTGTGAGCGACATTGTTGCCATCTCCAACAAAGGCCAGGGTTAGACCGTGCAGGTCTCCCTTCTTTTCGTAGATAGTAAGCAGG
>CAZNSC010000012.1:0-28756 GCA_964575695.1 uncultured Dehalococcoidales bacterium
AGTCGAAGTGCTCCTTGCCGATGAGCCGGAAGCACAGACTGCGGGGGTCAAGGGTACTGATAACCACCTTTCTGGCGGCGACTTCGGTGCCATCGGTGAGCCTGACCCCCTTCGCCGTCCCGTTCTCAATGATAACCCGGGCAACCTCCCTCTCGGAGTAAATCTTGCCGCCATTGGCAAAGATAATCTTGCAGGCGGCATGAGCCAGCTGATGAGTGCCGCCATAGACGCCGGCGGTTCTCGGGGTGAGGGCAATTAGTATCAGGAAGACCGGCAAAAAGCCAAACCCGGCGTGGTCGGGGAAGAACCCCCAGGACATGGCATTTCTTATGATCATGGACTTCATGGCGCCACTCTCAAACAGGTCGTTCAGCACCTCAAGCGTCGATTTGTACGCCCAGGACGGGTCAAAACCACTGTCGGGATCCAACAGCAGCCTGTCCATGGCATCGGGCACCTCCAGCGGTAGCGCCGGCGTATGCGCCCACTCAAAAAGCGCCCGTATGAATGCCCTCCTCATCTTGGGCAAAACGTTCATCCACATATCAGCATCGTGCTGGGAGAACTGGGCGATGGACTGCGCCGTGCGCTCCTGGGTGGGGTCTACCTTGCGGTTGTAGGTGAGGAGGCAGGAGTCGTCCTCCTTAAAGATGGCGCCACAACCTAGTTCGACCTCGTTTAATTTACCTCCCATCTCTACCCACTCCGGGAAGTCCCTCTCGGTAGGCATGTTATACATGGCACCGACCGCAGTTGCGTGGTAATCGGCGAGAAAGCCGGGGGCAGGACCCTCCTCAGTAGTCCAGCCACCACCGGCCTCATGCCTTCTCTCGAACAGGGCGACATCCATACCACCATATTTAGCCAGATACATTGCCAGAATCAAACCCTTGTTCCCCGCCCCGATTACTATCGCATCATGGGTCACATCAGCCATCTGACTAGCCTCCTTTATCGCAACAGGTCATTATAACCTTTAGAAATCCGACTTGTAAACGGTTGACAAAATGACCAAGCTTGCTTAGTATAAAATGATGCACATCGGACTGATCTCGGATACCCATATCCCTGACGATGCCAAAGCACTCCCGGCTCAGATTAAGGAGGTCTTCCATAACACTGACCTGATTCTCCACGCCGGGGATATCTATATCGTTTCGGTGCTGGATGAACTGGAGCGTCTAGCACCAGTACTGGCAGCTCAGGGTGACGACGATTACTCTGAGGTGTACAAAGACCGGCGGGCCAAGGAGAAACACATCATCACCGTTGAGGGCGTTACCATTTGGCTTACCCACGTCAAGCCCTGGTCCTGGCCGCAAAACGAGGAAGCCCCCGATGTCATCGTCTTCGGTCATACCCACAATGCAACCCTAGAAAAGTACGGCGACACCCTTCTGGTAAACCCCGGCAGCCCAACCTTCCCTGCTTACAGACATAAACTGGGTACTGTAGCCCTCCTATCGGTTGACTCGGGCAAAGCCGAGGTGAGCATCGCACCTCTCCGATAGTGACCGCTGCGGGTGAGGCTATTGAAATATGACTCGATTTCACAATCCATGGTCGGGGTGAGAGCCGTGGACACGAGCGGTCTACTACATTATTTGAACGCGTATCTCGTGATGCTGAACAGCTTACCTGTGGTTACGACATCGGAAATGGGGGGTAGTGGTGGCTAGTGTGGTTGTCTCGCATTGACTCGTGCCAACACCAAAGTCACCACCCTTACTAGCACCCAGACAATACCTATTGACCCAACTAGAATTGTTGGAATTCGTTCAGATAGTGGCATCGGTAGTGCAAACGCAAGCAGCAGAATCGCTATTCCCCCCACACCAAATACTGCCATAAGAAGTATGTCCAGTCCTTTATCTTTCACCTCTCGTATCCCCGCATGACATGGCTCTCGACTGGATAAAGGCTCTATGTGCCAATGATAGAACCGTTCCAGGCAGCTGTGAATAACCTAATAGTCATCTTTGGAGACAGTAAATAGTAGTACATGAACCCGTGGGCGTGAAGAATGTGGTTACGACATTGGAGCGAGAGGTAGTCCTTTCTTGATACACTGTCAACACCAAAATATAGCAGAATCCCTGGCCGCCTGGAATGTAATCACTAAGAGAGGTGTTGATGGCTTGGGGGGAGTTGCGATGCCTCGAAAATGCTGGGCTTCAAGTGCTATTGCGCCATGGCGACAGTCTGCTCAAGGGTCATGACAGGAACCAATTTCGCAGTTCCCCACACAGTCATAGGAAGCAAAAGTTTTTCTAATGTCGCTATATCTGGTGCATCGAAGACTATATACATAGTATGCTCATGGGCCGCGACATAACTTCCTACTATCTTTATGCCTGCTTTCTTACTCTCTTCTTCCGCCTTAGCAGCCCTCTTCTTCGCCTCCTCTGGTTTATCCGCTATGCATTTCTCAAGTGGGTGGGTATGAATATACATGAAAAGCATTTTTGCACCTCCTCAGTAATATTCTCCGACCAGGATATCGCAACCCCCTCTTAGCAACCTCAGTCTAGTCCTCAGCATTAGGATTGTCAACGCACAAAATATAGATGAATCGGTGGGCGTGTGGAATGTAGTTGCGACATTAGAAAAAGAGGTGGTTCTATGTTCGAGGTGAGTGTTCAAATAATATGGGGAGCAGAAATGCTCCCCTTGTGTATTCTTCTTTAATAACTTAAGTGGTGTCTTCTGAATTTTCTGCGCGAGGGATTTGTCTACTCTGAATACGAACATACACTCTGTAAACAAAGCGTGTAGTAAGAAAAAGAATAGTAATAGAAGCCAAGGTTATTGCCATCTTTTCCCATAGGTTCAATGGCACATATGACTGTACTAAAAGTAAGATGATGATAGACATAATCATTAATCCGACTAAGATATACGACAAAATCTTATCTGTCTGTGGTCGCTCTGGAAGACCCTCTAACTTAGTCGTGGCAATGGCTGCACAGCTACCACCTACTCGATGACAATGATATGGCACGATGAGTGGACTGACAATCACCCGTTTGGAGTATTTTCCGGGTGTTAGAGGGCTGCAACACAAGATAGTCTTAAAGATATCCAAGTGAAAATTCTGAATAATATTGACTACCCCCAGGAACCAGAGGGATGATGATAATAAGAACCACAAATTGTGGTTCTTATAAATTGAATAGAGGCTTTTGCCTCAATATTCTGTTCAAAGGAGAGTAACATATGGAGAGGAAATCGCTCAGACGATTAGCCAAGGAGTCGGGTGTTTCTGCCAGTTACCTATCTCAGGTACGGCATGGTAAGAGACCCCCAAGCCAGAGAGTGTTAAGCAGACTGTTAAGCAAACAAACGATGACTTTATCTCATAATCCATGGTCGGGGTGAGAGGACTTGAACCTCCGACCTCAGCGTCCCAAACGCTGCGCGCTACCCAACTGCGCCACACCCCGCCAGCAAAAGCATAGCAAAACCGCTACCTGCGGTCAATCTCAGCAGTGAGGACAGTCAGGTTAACCGCTAAACCCGCCTTCTGGATACTTTACCCCGGATGTCTTTCTGGGAAACAATATCTACCCCGGGCGTTACACCTCTTAGTTTGAACCAGTATGTGCTCTGCCCCCGGCCATATCTGGTTGTGCCTGATCCCAGGCCGCCCGATTCTTCAGCTTGGCATACGCGGCTCTCACCCGCTGCTGAATCTCACTTATCACATCTTCAGAGAGGTGGCGGAATCTCCCCTGTAGCTCCATATACTCATGAAGCGGCTTAAGTTCGGGGAAATCGAGACTTAGTTTATATCTGCCATCCTCCACTTCATACAGCGGGAACATACCCGTCTCCACCGCCAGGCGACCTATCCTGACGGCTAACTCAGGAGGACACCGCCAACCAGTGGGACAGACCGACAGGATATGGACATAGGCCGGACCGTTAACGGCCACCCCCTTTGCCACCTTGTCCATCAAATCGAGGGGATAGCTGGGACAGGCAGTGGCGACATAGGGTATATCATGGGCAACGGCAATGGCAGGCATATTTTTCTTCCAGGTAACCTGACCGATGCTCAAGGCACCGGCAGGAGTAGTGGTCGTCGCCGCACCGTAGGGGGTAGAGGATGACCGTTGAATTCCGGTATTCATATATGCTTCGTTGTCGAAGCATATATAAAGGAAATCGTGTCTCCTCTCCAACGCCCCTGATAGTGCCTGAAGCCCGATATCAGCGGTACCACCATCACCCGCCATAGCCACTACCTTGGTATCCGCTGCTGGCCGCTTTCCTTTCCTGGTCATCGCCTTCAGGCCGGCCTCGACTCCAGAAGCCACGGCAGCCGCATTTTCAAACAGCGTGTGAATCCAGGGAACACCCCAGGAAGTATAAGGCAGTTGCGTAGAAACCACCTCCATACAGCCAGTAGCGTTGGCAATAATTATATTATCGCCCAGGGCTTTGCAGGCAAGCCTCACGGCGAGAGCCTCGGCACAACCGACGCAGGCCCGGTTCCCCGGGGCAAAGTTTTCTTTGGTGGTTACCTGCCGAAGACCATAAACAGCGTCCCTCTTCCCTATCTTGAGAGGCAGGTCTTTACCAACATAAACAGTCTTCTCTTCCATTATTCCCTTACCCCGTATATTTCAAATTCCCGGTGGCTTCCCGTCCGTGAGATTTCCAGGCCACGGTCAACCAGTTCCTCAAATCCAGCCACAGAAATATCCCTCCCGCCGAGACCACCAACAAAGTTGATTACCTTCGGCCTCGGCTCCATCTGATATAACGCCGACTTGACCTCGGAAGAAACTGGGCCCCCAGGCCCGCCGAAGGAAAGCGCTCGGTCGAGCACAATGAGAACCTCGGCATCCTTAACGGCGCTGCGGACTTCGTCAAAGGGGAAGGGGCGCCACAGGCGAAGCCTTATCAGTCCAACCTCCTTACCCTGGCTTCTCATCCTGTCGACCGCAGTCATTGCCGTCTCGCTGAAGCTGCCCACGGTCAACAAAAGTGTCCGGCTCTCTTCAGTGCGGTAGCCTTCTACCGGGGCGTAATGCCGTCCAAAGGCGCCGCCAAACTCATTCCAGACCTGTGAAATCACCTCCCTGGCTTGTTCCAGAACCCTTTCCTGCGCCCACTTCACTTCAGTATAGATAAATGGTGGCGCAAACCCCCCCATGGTCACCGGGCGGCTGGGGTCAAGGGGTAGAGGGTACCGGAGAGGAGGCAGGAATTGGTCAACCTGGGCCGGCTCCGGCAGCAGTATCGGCTCAATGGTGTGCGACAGGTAAAACCCGTCAAGGTGAACCATTACCGGGAGCAGAACCCGGTGGTCTTCAGCGATACGGAAGGCGCACAGGATGTTGTCAATAACCTCCTGTCCGTTTTCCGCAAATATCTGAATCCAGCCGGTATCACGAACCGCCATAGCATCACAGTGGTCACTCCAGATGCTCAGCGGGGCTGACAGCGCCCGGTTAGCCACCGCCATTACTATCGGGAACCGCATCGATGAAGCAACATAGAGCGCCTCATGCATTAGCTCCAGCCCCTGACCGGCGGTAGCAGTGAAGGCCCTGGCACCGGTGGCGGCGGCCCCAAGGCAAGCACTCATCGCCGAATGCTCAGATTCGACAGGAACAAACTCGGCATCTAGCTCACCGTCGGCGACAAGGTCCGCCAGGTGCTCAACAATGTGAGTCTGCGGGGTAATGGGATAGGCAGCGATAACATCAGCATTGGCTAGCTTGACCATTTCGGCAACCGCTATCGATACCTCCATTCCCGTCTTCGTAGCCATTATTCCCCCTCCTCAACCATGACTATGACCCCGGTGGGACACTCTTTAGCACAAATACCACACCCGTAACAGTGGAACATATCAGCCACAAAATATCCCTCATCATTCTGGTGAATGCACGCCTGGGGACAAAAAATCCAGCAGAGACCACATTTAATACACTTGTTAAACCTATAGGTTGGCTTCTGGGACCGCCAGTCGCCAGTGCTATATTGACGGGTACTGCCGGGGTCGGTAATTATCGAAGCAATCTCAATGTCTTCCCAGGTTGGCTCAGCCTTTGGTTTCGTCAACTTCGCTACTCCTTTATTACAGTTTCCTCATAGGCTCTTGTCATCGCCTCGATGTTTCTTTCCGCCAAGCGGGCAAAACGCTGTCTTAGCGGCTCAAACAATGATTCTAATTTGACCACACCGGTAGCTCGCACTACGGCACCGATCATCGTAGTATTGGTAATCGGGACCCCCAATATCTCCCGGGCAATCTTGGTGGCATTAACCGTAGCCAGTCGTGAGCCCTTGCCAAGCTCCTGCCCAATCTGCTCAGGTGGCTTCGCCGTATTAATGGCTATTACCCCGTTAGGTCTAAGCCCGGCAGTGACATTAACCACCCGAAGCAGCCCGGGGTCAAGGACTACCACCACATCGGGGTCGGTTACTTCTCCGCGTATCCTGATCCGCTCCTGACCACCAATTCTGACAAAGGCGACTACGGGGGCGCCTCTTCTCTCCGGGCCGAAACTGGGAAAGGCCTGGGCATACTTGCCCTCGCCGATCGCTGCCCGCGCCAGCAGTTCCGCCGAGGTAACCGCCCCCTGACCACCACGACCGTGCCATCTAATCTCAAGAAGCTGATTCATATCACTCAACTTGGCCTCCCGTTGTTACAGAACGCGCCCCTGGAGCGACTCGAACGCTCGCACCCAGCTCCGGAGGCTGGTGCTCTATCCACCTGAGCTACAGGGGCGAATTATGTTCCAACCTATATCAAATAATTTACAATAAATGACCAACCTTTGTCCACCCTGTCGGTCCCAGCCATTACACCAGCCCGGTTTGCCAGCCACCCTGCCCGGCAATTCTCAGGCAAATAGCCCGAACATCAGTGCCAGATACACCACATATACACCAAGAAGCACGCCACCCCCCCACCTCCCCAATTGTTTGCCGGCAACACCAAAAACTACCAGCAACACCATCAAGGTAAGCATCACCGGATAGTCGAGAACCAAAGTCTGCCTCTCCACGGGGAGCCGAGAAAAGATGAGAACCCCCGGGCCAAGCACCCAGACTATGTCCAGGATATCAGCACCAATGATGTTACCCACCGCTATGTCACCGTGCCTCTTCACAGTTGCCGTTAGGCCGGTGACATATTCGGGCAACGATGTCCCCAGGGCAACCACGGTAAGTCCGATAATCAGCTCCGGTATTCCCAGCCAGTTGGCGACAACCACCGCACTCTGCACGATTAATGTCGCTCCCAAGGCCACCGCAATCGCCCCCAGAACGAACCACAACACTGCCCGCCTCAAGCTATGAGCCGAGGTGGCTATCGCCTCAGGAGCCACGGCAATCTCCACTCCCCGCTTTCGGGCATTCTTACTGGCTGTGCCCACCATCTTGATAGACAGATATATATAACCAGCCAGTCCCGCAGTGAGAACGAGAGCATCCCGGCGGCTGAGGTAACCATCAAGTGACAACAGCACAACGAGCACGCCGGCAAGCACCATGATGACTCCCTGCTGCCAGTAGAGCCTGCGGTGAACCACAATTGGTCTTATCAGAAGGCAAGTCCCCAGAACCAGCCCAATATTGCAGATGGCAGAACCGACGGCGTTCCCCATAACCGTCGGGGAGCGGCCAAATATCCCCCCCAACACGGCTACACTGAACTCGGGCAAGGTAGTGCCCAGGCTGACGATAGTCACTCCAATGATAACCTTTGGCACCAGGGTCTTTTCAGCAATAACCACCGCCGAATCTACAAATTTATCCGCCCCTCTGGTAATAATCACCAGACCAATGAGCAGTAACAGGATATTTACCCAGATCGGAAACTCAGCGCTTAGCAAGAGAACTATCCCTGAGCCTACAGTCCCTCTACCAGAAGACGAATCAACCTCGCCCATTATAAACCAAAATACCTGCTGCGGGAAACCACGAGACCGAATTGGCAGCGTTTGACGGGACGCTGCACTTTGCCCGGGGCTGAGGGTGGAGGTAGCCAAACCCTGGCCGTACGGTTGACATGAAGATATCACTGAGGTAGAATCAGCTTAACGAGAATAATGATGAGTGAAGACTATGAACTCCTGGCGGCAAAACTGGGATTTCCCGGTTCCCAACTTCTGGTGAAGATACTGCAGATGATGCTGCTGCCCGTTGAGGCCAAGTTGGCATGTCTCCTGCCCACACCGGTAGACGAACTGGCGTCCAAGCTCGGTCTTGCCCCGGAGGAGGTCAGGCAAATGCTTGACAAGCTGTTTGAACGGGGGCTTGTCATCACCGCCTCAAAGGGTTATTTCTTTGCCAGAAGCGCCGAGCAACTGCGCGATGCCGTGGGCTCAGACCCCAGGAACGACCGACACTATGGTCGCCAGTTATATGACGCCTGGGAAGAATTCTCCCAGAAAGAGTGGTATCCCGACCTGGCACGGCGGCGAATAACCACCACCCCCCCGGCCTCGCGAGTCATACCAATGTACCAGGCCATCAAGGGTATACCCGGAGTTATGCCCTGGGAAGACCTCAGCCAGATATTAAAAGGGGCACACCCCATAGCCGCAGTTCGCTGCCCCTGCCGTAATCAGAGCCAGAACTGCGACCTGCCGCGGGACAACTGTATTCAAATCGACAGGGCTGCCGAATATGCTATTCGCCGCGGACATGGCAGGAGGTTGAGCTATGAGGAGGCTATGCGTGTCGCAGATGAAGCTGAAGAGGCAGGACTGGTACACAGGGCATATAACCGGCGAAGTAGCCTGATGGTAATCTGCAATTGCTGTGCCGATGATTGTATCGACTTTGTCGCCTCCGCTCTCATTGGCAGACCTTTCGAGGGAACAAGCAAATCACGCTTTGAATGCACGGTGAACCAGGACTTATGTGATGGCTGTCAGGATTGCATCGAGCGCTGTTTCTATCAGGCGATAAACCTGGAGAGAGTCCCCAGCCAGAAGAGGTTCAAGGCGGCGGTAGACCTGGAGAGGTGCTATGGCTGTGGTTCTTGCGTTCTCATATGCCCCCAGCGGGCACTCAGCCTGAAGCTGATCAGAGCGGCAGAGCATGTCCCGGCGCAGGCATGAGTTAGCCCTATCATTAAAGACACCGGGCTGTTGCCCATGGAGAAGCTCCGGATTACTAAGGGGATTGGATGATAAGCTCGGTCACAGTTCCGAAGTCAAGCTGAGCTTCCTCTGGCTCATTAGCTTCCCGGGTGGTAACATTACCAACAATTACTGAGTAGCGGCCCGGCTCGACCGGCTGGTCACTGTCATCCAATTGGTTCCAGACAAGCGTATAAGTCAATGTGCCCGACGCTGATATCCCCACACTCTCAACTCCCGGTGCGAAAGACCGGACCACCTCACCTGTGTCGGCCTGGCTAATCTGAATTGCCGGCGGGAATGGAGCGACCTCGATAGACTCCGAGCCGGCATTCCTGAACACCAGCTCAATTTTGACCTCTTCTCCTAATAGATATGCCTTCGTCTCTGCGGGCACTGGCTCTAGCTTAAGAACCCCCCCGGAGTCGAGCATCGCTACCGGTGGTCCCTCAGGAGCCGTGGGTAAGGGCGCCGGTACTGGTGTAGGCACCATCGCCGGCGCCGTTCCCTTTTCTGCCCACTGGCCTGGAGCCTGGGTGAATATCCCGGTCCCCCAGACGACAATCACCGCCAGCACCGCCACAACCACGGTAACTGTCGCCGTGCGCCACACCGGACTTCTCGGGACCAGCTTTCTTAATGCCTCCCAGAAAGACGCTCTCTCTTCTTTCCGCCTCTCTGCCTCATGCCCCGCCAGCTTCAACAACAACCGTCGTCTAAGCTGGTTCTTGAAAACGGGCGAGGGCGCATCACCAAGCCCCTTCAGTTTCTGGGCAAACTGAAGGGCCGTGCTGTAGTCATCACTCACATCTTCACCAGCCTTGACCTCCTGGCCGGCAAGCACACGGTCTATATCTTCTGAAAAGTCCTTCTCTTCGTTGGTTTCCCTAGACATTATCAGACCCCTGAAAACTATCTCTCATCTTCCTTATCGCCCGATAGAGTTTTGTGCCCACATTCGATTCCGACAGGCCCAATATTTTCCCAATCTGCCGGTTGTTCAGCTCCGCCCCAAACTTCAGCCGAATAATCTCCTGCTCCTCCTGAGAAAGCCCGGCAAGACACAGTTGCAGCTTTTCTCGCTCATCCTTTCTTTCCAGCTCCTCTTCCGGGGACAGAGCGCCTGACGATTGATCCGCTACCCCCTCCAGTGATACAGTCTGTCTTTTCCGGTTCACCCTGTAGTGGTCGATGACCAGGTTACGGGCTATCGAAAATATCCAGGTTGAAAATGACGCTTTGTCATCACTGTATTTGCTGAAATTAGCCAGCGCCTTTTCAAAAACTGCCGAGGTCAGGTCCTCCGCCAGGTGTATATTATTCACCCTGTATTGTATGTACCGAAAGACCCTGTCCAGGTATTCGTCATAAAGGCGGGCAAAGGTCTCCCCGGCACTTAAGGCTTCCCTGCTCACCCTGGCTCATCTCCATTGGGAAGATGTTTCCAAGGTTGCCCCGTACAATTATATATACGATGCAACCAGTGAAATATCACAATGAATTATGCAAGATGGGAACGATTTTTACAAATCAAACCTCAAGCCAGTCAACACAACCGGGTAGATTCACCGGCCATAGACGGCTTGAGAGTCTTGGATAAATTAGAATAGAATATACTCGGGACTATCCATAGGTCGCGTTATGCTAAACGTTTTCACCTTGATAATCATTGGTGCCCTGGTTCTCGAATACGTTCTGGACCTGGTCTCGAACCAGCTGAACCTGAAGAGTCTGAGACTACAACCGCCCGCGGAACTCGAAGGTGTGTACCAGCCCGACGAGTACCGCAGGTCTCAGGAGTACACCCGAGTCAGCACGCGTTTCGGTCTGGTAACAACCACTTTTCAGTTGTCTGTCCTGGTCTTATTCTGGTTTTTCGGTGGCTTCAACTATCTTGACCAGATTGTCAGGGGCTGGGGCTACCTTCCGATCGTGAACGGACTTCTATACATCGGCATCCTGTCCATCACCTACCGCCTGCTGATGCTACCCTTCAGCGCCTACGCAACATTCGTGATCGAGGAGCGATTTGGCTTCAACAGAACCACACCGGGCACCTTTATTATGGACAGGGTCAAAGGGCTGGCTCTCGCCGTGCTCATAGGCGCCCCGCTACTGGCTGGCATCCTGGCCCTGTTTGAATACGCCGGTGCCTATGCCTGGCTGTACTGCTGGGCCCTCGCCACAATCTTCACGCTGGTGATGCAGTTCATAGCCCCGATATGGATTATGCCCCTCTTCAACAAGTTCACACCGATGGAGTCTGGCGAACTAAGAGAGGCTATCCTCAAGTATGCGCGTTCGGCGGGCTACAGCATCAGCAATGTATTCGTGATGGACAGCTCCAAGCGTAGCACCAGGTCGAATGCCTTCTTCACCGGGTTTGGCCGCAGCAAGCGTATCGCCCTATTTGACACGCTCATCGAAAAACACACCATTCCCGAACTCGTGGCGGTACTGGCTCACGAGATAGGACATTACAGGAAGAAACACGTCCTGCAAGGGATAGCCATCAGCATGTTTTACATGGGTATCATCTTTTTCCTGCTATCAGTTTTTCTGGATAGTCCGGGCCTGTACCAGGCGTTCTACATGGAGCAGCAGTCAATTTATGCGGGGCTGCTCTTTTTCGGCTTACTCTTCTCTCCCATCGAAATGCTATTATCTATACTGCTGTATATGCTATCCCGGAAGAATGAGTACGACGCCGACCTCTTCGCGGCGGAGACGATAGACAGGCCGCACAGCCTGATCGAGGCTCTAAAGAAGCTTGCCGCAGACAACCTCTCCAACCTGACGCCCCACCCCTTCTACGTGTTCCTGAACTACTCTCACCCGCCACTGCTGCGGCGTATTCAGGCAATCCAGCAATACGAAGCGCGGCCTGGTACACATGGGACTTAGTAAACCCCCGTCACCCCAAACTCAAGGCCTGCCCCAGTTCACGATAATACCCTCACTAAGTGTCTCGCCCCTTATCTCCGGCTTGTAGTACGAGTAGGCCTGGGAACCCGCACCTTTCGCCTTCACCGGATACATGGCTCGGACACTGAAGCTGAAGGACAGCCTGTCTCCGGGCTGCATGTTCTCAATATAGAATATGACCTTCCTGCCCGCAATATCATACCGCTTGAGCCTTTCTTCTTCCTCAACAGCCTGGGCAATAGTGTCCGTCACCGGTGAGAAACCGGTGGGCACGGAGATGTCGAGGACCACCATGCCCGCCTCCATGGGCACCGGCGGCGCAAACTCCAGTTCCACGGAGACATTGACGGTGTCATTGACCTCGACCTCAGTGGCATCATAGTCCACATCCACCTTGAGGATTTCATCGCCTTTTTCGGCCTCCGGCATGTTGAACCGCCTGACCACCTGGGCTATGGCTTCTCCCTTACCCTTCACGCTTATTTCGACCTCCTCATCTACAGGCACCGCCACCACCTGAAGAACGTCGTAGTTGTCCTGCCTTATCCTTAATTCCTTCTGTTCCTCGCCCGCCTTTATACTTATTCTGAGGTCAACATCAGCCCTGGCTCCGGTGGCGTACTCGGTCAGCGCCTGTAGCGCAACCACGGTATCCTGAGTCGAGCCGAAGCCACCATAGGCATTCCTTCGTGATACCAGCCACTTGGCTGCCCTCGAGGCACTGAAGGCGTCGCCGTGCTTCACCAGAGCCAGAGTAGCGTAGGCGGTGGCCTCAATATCAGCACTCTGGTTGTGAAGCGTCTCCTGCTGGGGCAGGACATCCCCGTCAGTACCCCAGTGCAGGCCGTCCTCATCCTCCTCAGCCAGTTCCATCAGCAACCGGTAGGCATCCTCACTCTGGTGACTCTCAGCGAACTCAAGGGCATAGGCGGTGATGGCCGCAGTGTATGCGTCATCAATTTCTGCGAGATTGTCCTCCAGGTACTCAACCGCTTCCGCGGCACCAGCCCCCTCCCCGGCTTCCATCAGAGCAATGGCGACATAAGCCGTTAGCGCCGTCTTTCCCTTGAGACCACCCATCATCTCCTGATGGTGAACAAAACCGACGGGCTCGAAGGAGCCGTCATTATTCTGGTGTGCTGTAATCCAGTCCTTCGCCTCCTCCAGAACACTGTCATCAATGAATATAAGGTCTTTCGCCTGGGCAAAGCTTTTCAGGACAAAGGCAGTTAGCCACAGGCTGCCCTCGTCGTCGTTCTCTCCGAAGGCGGAGAAGCTACCATCGCTGCGCCGGTAGGTAAGCTCCCTCTGATAGCCGGTGATCATCAGTTTCTCTGCCTTGGCCATAATCTCCGGCTTGAGCTGCCCACTCTCTTCCAGGTACCTGGTGATATAGACATCGGGAGCAAACAGGATCATGTTCTGCTCCCCGCAGCCGAAGGGCATCTGGATAAGCCCCTCCAGACCGTCGATAGTCTGGGTCAGGTAACTGGAGGTTACCGCAAGGTAGGCCCTCCCTGAGTCCGGCACTGAGAACGGTGGAATAGATGTATCCACTGTCCTGGAGCTTCCCGGCGAGAGGACCAGATTGTCCACAATCTCCCGGGCAACACCTTCAGGCACAACCAGTAGCTTCTTGACCACAGCATCGGCGGCTTCCTGACTGCGCACGGTCACCTTGACTTCGTTGAGACCGAGCCCGGTCGGTCTTATCTTGAATTCGGCGCCCCCGATATCACTGGCACCTATGTCCACTGCCTTCTCCGAGTCATCCAGAAGTTCAAACCACGGCTCATTCTCGATTTCAACCAGAACACGCTGAGGCTCATCCAGGTAGTTATAGATAGCCACCTTAACTGGAAACTCTTCGCCCCTTATCGCTGAGTAGGGCAGATCAATCTTAAGAAAGAACGGCTGGAAAGCCCTGAGCTCGTCTTCGGCCACGCCAAGCCCCTTGTCCTTGGACAGGGCAACTGCCCGCAGCACCCAGGTGGTAATAGTATCGGGAACCTCAACCCGTAGGGACGCTCTCCCCAGGAAATCGGTGGTTACCTCATCCCAGAGCCAGGTTTCCGGGAAGTACTGCCTTATTCTCTCCACCTCGGCGAGTCCGGGCCCCTGAACGTTAACGTCCGGAAGCGGGGCTGGTACCGGAACAGGGCCACCGGCCTCCTTCACCATGGCGGGCATACCCCCGTCTAACAGCCGCATCCACCGCTGCCAGATTCCCGGCTGCCTTTCCCACTTGTACTCCTGGCCCTCAGGCAACTCATTGTTGCTTAGCACGACCACGCCCGCATTCTCAAAGACCTCTTTGGCTCCCTTAGTTGCCACAGTAGGATAGAGTGAGGCCTCGTGCAGCTCTGCCTGCGGCTCCATGTAGAGCCGCTCAAGCTCGTCAAACACCTGCTGAAGGTTCAGCCGGTTCTCAGCAAGAATAAAAACCGATTTGTCGACAGCGACAATACCCACCCTGGCCCTGCCATCTGTCTGGATATTTATGTCAAGCTCATCGCCCGGTCTAGCCTCATCGGTGCTGAACCCGGCTTCAATACTATGCGGGTATTCCGCCTCCACCTTGAAGGGTATGTAATCGGCAGCCACCTCGCTATTAGGCAGGATTTGATAGACCAGCAGCCTGGAGGCCGGTGCCATGAGCGGGGTTGCCGCGAAGGATATTTCACGGCTTTTGGTAAAATCAGAGAAGACCACTCTGTCCCGCGACACAACCTCATAGTAAAAATTGGCCGCTTCTTCAGTCGAGTACACCTTGAATGTCACCGGCTGACCTATTTCAGGGATGCCCTCACTTGTCTGCTCCACATGGATAAAGTTGCCCGAAGGCGAATAAGAAGCCTCCACGACTCTGGAAGCCTCGGCATCATCGGCAGAGCATTCGAGTATCAGGGCGACACTCTTTTGAGGAGGGGTTATCTCGACCAGGGCTTTCCCCTTCTCGGTCTCGGTCTGTTTCTGCTCTTTCTTCTCTTCTTCGAGGTCATCGTTAAGGTAGGTCACCGTTAAATTGACTTTCGCCTCTACCAGCTCATTATCCGGGCTCTCGGTGACCAACAAGAGACGGAAGGGCAAGCCCGGCTTGAAAGTTGAGCCCTCCGGTATTATCTGGATGCTAAGTGGCGACTGGGACACGGTCAGCAATCTGCTGGACTTTTCTTCATAGCCAGTAGCCTTCTCCCTGACCGCCACCTCAAGCATGACATTGCCCATGCCCCGTGCCGCCGGTACGCCGGCAACGTAGCCCACCGCCGGAAGCTCAAACTCTGTCTCCCCGGCAATCGCCTTAGAGAAGATGGCGTATTCCTGCCACTCGCCAACATACCGGGAGGCTTTGATCTCAAGGTCGCCCTTTACCGGCTTGCCGAAGCTGTATTGCGCCAGAACCTTGCCCGTGATAGGCTCACCGGCCAGAAACCACTCCCGGGGAAGCTCAACCTTCACTTCATATTTGGGCAGCACATACTCCTCCACTCTTATGTCCAGCTGGTTCCTGCCTTTGTCGGTGACAGCAGTTATCTTCCACACACCCAGATTCGGCTCCTCGGAAATGGGGAAGTCCAAGCTAGCCATGCCGTATTCATCGGTATCTATCTCCTTGCGAAAGAGCTTTATCCCCTTGCTATCAAGGATTCCCACAGTAGCCGTCTCACTCACTGGCCTGAGTTCGGGATCCAGGGTAATTACTCTCAGGTGCGCCGTCTGACCTGGTTTATAGATAGGCTTATCAGTCTCGACGAAGACGAGGAAGCTATTCTCCACGCTGACTCTCGCCCTATCCTCAAACCCGTTGCCTTTGATCACAATCTCGTACTCACCTTCTTCGATGTCGGGGATCCTAATTTCAATTGTTCCCTTTCCGTCAATTCTGTCCCTAGCCTTGACTATTTCTTTCCCTGCCTTTGCCAAGGCCACTTCAACCTCCCCTGATACCAGACGCTGCCCGCTAAGAAGAGTCACGGACACGGCTTCATCGCTGCCACTACGAAGAACCTTCGGTATTACCGCCACATAGCTTTCCGCGGCTTCGGCAGGGCGGCAACCTGGTATGGTCGACGCCAAAAGCATCAGAACAAGGACAATGATAATGAATGTGAACCCTCTTAATCTCATTCTACTCCTCCTTTATGGGTAATCTATTTTATTCTCTGTCAGGTATAATGTAATTGGTGCAGTAGAGCTGGCACTGGACATCATTCGTAACATGCTTATTTGAACACTCACGATTTCTCGTTCTAGTAGCTTATACGACACCGCCAGGAAAGTATCACACCAGATTGGCTGACGATGGGGAATAGCAGCGATAGGTCAGAGCGAGCAGTTCAATTGTTTTTGGAGACCTGAAGGCGTGATACTTTCTGGGTTGCATCGTATTATTTAGTAGAAAGGTCGGCTGAACAGCAAAAACTTAAAAAGTGAAAAGGGAGGTAGAAATGAAGCTTAGAATAGCTGTAGCCATGGCAGTAATCGCTACCCTACTTTCTATATGGGGTTGTACCGCGACAAAGGCCTCACCTGCCGGCGAGGTATCAGTAGGCGCCACCTTTGACGACTTTATGAAGAACCAGCACATCAGCAAGAATGTAGAGGTTGCCGCTAACAGCACATTGACCGTGACGCTATTCTCGAATCAAACAACCGGGTTCCAGTGGTCAGAGAAGGCAAAAATCGGTGACAACGGCCTGCTGGAGCAGATAGGACACGAATTTGTGGCTCCGGAATCAAAGGGCATCGTCGGGGCTGGGGGTCAGGAAGTATGGACTTTCAAGGCATTGAAGAAGGGTGAGACCACCGTATCCATGGAATACAGCCGACCCTGGGAAGGAGGAGAAAAGGGGGAATGGACTTTTGACCTGACAGTGACAGTAAAGTAGAAAACTAGGCAGGATGTGAAATAGAGTTAGAAAGCTTCGAAGGAGGTCAGCATGAATAAGAAGTGGTTTTTGACAGGGGGACTAGTAGCGCTGGTGTTGTCCGTGGCTGCCCTGGCCGGCTGTTACGGCGGGACAGCCAACCCTAATGGGATATCGCCCGTGCAAATTGACCTTAACAGCCAACAGAAAGGCATCTGGGTCAGCGGACAGGGTAAGGTGACAGTCACTCCAGATGTAGCCAATCTCAGTCTGGGGATTGAGGCCCAGGCAGCCACAGTAAGCGAGGCTCAGGCTGAAGCAGCATCAGCTATGGAAAAGGTAATGAATGCCTTAACCAGCAACGGCGTGGCCAAAAAGGACATTCAAACCCAGTACTTCAGTATATCCCAGATAACCAGATGGGACGATAAGAACCAGCAGGAGGTCGTGCTCGGCTACAGGGTGACCAATACCGTTACTGCCAAGATAAGGGATATAGAAAAGACGGGTACAACCATCGACGCCGTCGCCCTGGCAGGTGGCGACCTTACGCGAATCAACAGTATCTACTTTTCCATAGATGACCCCACAGCCTATAACAAAGAGGCCAGAGATAAAGCGATGGCTGATGCCAAGAATAAGGCGGAACAACTGGCGTCTCTATCAGGAGTGAAGCTGGGCAAACCAACCTATGTCTCCGAGAACCTCTACTACCCACCGATGCCGATTTACAGAGATGCAGGAGCTATGGAAGCCCCAGCACCGACCACACCAATCAGCCCCGGCGAGATGGAAATTACTCTTACCGTTCAGGTTGCATACGCCATCCTGAACTGATGGGCGGCATGTCTTGCGCAATCCAGCGGGATCTGGTATTGGCGGCCACTGTAATTAAGTAAGAGAGGAAAGACAGGGAGGGCAGCAGTATTGCTGCCCTCCCTGTTTAATCGTAAAGCTCAGGTAACTGGCTCCAATCTTTGAGCAGTTCACTCCTCTTTGTCCTCGCCGCCAATGAGAATCCGGGGGTGACACAACAGGTACACCACGGAGCCAAGGAAGGTAACAACCAGTATCACTACAGCCCACGGCCATTTCCGTCCTCCCAGAACTCGCTTTCTGGTTGCCAGATCCTGCAGCATCATTATAGCCAGCGCCCAGTGAATTATACCGAATAAGACAAGCCGCAAAATCCAGTCAAGTTCCATGGCCTACCTCGCTCCGCTTTCGGGCCCTGGTTGTAATTATAAGGGAACAAGCGCAAGGAAGCCATAGGGATGCGGGAACCAGTTGTGGTGAATTAGTGCAGAAGCTCAGATTTCAGCCGTTTCGGCTAGGCCTTTCCCCGTTGCGCAATGCTTCTGAATATGGCGAGCTGGCAGACTGTCCCGTCTGAATCAACATAGGGTGAAGCCAGCACCTCACAAGCTCTGCCGTCGGGGAAGTTGTATTCCCACTTCTCAACCGTACCGCTTATGACATCTGGTAGTTTGCAGCTCTGGGGGCATGGGGCATCAGCCCTGTGCAGATATTTGTAGCAATGGGTGCCCATGCCCTCACCGAAGTCTCTGATCATGGTCGAGTTCATAAACCGTATCCTGTAATCGGGGCCCGTGATGAGGGCCCCCTCCGCCATTCTCTCCAGTATTCCCAACACAGTATTGCTCTGGTTCCTCACCAGGGCCTCAAGATGTTCACGCCGTTCGGATTCAACTCCAGTAAGGCAACCTACCGCACCGGCGATTATGATAAAAAGTACCGTCCTCAGCAGCGGGTCAGGGAAAGGAGATATGAAAAAAGCACGGGGTAAGAAGGTGCCGATGGCGATAAACGTGATGATTATAGCCGCTCTGACGCCGAAGAAATAGCCAGCATAAATTATCGGGGCCAGGAAAAAGAGGCGATGTATATCGTGCACACCGTAGAAGAACTCCCAGCGCAAAGCATCCCAGCCGAAGAAGCCTATAATTTCGCCGAAGTAGTAGAACAGGATACAATATATAAAGAGTATGCCGAGTATGTAGAGCTTGTAAAAATCACGGCTTTTCAATCCCGCTGAGACAGCTTCGCGTGTGATTACACCCTTGTTCATCTTGACACCGCCCACCTCTGTTAGGGGACTTCTGACCAGGCAATTACAGAGCATGACAGGAAGGCTGAATACCTATTGTCCCCGGATATCCAGCCTCGCCTGACTTCTCTAACTACTGGTTCTGATGATTTCGTTCTTAGCACCCCTTTCACAACCTAGGCAACCTCTACTTTGTTGTCGTCGCTGTTGTCCCTGCCGCCTTCTCATGAACGGCTCTTGCCTGCCGTGCCTCCCTGGCAGCCTGGAAAACGCCACCGATGTTCAGGTACCAGACGAATGCTGCCGGGAAAAGGATGATAGGTATGGCTATCACCAGCGCTACTACAAACTCCCACTGCATCGTTGCTCACCTCCTTTACCTCTGCTTTTCCTCCCATCCTCCCCCCTGCCTCCACTCTCAGCTTACCAGACTGCTGACAGGACTGGCTTCCGTCATGATACCTATTTTCAATCTCCAATAATACTTAAGCCGCCTGTGGACACTAATCCTTTATGCTTACTCCTGACCCTGTAGAACCTGGTAAATATGCTTACCCGGGCTCCTATGGCTGCTTATGCTTGAACCTGCCATCACAATGCAGGCTAACTGAAAAGGGGTATAGTAGAGGCAGGGAAGACAAAGGCAAGCCTTACGAGCGCAAATCTCCTGGGGCAAGGTCAGGCGATGCAGACAACCGTTCTGTAAATCCCCGGAATTAGATGTATCTGGCTAATGAGCAGATCACCGATATCGGCCAGACTTTCTCCTTCGACCACAGCTATGGCATCATAAGGGCCGCTCACCTTATCAACCGATTTCACCCCCTGTAACTGCTGAAGGGTCTCGGTAACTTCCCTGATTTTACCTACAGTTATTTCAATAAGAACAAAGGCGGTCTTTACCATCGGACGTCACCCCCTCCACTCGTTAGCTCGCCGCGCTCAGTACGAGCTACCCTTTCCCTTCCGCCCAGACCAGCGTCTATACGAAAGGGGGAATGGTCACGGTGGCTCGTAAAACTAACTCACCTGCGATACTGCCCGTCTCAACTCCCTCCCTTCAGCTTCCTCGTGCTGGACTATCGGCAGGAACCGGTAGGCCAACCAGATGACAAGCAGGGCGTCAGCGACCAGCGCCACCGAGATGGCAACCTCCATCCAGTGGGGGAAGTAAGTATAGCCGGGTCGCATAGCCAGAGCCAGCATGCTCACGTTGAAGCGGTTCAATATCAACCCGGCAATGACCAGCACCGCACTCCAGAATACCCCGCTCCGGCTTTGCCTCACGCTGGGCATGGAGAGGAGGACTATCGGTGAAATGGCTCCGATGATTATCTCCGCCCACCACAGGAGGTTCTGCGGGTATGCGGAGACGATCAAGCCCAGGTCTCCCCTTGCCGTCAGGTCCACAAGTTTCAGCAACAGGTAGACACCCAAGATGTAGGGGATCGCCTTACTCAGGCCACTGAGGACGTCCAGACTCAGCTTGTGACCGAAGACCCGGGTACTGAGCGTCGACTCGAAGATAACCATGGCCGGCCCCACGGCTACCGCCGAGGTGAGGAAGAGTATCGGCAGAATCGGTGTGTACCACAGGGCATTAAGCGTTTCCGGCATCATCAGCAGCATCGACCCCAGAGAGGACTGATGCAATGTCGAGAGAACGACACCGGCGATTACCAAGGGAATCTGTATCGCCCGGATGACCCGCAGGGGAATGCGCCAGTTGAAGTGCCCAATGACCGGAAGGTCGGCTTCGCTTAAGCGCTCAAAGACGGCGGGGCTAAACTCCAGGGCCAGCACCACCGTGTATGTCATCACGCATATTGCCACCTCGAATAGAGGGGAGTGCACGTTCCAGTAGATGATGGCGTGCCAGATGTACCAGGGTTGTCCCAGGTCCACCAGCAGGGCAAGAATTACCAGCGTGTAGCCCAAGAAGGCGGTCAGTACCGCTGGCCTCACCACCGCATGGTATTTTGTCCGGTTAAAGAGGTAGACCCATCCCGCCAGAGTGAACCCGCCGGCTGCCAGAGCAACCCCGCAGTACAGGTCAAAACTAATCCAGAATCCCCAGGGACGCCCGTCGCTCAGGTTGCTGATGGCGCCAAGCCCCCTGACATAGCGAATTATCATCGGTATGAGACCAAGGATGACCAGAATGCCCAGGATAGAGGTGCCGATGGGGAACGAGCGTTTCTCCTGTATCATTTCGTCACCTCCTGTTTCTCTTTATCACCGACTTCCGCCTGGCTTATTCTGACTCGTCTTTTGGTGAGCCAGTAGATGCCGGTCATAATCGCCGCCACGCCCAGGAGCACGGGCGGAACAGCCCCCATGGCGCGGGCCGCATTAACCGTCACTGGCTCGGAGCCAAGGTTTGGGAAACCAAGTTCCTTAAAGGGGACGGGGGAGAGATATAGCCAGGATGTACCTCCAACCTCCTTCTCTCCATAGATGTGGTCGACGTATTCTCCCGGTGAGGCCGCAATGCGCCGTCTCGCCTCGGCGACGAGCTCCTCACGCTCGCCGAACTGGAGAGCGCCGGTGGGACAGGTGGTGACACAGGCTGGCTTGAGTCCCGCGGCCTGTCGGTCGGCACAAAAGGTACACTTGCGGATCCAGGGTAGCGGCTTGTCCCATTCAAAGTTGGGTATGCCAAAGGGGCAGGCCACCATGCAGTAGCGGCAGCCGATACACTTGCCCTCGTCGTATGTCACCGGGCCACCCGGCGTCTTCTTTAAAGCACCGACAATGCAGGCCTCGGCACAGGCGGGATGCTCGCAGTGCATGCACTGAAGCTTGGCAAAGACCCACCGGAACTTGCCGTCCTCTTCTAATTCGGTGAAGCGGATCTTGGTAAAGGTGTAGGCTGATAATTGCGGTGGGTTTTCATAGGTCCCGGTATTGATAGTCTCTTCCGCTGGCAGCTCATTCCACTGCTTGCAGGCTACCTGACAGGCCCGGCATCCTATGCACTTGGTAGCATCGTACAGCACCCCTTTACTCATCTTATGCCCTCCTTACATTGCACAGGAAAGTCTTGTATTCCGGAATGGTCGTGTTGGCATCACCAACATGCGGCGTGAGGATGTTGCCACTGTCACCTTTAGCCATGCCGCTGTACCCGAAGTGCCAGATCACACCCATGTGATGGAGGGTCTTGCCATCGACCCGTAGTGGTTTGAAGCGCTTGGTAACAACAGCTACGGCTGTAATCTCTCCCCGCGCTGAGCTCACGATAACCCTGTCCCCACTTCTAATCCCCTTTTCTGTGGCAAGCTCTTCGCCCATCTCCACATACATCTCCGGCATGAGCTCCACCAGCCAGGGGAGACTCCGGGTCATGACACCTGTCTGCCAGTGCTCGGTACACCGATAGGTGGTGCCCACGTACGGGTAGCGGTCAGGGGTGCCCCGCTCATTCATGTAAGTGCCGATAAAGGCACAGGGGTTATCCTTGGTGCCCGACATCAAGTTCTTGTCCAGGGGGCTCTCCCAGGGTTCGTAGACCTCGGGCAGCGGCCCCTCAGCGAGGCCGTAGCCCCAGAGACGGGCTATGCCCTCCGGCTTCATGATGAAGGGGAGATACTTGGCACCCTTTTCCGCCTGGTTTATCGGCGGCCAGCCACCATCGGGGACATCACCCTGCCACTTGCCTTCGAGATTGTAGTTAAGAATGACGGGATGCTCAACATCCCAGGGCACCCCATCGAGGTCAACCGATGCCCGGTTGTAGATAATACGCCGGTTGAGCGGCCAGCACCAGGACCAGTTGGAATACAGCCCAATCTGCTTGGGATGTGAATCCACCGGGTCACGCCTCCTGGCTTTGTTACCATCCGTCTCAGTATACATGTTGCAGTAGAGCCAGTTCCCGGAGCTGGTGGTACCATCATCCTTGAGAGCGGCGAAGCTGTCTACCAGTTTGCCGGTGCTCAGGTCAAAACCGTTGATTTCCTTGGCCACCGCATCGGCGGTGATGTGTGCGCCATAGTTCCAGTCCAGGTCCATGATGGGCCGTGCCCATGGACGGCTGTCCACGCTATAGAGCCCCTTCAGCTTTAACATAACGAGGTGCATAATTTCCAGGTCAGCCATGCCTTCCCCCGGTGGCTCCACCGCTTTATAGCGCCACTGTGCCCAGCGGCCGCTGTTGCTTATGCTCCCCTCCTTTTCGTAGGAACCAGCCGCCGGCAGGACAAACACCTCGGTATTGATGCTGGAAGGGCCCGCTCCAGGCCTTTTCCAGAACTCGGCGGTCTCATTCATCCATATGTCAGTGACCACGAGCCAGTCCAGGTTTTCCATAGCCTCACGCTCTCCGTTGGAATTAGGCCCGCCCGATGCCGGGTTCTGCCCCCAGACCCAGAGCCCCTTTACTTTGCCCTGGCCCATAGCCTCAAACATACCGATGTGAGTGTAGTCCACCTTGGGGTCACACTGGGGTAGATAGTTAAAGCAGAAATCGTTATCTTTGTTAGCCTTATCGCCATACCAGGCCTTAAGCAGGCTCACAATATACTTCTTGTAATTACCCCACCAGTTGGCGCTCTTATCCCCGGCCAGCCCCTGAGGGGTGATGGTTGAAGGACTTGCTCGCTTAAGGTATGCCTCAAGGCTTGTATCTCCTTCCTTGGGGACCGCCAGGTATCCGGGCAGGATATGGGATAACAGGCACATGTCGGTGGAGCCTTGAACATTGGATGTGCCGCGCAGTGCATTGATGCCTCCGCCGGCAACGCCCATGTTACCCAGCAGGAGCTGGAGTATGCCGTAGGTTCTGATATTCTGAGTGCCATAGGTATGCTGGGTTGCTCCCATGGCATACAAAATGGTGCCTGCCCTGCCTCTTTGGCCTGTGGCACAGTAGGTACGGCAAACCTCCAGATAAACCTCCCTGGGCGTGCCTGTAATTTTACATACCGTATCCACGTCATATCGGGAGTAGTGCTTCTTCAGTAGCTGAAACACGCAGTTAGGGTCCTTCAGGGACAGGTCTGTAGCCGGTGTCGAGGTATCAGCGTAATTCCATGTCGCCTTAGACGCCGCGGTATACCTGCCATCTTGCACTTCACCGAACAGCCCGTCATTAAAGGCAAATCCGGAATTAACAATAAGGCCAGCGTTGGTGTACTGTTTCACGTAGTCCATATTGTAACTGCCTGGATTTCTCTCCATATCATCAAGAACATAATTTATCATGCCACCAATGAAGGCTATATCTGTCCCTGACCTTATCGGCGCATAGATATGGGCCTTGGAAGAAGTGCGGGTGAAGCGCGGGTCAACATTTATAAGTTGTGCCCCTTTCCCCATCGCCCGGGTGACCCATTTGAAGGATATAGGGTGATTCTCGGCAGCATTAGAGCCGATAATCATGATGCAGTCGGCATTTCTAATGTCTATCCAATGATTGGTCATGGCTCCTCTGCCAAAGCTCTCCGCCAGACTGGCGACCGTTGAGGAATGTCAGAGGCGGGCGCAGTGTTCCAAATACACCACGCCGAGGGCACGGTCCATCTTGGCCAGCAGATAACACTCTTCATTGTCCAGCTCGCCGCCACCGAGGCTGGCGATAGCGTCAGTACGACCTGCCCTGTCATTCCAATACTTATCGCGGGTGTTCTTGACTCTACTGGCAATGGTATCTATCATCCAGTCCCAGGGCTTCTCTTCCCAGGTATCTGCATTCGGAGCCCTATACAAAGGCCTGGTAAGCCGGTATTGGTTAGGCTTGCCATTTACCTGGTGAATCTGGGCCATAGCCAATCCCTTGGGACACAGGGCACCCTCACTGATGGGGTGGTCAGGGTCCCCTTCAACTTTGATGATTCCATCTTCATAGGCCGTTACGATGGCGCCACAGCCAACAGAACAGTAACAGCAGATGGTGGTTGTCTCTTTGACCTTTCTTTTCAGCGGGAACTCTCTGGGGGAGGCCATCGCGGTTACGTCAGGTAGGAAGCCAAGAGTTACTGCGGCACCAACACCCGCTCCTGATAGTTTTAGAAAGTCTCTCCGGTTTAGTTCCACAAACCATCCCCTCCTTTCTATCTCCGTCGCACAAACAAGGCCTTACGGTAAGGCCTATATAAACTCAACTGGAGCTAAATGCCGGTTCCATTTCACCACAAAATCAGCCCAAAGGATGACTCTACTCTGCCTATTTCCTCACGGTTTGTACAGGAACATGCTGCTCAGCACCTGTCAACTCCCCGCTTTCCCTCTTGCTGGCAATTCGCCTGGCTCGTGCCTCCTTGATAGCCGCATAGCTACCACCGATATTCAGGAACCAGACAAACACCACCGGAATAAGGATAATAGGGATTGCTATCACCAATGCTATTATAATCTGCCACTCCATATCAATCCCTCCTTTCTCCGAGTCTTCGGCACGCTGCCGATTGGAGCCGATGCGCTTTTGGTTCCAACCACATCCTGTTCCGCAGCCTACTGCTTGGGTGGTGCGGCAACATGCTGCTTAGCCTCTGCCGCCGCGGTTTTCGCCTCACGGGCGGCTCGCCTTTCCCGTACCTCTTTTATGACAGCATAAATGCCGCCAACATTCAGGTACCAGACGAACGCCGCCGGGAAAAGGATGATGGGTATTGCTATTATTAGCGCTACTATAAACTCCCACTGCATCGCGTCCACCTCCGTTATTAATCTCTGGTTGGTCGGGGTAAGGGGGGGGTATTGTGGAGCTAAGCCGGAGAGACTTTCCTTCATCCCTATCCTTCCCCTTACCCCCTGATTTTAGCTTATCACCCTACCAACGATCCTGGCGTCCGCCTCGATACCTATTTCTAATCTCACAACCTAGTAGTTTACACCTACCGGTAACTACTCGTGATTAGGTAATTATGCTTACGGCACGAGTATATAAGTTGAGCTTTTTCCTGGTTGAGAGCTCAGGGCAAAGGGTGTATGATAAGCTTAGCAAGCATTGAGGTGTGTCATGTGGGCAAGATTAAGATTCTAATAGCTGATGACCACGCTGTCGTACGGGAGGGCACCCGCCAGATCCTGGAACAGGAACCGGACCTGGAAGTGGTTGCCGAGGCTGGCGACGGGGAGGAGGCGGTGAGGTTAGCCGGTAGTGTCAAGCCGAATGTCGCCATAATCGATATTTCCATGCCCAAGGTCGATGGCATCGAAGCCACCAAACAGATCAAGTCACTTTATCCTGCCATAGCGGTGTTGATACTCACCGCCTATGATGATGACCAGTTTGTCTTCAGCCTTCTGGAAGTGGGGGCCGCCGGTTACCTGCTAAAAAGCGTTCGTGGCCGTGAACTCGTTGATGCTGTGCGCGCTGTTCACGCCGGGGAATCAGTGCTCCATCCGGCGATTGCCCGCAAGGTGCTCAATCGTTTTGTGCCTGCTCCCGGCAAACCGGCAGGACGAAAGCCGTTAGAGGTTCTGAGCGAGCGCGAGACCGAGGTGCTGCGTTTAGCGACCCGGGGTTCAAGCAACCAGGAGATTGCCAACGAGCTTTGTCTCAGCTTACGCACGGTTCAAGCCCACCTGGGCCACATCTTTAATAAACTACAGGTCAGCTCGCGGACCGAAGCCGTGGTACGCGCCTTAAAAGAAGGCTGGGTCACCCTTGACGACATACCTTGAGATTAAACTCGCGGGGACACTTGAGGCGTCGCTGTGGCACACTATTTATCGATAGGCCGGTTGACAAAGGTTATTCGTAGACCCGGTTTCTGGCTTGTCATAGCCATACTTGTGCTTATCACCATACCCCACTACGAGGAGGCACTGGAGCACCCGTCATTTCTCACGGACATAATGTCCAACCTCGGCCTAAGTCGGCATGCCTTTGAGAGAATCCTCTACCTGGCACCCATAGTCTGGGCTGGTTTCCTGTTTGGCTGGAGAGGGGCCTTTATCACCTCGCTAGCGGCTCTTGCCTGCATGTTGCCCCGCGCCATCTTTATCTCTCCCTACCCGACAGATGCCCTCTCTGAAACCGGTGCCGTTTTCATCATTGGCAACGTACTAGCCGCCAGTTTCGCGTCGCTCCGCAGAGAACGAGAGTACCGCGCACAACTGGAAGCAGCCCAGCAAGAAGTACGAGCATCTGAAGAGAGATACCGGGAGTTATTTACGAGTGCCTTCGATGCTATCTGGGCTCATGACCTGGAGGGCAATATTATAGCCGCCAACAAGGCAGCTGAGAAGCTCACCGGATATACCACAGAAGAGCTAATGACGAAAAACGTGAAAAGTTTCCTAACTGAGGATGACCTCTATCTTGCTGGCCAGATTCGGCGCAAGCTGCTGGGAAACGAGCCCGTGGAGCAGCCGTACGAGCAGCATCTAACCAGGAAGGACGGGAGTGAGGCATTTGTCCAGCTGGCAACCAGCCTTGTTCTTAGCAATGGCAAACCTGTAGCCTTTCAGCATATTGCCCGGGATGTCACTGAACAGAAACGCATGCAGGATAACCTGCGCTTCTATCTGCAGCAGGCTACCAAGGCCCAGGAAGAGGAAAGAAAGCGTATTTCCCGTGAGTTACATGATGACACGATTCAGGCTCTGGTCGTGCTTTCCCGGCAGTTAGACACCATCGCTTCCGGGGAAAAGGGCCTGATCGAGGAGGATCGCCGCCGCTTAGAGGAACTACGGCAGCAGACTAACAGCATCATACAGGGGGTGCGTCGGCTAAGCCAGGACCTGCGGCCAGCGGCACTGGACCGCCTTGGCCTGCTATCGGCGCTGGAATGGCTGGCCTCAGACGTGGCTGGATACTCAGGAATACCGGTAAAGGTAAATGTGCTTGGTGCTGAACGCCGCCTTCCCGAGGAGACAGAGCTGGTGCTTTTCCGCATTGCTCAAGAAGCGCTGAGGAACGTGTGGCGACATTCTCAGGCAACTGAGGCGGAGATTACGGCCGATTTCGATCAAAACAGAACAAAGATAACCGTTACCGACAATGGCAAGGGCTTCACCCCTCCCGAGACTATGGGGGACCTAGCCAGAGACGGTAAGCTTGGCTTGGCTGGCATGCAGGAACGGGCCCGGCTACTCGGTGGCACTCTAAAAGCAAAATCTCAACCAGGTAGAGGAACCACGATAACCGTGGAATTACCGGCATAGTGGGCTCCAGATGAATCTGCAAGGTCAGCGGTTTCCAGATACCGGGCAATACCATACGCTTCTGGAGACAACAAAGCAACTATTCTGCCCGACTGTTTTCTTATATTGGTCCGGAATACGCATCAATTAACAAGTGCTTACCTTGTGTCGTTGAGACGACGATGCTCACAGCTGAGCAATAAAGAAGGCAAATAAGTTCCAGAGGACGATGCCCGTGTACAACATCACAAAGCATGAGGCGCTGACGAACGATAGCCTGGGATTTTGTTTATGTATATCCCACAGAATAAGTACCGCAAACAGGGCACCGGCCAACTTCATAATCAAGAAGTTGTCCTCACCCACCCACGGTTGCAGGAAAGGATTCCCTTCCAATCCGAATCTCTGAGACACAAGAAACTTGCTTATCAGCCCATCCGAGACCACAAGGGCAAATAATGCCCCCAGGAGAAGCCTTATTCGATGGCCGCCAGAAAAATAACTCCTGACAGCCTTCAATTGATTCCCATATTCAGTCCTGTCCACACTCCACCTACCTGACCCCCGGACCCGCTAATATTGCCTGTTCGAATTCGGGTGACACAACATATCTTAGAGTGGCAGACCGGTTATGTCAACCCCACCTATACTTACCCCACTTCACTTTTCCGGCCTTGTCCTACGAAGGC
>CAZNSC010000012.1:28766-33719 GCA_964575695.1 uncultured Dehalococcoidales bacterium
TTGCCATCAAGTATCAGAATTGCTATGATACCGAGGAAATTTCATGAGAGGAGGGGGAGATGGACTTCAGCTTATCGGAGGAGATACTGGCACTCCAACGACTGGCCTGGGAGGTTGTTAAGGAAAACTGCATCCCCTTAGAACCCAAGGCTCTACAGGCAATGGCCGAGTGGGTGCCCACTGGCACCAGACGCCGCTATCAGCATTGGTACGGCATCCTTGACCAGGAAGAGGAAGAGAGACTACTGAAGATATCCCGGGAGACGGGCCTATATGACGCACACATCCCCAGAGAGTTTGGCGGTGGTGGGCTGGGCACGCTCGCCAACGTATTAGTCCAGGAGCAAACATCAAAATCTATAGTCCGTCTGCCTAGAGCCGAGGACCCCTGCCTTGTCTATATGTACGATTTTACCGAAGAACAGAGGGAAAGGTTTATGTGGCCGGTGCTCAGACGTGAGAAACGGGGCTGTTTTGCCCAGACGGAGCCCGACGCCGGGTCTGACCCCGGGGGGATGATGCAGACCTCGGCTGTAAGAGACGGTGACCACTGGATAATCAATGGTGTCAAGACTTTCGTTACTGATGGTGATATCGCTGACTTTGCCGTGGTTCAAGCAGTCACTGACACGGAGAAACGGCAGCATGGCGGCATAACGGCCTTCCTGGTTGAGAAGGATACGCCCGGTTTTAAGGTGACACGAAGTCTTCCCACCTGGCTTGGGATAGCCTGCTTTGAATTGACATTGGACAATTGCATTGTTCCCGGGGCCAATGTCCTTGGTGAGGTGGGGCTTGGCTTTCAACTGGGGCAGAGACTGGTTACCATTTTCGACCGCCTCTTAAGAGGGGCCATAGCTTTAGGTATGATGCAGAGGAGCCTCGAAATGTCGGTGAGCTGGGCGAAGCAAAGGGTGACTTTCGGTCAGCCCATCGCCAGCCGACAGGCAATCCAATGGATGCTTGCCGAGATGTGGATTGATATCGAAGCCCTGCGCGCACTGACCTACCAGACGGCCTGGAAGGCAGACCAGGGCGAGGATGTACACATAGAGGCCTCGATGGTCAAGCTGGTCTCAGCACAATGGGCGTGCCGGACACTGGACAAGGCGATTCAGATTCATGGCGGCCTGGGAGAGACTCTGGACTTGCCGCTCGCGGCATTCTATCATATTCAGCGGCACGCCAGGATTGGCGGCGGGACGGATGAGATCCAGAAATACGTCCTCGCCCGGCACATCCTGAAAACCTACGGTTAGAACGATGTTAAGACTGATAGACACCCATGCCCACCTTGATGAAATCGAAGACCTCCACGTAGCCCTCAGGGAAGCTGCAGATGTTGGCGTGGTGGCGGTGGTTGCCGTCGGCAGTGGCTATGAGTCCAACCAGAGGATACTGGAAATATCCCAACAATATAAGAACCTCGTATATCCGGCTCTGGGGCTGCACCCCTGGCAGCTGGCGCATATGGAGCCCCCGGAGGTGGAGCGAACCATGCACCAGATTGAGGACAATATCGGTGATGCCGTGGCTATTGGCGAGGTGGGGCTGGACTACGATAAGAGGGTCAAAGCCCTGGCCCCCAAAGACCGACAGCAAGCCGTCCTTGCCGGATTGATGGGCTTGGCCAGGAAATACCACAAGCCGGTCACTATTCACAGCCGGTATTCCTGGAGGGATGCCCTGATGCTGGCAATAGAGGCAGGGATAGAAAAGGCGGTCTTTCACTGGTTTACCGGCCCTTCCAGCGTGCTTCGTGACATCATCGCCCGGGGATACTTTGTTTCGGCTACCCCGGCCTCTGAGTATCACGCCGAGCACCGCAGGGCGGTTAAAGAGGCACCGCTTCTTAACCTGCTCCTGGAAACCGACGCTCCGGTCGAATACGGAAGGGAATCAAAGTACACCGCCCTTCCCAAGGATGTGCGGAGGTCTTTAAGCGCCGTATCCGAAATAAGGGGCGTGGAAGAGGCTGTTCTGGCTGAGCAGACGACCCGGAATGCCCTCCGCTTTTTCCCGATAGCTATTCCCGCTTAGATTTTGGACTCCCGTGCTCTCAGTGGCCTCCCGAAAGGTGACCCTGACTGGTTGTGGCCCCCTCAATCGCCTTCACGGGGTGGTGAACAAGCTCAACTTGCCGGCTTCGGATTGCGAACGCTTGAGCAGGATTCTGGCCATGCTGTACATTATCTCGAAGGGGTGGTCATCGGTGAGGGTGTTCACCCACCTTGCCTTCTCCTGAGCGATCTTCTCCGGGCTCTCTCCACTGCCCAGCCTTTCCAGCATCTCCAGGTGATAGGATTCTGCCGCCCCGATGGCTCTCTGCAAATAGTGTCCCAGCCATCCTTCAATCACGCAATTATGGCTCAGGGCACCCCTCTGAGCGGACAAACCGGAAAGCTTCCGGATGCTGTTACAGTAAGCCTCAAGGGAGTCAAAGTAATTGGGCCAGAAATCGTCCTTTTCCGGGACATAGAATCCGGTGGCATCCCCCACGACCAGAGTCCCCTCCCCCTCCTCACACAGGCTGATATGGCACGGGGAATGCCCCGGGGTCTCATAGACAGTCCATACGACTTCCGAGCCAAGATTGATGCTGTCTCCTTCCCTGACAACCTGATCCACATTGAAGACATAGCTGTCAAGCTCATGGGGGAGCTCTGCAATCTCACCCTTGGCGAGCATGATCCCGGCAAGAGTGCGATCCATGTCGCGAAACCCCTTGATCATGTCTTCATTTCTGAGTAGTCTGGCGGCTACGGAGCTGGCCACGAGCTGCAAATGAGGCCAGAGCCTCTTCAGGTGGGGCACAGCGCCGATATGGTCGGCGTGAGTGTGAGTCAGGGCCAGGTATTTGATCCGCTCCGGCGGAATGCCCAGTTCCTTGATCTGCTCTATGATTATGCTAGAAGTAGCCCCGGTGCCCCCTTCGATAATCATCCCGTAATCTCCCATAGACAGATAGACCGGGAAAGAAGGCATACCCAGTTGATAAAAACTCCGGGTAATGGCAAGGGGCCGGTACTTATTTCCAATCATGCGATTTACCTCCTCATTAACAAAATCCATTTCTGAAAACAAAAAAGCCCGGAAAAGGACTGCCTTCCCAGGGCTTGAGAGCCTTTAAGAGTCTTCTATTATGACTTTCCCGTGGATATGCTAATGTGATACCCTGAGAGGACATTGGAAGAGTCCGCCAGGGGTCACCACATTAGCAATTCACCCCGGCGGACTAGCTAAAGCCAAAAGCCAACGTCTTTACAGAAAGACAAGATTGCGTCTGTTTAACGGCTCTGTTAGCCATCCGCACCCTCTCCCAGAAGGTATCTAGAGTCTAGCTTATCAAACATAGTCCCATTTGTCAAGAATATTCCTGAAGATAGTTTGTTGACCTCACCCCCTTTATCCCCTTCTCCTTAAAAGGAGAGGGGGAATTCTTTAGAAAAGGGGCCGCGTCCCTCCGAGACTCCCCATAGAAATATCCAGGCTGGCGCCCCTCTCGAATGCCCGAAAAGCAGGAGAGTTAAAGAGAGGCTTCGCCTCTCTTAATTAAATTTTCCCCCTTCCCTTGGCAAGGGAAGGGGGTCAGAGGGATAGGCTGCTAAACAATCTCTTCCTGGCTAGCACAGGTTGAATTCTTGAGCCGTCTTCTGAAAGCCGTCCAGGGAGCCTTCCAGTGTCCTATCATCAACACAGTAAGATATCCGAAAATACCCCGGTGACCCGAAGCCGCGACCGGGCACCGTGAGCACCCTATGCTGCTGTAGCTTCCTGACAAAGGCAACATCATCTTTCAACGGGGACCTGGGGAACATGTAGAAAGCCCCGCGCGGCTTTATCACCGAATAGCCCATCCTGACGAGATGGTCATATAAGAAGTCCCTCTTCTTCTGATACTCGCCCACAGGGACAGTCACCTGCTGCAAGTGGCGCACTATACGCTGCATCAGGGCCGAGGCATTGACAAACCCCAGCGTTCGGTTGCAGTAGATGAGACCATCCACCAGCTCCTCCCGCTGCCTGCATTCGGGGTGCACGGCGATACAGCCAATGCGTTCACCGGCCAGCGCCAGGTCTTTGGAGTGGGAATTGGCAATGATGCTTTGAGAGTAATGGGGCCAAACCGGAGGGTATTCTAATCCATCATAGATAATCTTGCGATATGCCTCGTCGCTGATGAGAAAGAGCTGTATCCCGTATTGGGCCTCTTTGTCATGAAGTAATCCCCCCAGCCGATGTATAAGCTCCTCGTTATAGACAGCGCCCGAGGGGTTGTTAGGACTGTTTATGATCACTGCTTTGGTCTTGGCCCCAATGGCAGCTTCGAGGGCATCAAGCCGGGGCATAAACTGCTCGTCTGTCGGCAGGACCTTCACCGCCCCATAATGGTTGCGGATGTAATGGACATACTCAGCAAAGTAAGGCGCAAATATGATGACCTCATCCCCCCGGTTCAGTATCGTCTTCAGCACCACGTTCAGGGCACCGGCAGCGCCGCTGGTCATGACAATCTCACCCGGAGTGAACTTGAGACCGGTCTCCAGCGAGAGCTGCGCCGCCACCGCTGCCCTGGTCTCGAGATAACCGGCATTTTCCATATATCTGTGCATCCCTGGCGTGGGGTTTTCCGCCAGTAGCCGCAGCCGCTGTTCAAACTCAGGGGGAGGTTCCATCACGGGGTTGCCAAGGGAGAGGTCGAAGACATTCTCGTCCCCGTACTGCTGTTTAAGGGCAATTCCCTCCTCAAACATCCTCCTGATCCACGACCCTGATGCCATGCCTTTGCGAACCCTGCCCGAGATAGACACCTCGTATATCCTTTCTGCCTTGGTCAAAGGCTCTAGCGTTAATCATGGATAGCTCTATCATTTTCAACCCTTTCGTTCAGGATGTCAATCATGGCAGTGCGTATAATTGACTTGCCCGTTCCATTCTTTTATACTAGAAGCA
>CAZNSC010000012.1:33729-38352 GCA_964575695.1 uncultured Dehalococcoidales bacterium
GTTAGAAAGGGGATAATGCAATATTGCTGAACCTTTAACAGGTGTTGGGGTTGTGGAAGTAACAGCCTCTCTGCCTGATTTCCCTGCGCTGTACAACTGCGGATGTTTCCAGATATATTTATGTCTGGCGACCTTAGGGAGTCCCCAACAGACTCCGTAGCCCTGAGAAAGGTTACTCTTCACGATTTTCCCCAGTTAGGAACGAGTTTTATCAATAAGGATAGATATTATGAGTGCAAAAATTTACAGGCCGTTCACCATCACCCCAGACTTCTATCAACTGGGTACGCCCTCTTACCCAGCCTATCTGTCTATGGGAGACCACGGAATGATTATCGAAGGGGGCACCGGGGCCACCTTCCCAATCATTGTAGAACAGGTCAAGGAACTGGGCATTCCACCGGAGCGGATCAAATACCTGGCCCTAACTCACACTCACCCCGACCATATCGGCGCTGTACCCCACCTGAGGCGGCTGTGGCCTCACTTACAGCTCGTGGCCAGCTCCGTAGCCGCCAAGCTACTCGCAAGCGAGGAGATGATCAAGGAGTTTATCCGCGTTGACGGCGTCATCTCCGAGATTTTGCTGATCAAGGGTGATATTGAAGAATGGCCCCCGGCACCTGAGAATCCTACCTTTGAGGTAGACCTGGTTGTTAACGAAGGAGACAACATCGATCTCGGCTCGGGAGTCGTATGGACTGCCTATGACACCCCGGGACATTCGCCGTGCCATCTCTCCCTGCACAATGAAAGCGAGGGGATTACGGTTATAGGGGATGCCACCGGATTGTACAATCCGGAGAAGAATATTTTCTGGCCCAATTACTTTGACTCCCTTGAGGCTTATTGCAGCAGCATTCAGAAGCTCTCTACCCTGCCGGCGCAAATAGGTGCCCTGAGTCACAGTGGTATTGTTGAAGGCGGAGTCAGGCACCATCTCCAGAAGGCAATGAGGGCTACAGAATCTTATCACACAGAAATGCTTAAGAAGCTGGGTACCGGCGAAGACCCCAAGAAGATTTCCCTGGAGACGGCAAAATGGGTGTACACCTTCACCAACCTCCAACCCTTTGATGTAATACACGGGTTAACCAGGCTTATGATGAAGCGCTCTCAGTCGGCGGCCGGCAAGGAAAACCTATTCAGCATCCCGTGAGCAAGGTGGAGAGAACCCGCAACCGGTCTCGATTACACCCGGGGTGATATCACAAAGCTTAAAAGAGGACAGAGTAACGAACTGACAGGAGAGGGAAAGTATAATGTCATTAGAAGGCAACGCCGGCGGGCTCGCCGTAGTTGACAAATATTACCAGGACTACGGTGGTCGCGCCCGAGAACTGAAGCAGCAGGGCAGACAGATTATCGGCTATCTGTGTGCCTACGTTCCGTTAGAGATAATCTATGCGGCCGGGTTTATCCCGTTCCGGATAAAGGGGAGTGTCACTGAGCCGATCTCCAAGGCGGATACCCAGATGGAGACCATCGTTTGTCCTCTGGTTCGTAGCTGCTTTGATATGTCGCTCAAAGGGCACTACGATTTTCTGGATGGCCTGGTCATCCCCCATGCCTGCGACAGTATCTGTCGCACCTACGATATATGGAAATACACCACGGGGCTACCCTACTCCCATTTTATTAACATGCCTCATGGGACCGATGATTCATCGCTGGAATTCTATAAGGAGACGCTGAATACATTTCGAAAAAGCCTGGGTAAGATTGCCGGAAGCGAAATCTCCGATGATAGCCTGGCCCGGGCCGTCAAAATCTACAATGATAATCGAGCCCGGGTACGGGAGCTCTTTGAGCTTAGAAGACCGGACCCGCCCCTAATCTCAGGCACGGAGCTGACCAGGGCTCTAATCACTGGCATGGGTCTGCCGGTGACGGAATCGATCAATCTACTGGGCAGCGTTATTGATGAGGTCAAGCAAAGGGCCGGCGTTCCCGCCAAAAAGTCAGCCCGAATAATGGTAGTCGGTGCCCAGGTTGACAATGCGGCGTTTATTGAGCTCATTGAAGATAGCGGTGCCTGGGTAGTCGCCGATGATTTATGCCCCGGTACCAGGGAACACTGGTTTGATGCACCCATCACTGATGACCCGATGGATGGCCTTGCTGAGCGCTACCTGAGGAAGACAAATTGTTGCCGAACCTATCGGGAACAGAAGGGAACCTACCCGGAATATCTGGAGGAGAGGTTCGGGCATATCGGTCGCTTTATCAGAGATTTCGCGGTTGACGGTGTTATTCTCTATATTTATAAATACTGCGACCCGTTCGGCTTTGAGGTGCCGGCGATGAAAAGCTATATAGAGTCGCTGGGTGCGCCGGTGCTTTACCTTGAAGATGAATATTCGATGTCAACCATTGGCCGGTTGAGAACCAGAATTCAAGCATTTTTGGAACTACTTGGCTGAGATAACCGGACGCTGGTAATGAAGGAGTTACTATGACCCAAGAGAGAAAACCGAGGGTTACGGCTACCGAGGCCGCCGCCAAGGTACCCAGAATGTCAAGAGGGATGATTGCTGCCACCCAGCAGGCTAAGGCGGAGGGCAAAAAGACAGCTTATACCTTCATCTACTGCTGCTACGATGAAATCGTCCGCGCCATGGATATAGTCCCGGTATGGACGGAGAACTTTGCCGGCATCTGCGCCGCCAAGCGTGACGCCCAACGGTTCCTGGAGAGAGCCGAGGCGGAAAATCTTTCCCGGTCCCTGTGCACCTACGCCTTGTGCGGTCTGGGGTTTGACGCCTGGCGGGAGGAGCTGGGTGAGATGCCCCCGGATGCCCCGTGGGGTGGGCAGGTGAGACCGGATATGATGCTGGGTAGCGGACAGATGATCTGTGACCCGCGAAGCAAGTGGTATCAGGCGGCGCAGCATTATATGCCCGATGTTCCTGTGTATGATGTTGGCATGCCCTGGATACCATATGAGGCGGACTACGATTATCGGGAGGTCGAGGACTACTACATAAGGTATATTGTTGCCCAGCTCCGGGGGCTGGTCGAGTTTCTGGAGAAGCAGACGGGCAGCAAGATGGACTGGGACAGGCTGAGTGAACTGGTTGACCTAGCCGATAGAACCTGGGATATGGTTATCGAGGCCTATGAACTGCGCCAGGCTATCCCCTGCCCGATGGGCACCGGCGACGCCATGAACACCATGGTTCCGCTGACCTTTATGATGGGGACTCAGGAAGCCTACGACTTCTTCCGGGATTTGCGCGACGAGCTACAACGCAAGATAGACAACAAGGAAGGCGTTGTTCCTAATGAAAAGTACCGGTTACTCTGGGGTGGGGGGTTGCCGGCATGGTTTGCGCTAACTGATTTCAACTATTTTGACAGCAAGGGAGCCGTCTTCCCGGCAGAGACCACCTATAGACTTATTGAGCCGGTTGTCCGTCTTGATTTGCCCAAGGTCAGCGACCCTATTGAGCATTTAGCCTGGAGATGGACCAGGTACTGGACTTACTGGCATGACAAAGCCAGAAAACGCCCCGGTTCACACCCCGACGTTGAGCGTCTCATTCAGTATATTGAGGACTACTCCATAGACGGCGTAGTGATGCATGAGGCGTTCTCCTGCCGTAGCTGGCACCCCGGATTAATCTGGCAGTTGAATCAGCTCAAGAAGATATATCGAGACATCCCCTCGCTAGTCCTGGAGAGCGATATCGTCGACATTAGCTCCTACAATGAGGCGGACACCAGAGCCAGGATAGATGCCTTCATTGATACCCTGGAGACAGCTAAAAGCGGGTAACTAAAAGAGACAGCCTTTTGAACAGAGGTAGCATGGCTGAGTATTTTGCCGGGGTTGACATTGGCTCAACGATGACCAAGGTGGTAATAATGAATGAGGCAGTAATTGCCTCAGTGATCGGGGCCACCGGTCCGGAGCACCGCAGGTTGGCCAACAGGGTGATGGAGGAGGCCCTCGCCGGTGCTGGCTTACATTTTGACGACATAACCTATGTGGTGGCTACCGGTTATGGACGGATCAATGTTCCCTTCGCTGACCGGCAAATCACCGAAATTTCCTGCCATGCCCGAGGGGTCAGCAGCCTGCTACCGTCGGCAAGGACAGTGATCGATATTGGTGGCCAGGACTGCAAGGGCATTAAGCTGAGGAACGGCCGGGTAGTGGACTTTGTTATGAACGATAAATGTGCTGCCGGGACAGGAAGGTTCCTCGAGGTCATGGCCGAAGGGCTTGGCATCAGGCTAGAGGAAATGGGTGAGCTATCACTGGTTGCCAAGAACGAAGTTAGCATAAGCAGCACCTGTACCGTATTTGCCGAGCAGGAGGTGGTTGCCAAGCTGGCTGAAGGGATACCCGTGGCTGATCTGGTTGCCGGTGTCCATAAAGCGGTTGCTACCAGGGTATATGGAATGGTGAGCCGGCTAAAGATAGAGCCGGATGTAGCCGTGACCGGTGGTGGGGCCAGGAACATCGGGCTGGTCAGGGCGTTGGAGGCCAAGCTGGGCTACCCGACGATAACGCCACCTGAGCCGTTACTTACCGGGGCTATTGGGGCCGCCCTGCTGGGTAATGATACAGTGCGAGATGCCGCCAAGAACAACCTGCCGCTAGTGAGGAGCCGGCAT